>JBILKV010000252.1:0-5926 GCA_044376515.1 Chthoniobacteraceae bacterium | reverse complement strand
GAGCAGCGCAGGGTCTGCCGAGGGCGGCGGGAGCGGGAACTCGCCTTCCCATGAGAGGCCCAGAGTTTCTTGGAGCCACCGCTGGAAAGCCTGGGGCGCGGCGAGGCACTCGTCGGCGCTCAGGAGAAAAAAGCGGCTCCGGGAGCGGCGGAGAGCGGCAAGCAGTCTGGTGGCCCCGGCCTCCCAGACGCTCAGGAGTGAGTCTGGGGTTGCGGCGGGAGCCAATTCGAGGCACCTGGCCAACATGCGTGCTGGCGACTCATAGAAGGCGAGAACCTGGGCTTCGGGCAGGCGTTCCAGCCAGGCACCGGCAAGCCAGCTTGCCAGAGGGGAAAAAACAACGCGGCTCCCAGAACGAAACTCGGGAAAAGGACCACTCGCAGTGACGGAGGGGCGATGGGGAGTGCCGGAAAGAATGTGGAGGCAGGCTTCGTACTCGAATCCAATCCCGGGCGCCGGCATGCCGACTCCGAGCGCGGCCGCAATCCACGTTTCCAGAAGCGCCTGATCGGGAAAGTCTTGGGGAGACTGAAGCGCGTGAGCAATGGGCTGCCAGTGTCCCAGCGGCGTACCCAGACAAAGAAAAGGAGCGGTGTTCATTCAGTCGGCAAAGGCAAGGAGTGATTGGGAAATGGACGCGTCTAATCAGCTGGTAGGGACATCACCAGCCATCAGTCGGTCGTAGAACTCAAAAGCGCCGTCCATCGAGTCAAAAGAGATCAGGCGACCTCCAACGAGGAGTGCAGCGGTGTCGCACATGGAACGGATGGTGGAAGGCTGGTGGGAGACCAAAATAATCGAGCGGTCCCTTCGTTTGACGAAAAGTTCTTCGTGACACTTTTGGGTGAAGCGGGCGTCCCCGACAGCGACGATTTCGTCGATCAGAAAGCAGTCAAATTCGACCGCCATGGAGATGGCGAAAGCGAGTCGCGCCCGCATTCCCGAAGAGTAGGTTTTGAAGGGTTCGCGGAAGTAGCGTCCGAGTTCCGAGAAGGATTCCACGAAAGGGAGGGCTTGGTCGTAGTCGGCACCGTACACGCGGCAGATGAAGCGAAGGTTGTCGGCGCCGGTGAGGGACCCTTGAAACCCGCCGGAGAAGGCGAGCGGCCAGGAGATGCTCATCCCTCGGTGGACCATGCCTGAAGACGGGTGTTCGGCCCCGCTCATGAGGCGGATGAGGGTGGACTTGCCGGCCCCATTACAGCCGAGGACCCCGAGTTTCTGTCCGGGTCGGATAGTGAGATAGACCTTGTCTAGTACGGTTTTGGGTCCGGTGCGGGTCTCGTAGACCTTGGAAACGTCGCGCAGAACAATCATGCGGGCTGAACGTGCTGGCGGAGTTGGCGGCTTATCGCGAGGCCCAGGATCGTAAGAGCGGAGTTCACGGCCGCCAAGTAACCAGCGTCATAGTGCGGGTGAATGAGGGAACCAAAGAAACCGTGCCGGATCATTTCGGTGCCGTGCACCATGGGCACCCACGCGAGAAAACTCTGGAAAGAGGACGGCATCCACTCGACCAGAAACCCCGCTCCGGACAGCGGAAAAAGCAGGTACGTGCAGATGTGCCAGACCCGATCGATTAGTTCGCCCTTTTCAGAGAGCGAACCGACGAAGAGTCCGAGGGAGGCGGAAAACCAACAAAGCATCCCCCAACCGGAGATGGCGGTGAGGACGTCCGAGGGCGACTGCATCCAACCCGCCACGCTAAAGAAGAGGGTGAGGACGGTGCAGGAGACGGTGGCACCCGCGAGCTCCAGAAAGATGCGGGCGAAGTACACGTCCAAAACGGTCACGTTGCGGTGATAAAGCAGATCCAGGTTCGGCTCGAGGGCCTTGATGCAGCGCGAGCTGGTGTTGCGCCACAGCAGCACGCTGGAGTAACCCGTCACGGCAAAGGCCACAATGGGAAGCGAGGAGCCGTGGGCCGCTTTGGTAATGGTCCAGAGAGTAGAGACCCCGAGGGTGAAGAGCATGGGTTCCAAAAACAACCAGAGGAAACCGATATTGTGGCGGCCGTAGCGGGTGATCACTTCACGCATCACAAGTGCGTGAATGACCCGCAACTGGATAGCAGCCGACTGGCGTAAAGAAGCGGGTTGCATACGCCAAAAGCGGCCGGCCTAGTCCTGGTGCTCGCGGATTCCAGCGATCAGCATACTGCCGATGCCCCAGGCGATCAGGCCCAAGAGGAAGACTTCCACTGTGCTTTTGACGCGTTTCGGTTCAAAAGACCGATCCGGAAGATTGGGAGAGACGATGCGTTCGAGGTAGAGCTGTTTGCGGAGGGCCTCGTTTCGGGCGGTCTCTAGAGAAACCAGGGCCGCGGCGAGGGACTTTTCGGCGAAACTCCGGTCGAGGGACAGGCGTTCGTAGTCGGCAGCTTTTTGGGCGAGCGACGCTCCGGCACCGACGATCTTGGCGGTTTCGGCGGCGATCTCCGCAGTGAGAATCTCTGTGCGCTTCCTAATCGCATGAATCTGCGGGCTTTGGACGGAGGCATCCTGGAGTTGCGCCAACTGGGTTTTGCTTGCGATCAGCTCGTCCTGCAACTTGGCTATCTGCTGGAATTGGACAGTGGACTGGCGTTCGGGGTCGAACACCTGCTTTTCATTGCGATAAGCCGAGAGGGCGAGGGCGGCGTTCCGGGCCCGCTGTTCCGCAGTGGCGACCTCCGAGGAGGCAAACTGGATTAAATCCTGTCGAGCTCGTGCGTTGAGGTCGTTGATCAGTTTCTCGCTGAGTTCGAGGAGGGCTTCGTTGATCCGGTGGGCGTCCTCGGGGCGGAAAGCGCGGACGGACAGGACCGAGATGCCTGAGGCGGAGTCGGCGGAAACGGCGACGTGTTTCTGATAATACCTGTGAAGTGCCTCGAACGAATCGTCTCCCAGAAGGTTGGGGAAGCTGCTCAGCCGGATGGGTTCGGCGGTGGAGAAGGCTTCGCGCAGCGGCAGTCTTTCGAGAAGGATACGGAGGGCATCCCGCGACGTCATGAAGTCGTGGACGGTGAAGGTGTCGTCGTGGGAACGCGAGATGGAAGTCCCTTGAATGATGGCGCTCAGGCCACCGGGGGGTTTGACTTGGGGGCTGCGGATGACAAAGCGGGCCTCTGACACGTAGATGTCGGGGGCGAGAAAAGCGAAGTACCCGGTGGCCAGAGAGGTGGGTAGGAAAACGGTGAGCAGGAAGAGGGGGTTGCGGGCCAGCCAGGAAAAGAAACGTCGCATCAGCCCGGGAGGACGTTGTGGCCGATCGAGGCGGGCTGCGTCGCTGGACGTGTCTGGGATTGTCGCTGGTTGTGCAGGGGCCTCGGGAGTGCCGGGATCTGGAGACGGGGCGCGCAACACTTCGAGGGTCGGTGCGGCGGTGCTTGGATCCGCGATGGGGAGTGAGAAAGACATGAACGGAATAAGCTGAAAAAACGAAAGGAATCCGGCGTGATACTAGGTCGGCAGGCGGCGGCGGGCAAACACGTTTGCCAAGCAGGATTGAAGCGAGTTTGGCCGCCGATGGGGCGGGGAAGTGGAGGGGCTAAGAGATGTTTTCGGAAGGTTCGAAAAGCGTGGAATTCTGGGTTGTGAAGGATTGGTCGCCGGAGGAGACGGGTGAAGGGGGTGGGTAGACGAGGCCGCAGGCCATCCCGGGAATTTCGAGGCGGCGGTAGAAGTTGCCGTTCAACTGGGTGTGGCGGATCACGTGTTCGCGGAAACGCCGGTAGAGCTCGGGGTCCGGGCGGAATGTGGGGGCGGCGCTCCAGAAATCGTCGAGGGCGCCCTGAAAGGTGAGACCGTGCATGTCGTAAAAGGCTATCCCGCAGGGCTTGACGGGCTTGCCATGGTGGATGGCGGAAAAGCCGACAGTGCTGTTCACGACGACCACTCCTATTGCGTGGTCAAGAAGGGGAGAAAGTGGCTGGTCGTGAATGTAAAGGACACGCCGGTGTAGGCCGAGTTGTCTGGAAAGGCCGGCGATGAGCTTCGCATAGTTGTTGTAACCACGGTCGAGGGGGTGGTGCTTGAAGACGATGGACGTCCCGGAGTCGGCATGGGCGGCGAAGGAGCGGAGGACCACGGAGATGAAGCCGTCCATGCGCTGGTACTCGGAGTGGACGAGGAGCTGGGAATCGGTGGGGACCTGCAGCGGGACCAGAAAATACCTGCGGGAGAGGGGTCCGGAAAGGTCGCGGAGGACGTGGCGTTCCTTGCGGGCATAATTGCGGCGGCGCCAGAAGCCCCGGAGCCAGTAAAGGCCCTCCCAGATGTTCAGCGGCCGGTGGTGCTCGTAGTGGGGGAACAGGGGCCGGAGCGCATGGCTCGCCGCGTAATAGAGGATCGCCCACAGCGCGCTGAAGCGGAAGATGCGGCCGACGGGGAGTGCTTCGGGGCAGGGGATCTCGGGGCTGTTCAGATAGGCAAGCGGCGACTTGGGGAGGGAGGAACGGGCGTTGACGCCGTTTTTCTCGAGGGTGATGTAGTCGGGCCGGACGTAGCCCTCCTCGAAGACGCCGACAGGAATTCCAAGCTTCCGCGCCACGTCATGAGCGACGAGATGGATGGATCTGCAGTCCCCAAAGAGAAAGAGTTGGTCGATCTGTTTTTCGAGGAGGAACGCCTCGAGGAAGGCGGGCCATTGCTGAGAGGTGCCCCGAAACAGGGTGCAGTCCCGCGTAAAAAACAACCAGTCCCCGCCGTTGAAGTTGATCTTGCAGACTTGCGCCCCAGCCCAAGTCAGGTCTTGGGCGAACCTACTGAAAAAAGGGCCCACCGGTCCCTGAAGCAAGGCGATTTTTTTGCCCTTAAATTGAGTGAGACCGCTGGAGATCATGAAGCTTGTTCTGACAGAATACGAACGTGCGATATAGCTTGGTTACGCACGACTCAATAAAATTAGAACGAAAGGCGGGCGGGTTTTTGCGCCAGACGGCGAGGGTTTCCAAGGCGTCCTCCGCCTCGATCCGCTGGCGGGATCCTGGGTGGACGTAAGTTGCGTAACACAGAAGGGCACCGGCAACAAGCTGGGGCAGGGAGAGGGAGCGCTGTCTGCGTGGTTGGGGAAGGCGGTCCTCGGTGAGGCCCCAGCCCGCATAGAAGGGGGAGCCGTAACAGACGACCTTTTTTTGGCGCAGCAAGGCTTCAAAGCCGGTGAGGGAGGTCATGACGTGGACCTGATCGACGGTTTGGAGCAGGTCTCCCATGGGGACGTCGGTGACGAGTGCGTCGCAGGCGGCGCGGGCCTGTGCTTCGAGGGGGCCGCGCTGGCGGAGGCCGGCGGCGACGTCGGGATGGGGTTTGTAGAGGAGAAAGGCGTCCGGATGGGCGGCGCGCACGGCCTGGAGGAGGGCGAGGTTGGTGCGGATGGTTTGGGTGCCGAACTGGAGGGAGGCGTCGGATTCGACCTGGCCTGGGACGAGGAGGAGGGGTTTCCGGGTGGGAGGCGGGGACCAGGGGGTGGAACCCACGTTGTACTTGGTGAGGTTGAGCGCAAGGATGCGGTCGATGAGGCGTTGGGCGCGCTGGAGGAGCGGCACCGGGAAGGGATGGTCTTGGAGGAGTTGCTCTAGGGCGGAGGGAGCGGAGGCGTCGTAATGGATGCCGACAGGGTCGAGGACCCAGGAGAGGGGTCTGGCGAGGCCCGCGCCGAGACCGACGGAGCGGAGGAAGCCGTCTTCGATGCGGAGGACGCGGGTGTCGGAGGGAAGATGGCCGGAGCGGATGGCGGCGGCAAGGGCGGGGTCAAGGGAGCGGCCCCAGGCGACAAGGGCGGCGCCTGCGGGGACACGGCGGAGGGAACGAACGAAGGTGAGGCGGGCTTCGGGGAGGAAGTCGCGGACGAGGGGTTTTTTCCACGGGGAGAAGCCCACGGCGAAATAGTGGCCGGTAAAGGTGCAGTCGGGGACAGGCAATTGATGCGTGGGCGTTTCCATCCGCGT
>JBILKV010000084.1:0-17334 GCA_044376515.1 Chthoniobacteraceae bacterium | reverse complement strand
ACGTCTTCCACGCTGGCAATCCAAACCCTCCCGTGCGATGCTGGGAAACAACCTTCATGAAATCCAACCGCTTTTTCACAACCCGCGTCCGCGGAATCAGCCCGGTGTTTTTGGCAGCCCCCGTGCTCCTTGGAATGGCCGCGTGCAAACCTGAACCGACAGTTTCCTCTGCGCCTACGGTTTCAACCTCCGCCGTTGTGGAGCCCACGCCCGCCCCTGCGGTTGCGCAAAATCTGCCACCCGCCGCCTCTGAAAGCGCCCCGAAACCCGAGGACATCGCAGCCGCAGCCCAGGCAGCCGGCTTGCCGCCGGACGCGCTCAACCAACTTCTCGGCCAACAGAGCGCGCCCGCGGCCCCTCTGCCAGATGTGGTGGCAACCGTCGACGGACAGGAAATCCGCAAGGAAGAACTGGAGCAGGCCTTCGCGAGCGAGTTGGCGCGGCAGGGAATTCCGGCCGATCAGTTGCCCGCCAACCAGCGGGTGCAGGGCTACAAGATGATCCTCAACGACCTGATCACCGAGAAGATCGTTGCCAAGCGGGCCGCCTCCATGGAAGCGAAGGAAGAGGAGGTCAACGCACAGTTCGAACAGCTCAAAGGACGGTTTCCGAAGCAGGAAGACTTCGACGCGCAACTGGCCAAGGCCGGCCAAACGCCGGAAAAAATCCGCGAGGACATTCGTGCCTACCTCAAACAGCAGGCATGGGTGAAAGACCAAATCAAGGACGCGCCCAAGGCGACCGACGCCGATGCCGAGGAATTTTACACAAAAAATCCGGACCAGTTCAAAAAGCCGGAACAAGTGCGGGCGAGCCACATTTTGCTTTCAGTTGCCGCGGATGCCTCGGAGGAGGTCGTCAAAGAGAAACAAAAGGTGGCGACCGAGATTGCCGCCCGGGTCAAGGGAGGCGAGGCTTTCGACAAACTCGCCACCGAGTTCTCCGAAGACCCGAGTGCCAAACAGAACGCCGGGGACCTCAACTTCTTCACCAAGGAACAAATGGTACCCGAATTTTCAGGCGCGGCCTTCGGAATGAAAAAGGGCGAGATCAGTGATCCGGTCAAGAGCCAGTTTGGCTTTCACGTCATTCAAGTCACCGACCGCAAGGATGCCGAAACCCTGACGCTGGAGTCGGTCAAACCGCAGCTTCTGGCGTTTCTTAACCAGAAAATGCAGAGCACCCAGGTTGAGAAGCTCATCAAGGATGTGCGGGAGAAAGCGGCCGTTGAGATCAAGCTGCCCTAAGCACGAACCCTCCCGAAAACAAGCCGGCCCCCGGCCAGTCCCTCGCAGCCCACTCGGGTACCGTCGAAAGCAGGGGGCTTCTCCCTCTTGAAAAGCGGAAGCTCGCCTCGGTTCCCGTGAGCGGTGGGCCAACCCACATTGCAATTTCCTTCTGATGGAGATCCCTTCCTCCTTGCCTCCGGACGACTCCGAGGAGTCCCTCTACGCAGTCATCCTCGCGGGCGGACATGGCGAACGGTTCTGGCCGCTCTCACGCAAAGCCAGACCAAAACACCACCTGGCCCTCTTCTCAGATCGCACCCTGCTTTCTGCCACTCTTGACCGGCTCGCCGGTTTTGTGCCGCCTGAACGCACCCTGGTGCTCACCGGGGCCGATCAGGCAGATGCCGTCCGCAGGCTCCTGCCGGAGTTGCCGCCCGAAAACCTCGTGGTCGAACCGCTCCGGCGGGACACCGCCGCCGCGATGGCTCTCGCGGCGGGCGTTCTGGCGAGGCGCAACCCCGGCGCGACGGCGATCGTGCTTCCCGCCGACCACCACATTCCCTCACCGGAAGCGTTTCGGAACACGCTGCGCAGGGCGGTTGCTGCCGCGCGCCAGCACTCGACGATCGTCACCATCGCCATTCCGCCCGATTGGCCCTGTCCGGGATTCGGCTATCTGGAGCTCGGAGACGCCCACCCCGCTCTTCAAGAGGCGCGCCCCGTGCTGCGTTTCCACGAAAAACCCTCCGTAGAGGTCGCAACGGATTACCTGCAGCGTGGCAATTTTCTCTGGAATGCAGGCATGTTCGTCTGGCCGGTGGGCGTGCTCAGAGAGGCATTGCACAACACGGCACCCGCGCTCGCCCGGTTTTTTGAGAACCTTCTGGAGACCCCCGATTTGGAGGGTTTTCTCGCGGAACATTTCGCCGGTGTGCCCAAAATATCCTTCGACTACGCCGTGATGGAGAAGCTTCCGGGCGCCCTCGCGGTCGACGCGGATTTCGCGTGGGACGATCTGGGGGGCTGGACCGCCGCAGGCAAATATCTCCCGGGTGATGCAGAGAACAACGCGTCGAATGCGCCCCTCAAAGCTTTGGACAGCCGGGGCAACATCATCTTCTCAAGCGATCCGAACCAGCATGTTGCCCTGCTGGGAATCAGCGACACAATCGTCGTCAACACCGGTGACGCGCTGCTTGTGTGTGCGAAGGAAAGGGCAGAGCACATCAAGCAACTGCTGGCGTCGCTCCCCGAGCAACTCCACTAAGGCGGAACCCAACGCGCCCGAAATCTGGTAGGACCCGCTCCGCATACGGAATGCGGGCAATCCGCCCGGTCCGAAAAAGCAGAGATGCGGCGGAGTCGCAGAGAGGAGAAAACGGTCAAACCGTCTGGAAAGAGCAAAGGCCGGGTGCGCAATCAAGCGTGCCCGGCCTTGCCTGTGACGGATAGATTTTCGTGGTAAGCCGGCGTCCTACGCGAATTGCTTAACCTCGTTCCACTGGCCGGATTTGGCCGAGGCGAGCACCGCGTCGCAGACGTACTGTGTTTCAAGTGCGTCCCTGAAGGTCGGGCTGGCAAAACTGCCGGCCCCCAACCCCTCGAAAAAGTCAGCCACCTGGTGCACAAAGGTGTGTTCATAGCCAATCTGCAAGCCAGGCACCCACCACTTGCTCATGTAGGGATGATCTCCGTCGGTGACGTGAATGGAGCGCCACCCGCGCAGGTTACCCTGGTCGCGGTGCTCAAAGTACTGGAGGCGGTGCAAGTCATGCAGATCCCAAGCGATGGAGGCGTGCTCGCCATTAATCTCCAGAGTGTAGAGCGCCTTGTGTCCCCGGGCGTAGCGCGTGGACTCAAAGGTCGCAAGCGAACCGTTGTCGAACCGGGCCAGAAAAGCGCAGGCGTCGTCAATCTTCACATCCTGCACAGCTCCGGTCAGGGTGTGCTTGCGCTGTTTGACGAAGGTCTCGGTCATTGCGCTCACCGAGCCTATCCGACCGTTCAGCCAAAGGGCGGTGTCGATGCAGTGCGCCAAAAGGTCGCCCGTCACCCCGGATCCGGCGGCCGCGGCATCCAGACGCCAGAGCCCTGCCCCCCCCTGAGGCAGGTCGGCACTGATGGTCCAGTCCTGCAAAAACTTCGCGCGGTAGTGAAACACTCGGCCGAGACGGCCCTCGTCGATGAGTTGCTTGGCGAAGGTGACCGCCGGGACGCGCCGGTAGTTGTACCAAACCATGTTGGCCACACCTGCCTTCTCGATCTCCCGCACCATTTCCTCTCCTTGGGGGCCATCCATGGAGAGGGGTTTTTCGCACATCACCATCTTGCCTGCACGCGCAGCGGCGATCGCTATCTCAGCATGGGAGTCGTTCGGGGTGCAAATATCGATCAGGTCGATGTCGGAACGCTCAATGAGCTTGCGCCAGTCGGTTTCCGCAGTCTCCCAGCCCCAGCGGTCGCAGTAGTCCTTCAGCTTTGCCGCATCGCGGCCGCACGCGGCCTTGAGAACGGGAGTGGAGGGCAGATCAAAAAAGTTTACGACCTTGCGGAAGGCGTTCGCATGGGTGCGCCCCATGAAGCCGTAACCGACAATCCCGATGTTAATTTGTTTTTTGGACATAGATAATGTGTATTATATTAAATACAGGGTTTCCACGGGGCCTTCTAGGCGTTGTATCCGTGGGCTTCACGGACCTTGAGCATCGAGGCAAGGATGGTGTTCCACGTTTGTTGGGATTCGAGCATCGCATTGGGGAACATGCAACCGTCCCAACAAATGTGTTTGATTCCCCGGGCAGCCGCCCCCTGCAGCCAGTGACCAGAGCACTGGACAATGTCGAGTTTGCCGTTGGGGTCGTCTGCGGGGCAGTGGCGGCCTGTTTTGTCATGGGAACCGGTGCCGTGGACGGATCCGTCATTCTGGGCCACGTGAAAGTCGATGGTCCAGGGACGGAGGGCATCGGTCATCTGCTTGTAGGCTGTGTCAAACTGTTCTCGGGTGTGTCCGGGCTGAAGCAACCCGTGTTCCGGGGCATTGTAGCCGAGCAGGTAGAGGTAGGTGTGGGCGAGGTCCGCCTGGAAGCCGACGGTCCCGGGCATTCCGACCGCTTCCAAAGTTTCGACCATGTATTTCCAGGAGTGCATGCCCGCCCAGCAAATTTCCCCCTCCGCAGCAAGCCGTTCCCCATGGGCCGCGGCAACGATCCCGGCCTCGCGGAACGTCTGAGCGATCTTGGAGGTGTTGGCGGCCTTGTCGGAAGCCCAGTGGGACGGAGAGTCGGCGGAGTCAATGCGGATCACCCCGTAGCGGCGGACTCCGTGTTCGTTGAGGATTCCGGCGATCCGGCAGGCCTTGCGCACGGCGAGGACGAACTTGGCGCGCTGTTCGGGGGAGCCCATCGAAGAATCGCCAACGGTGCCGGGCCAGACGGGCGCGACGAGGGAACCGACGGCCAGTCCTTTGGAGGCGATCAGGTCGGCCATGCGCTTGATGTCATCCTCCGAGGCATCCGGATCGGTGTGCGGGTGGAACAGAAACATGTCCACGCCGTCGAACTTGTGTCCGTCGACATCTGCTTTGGCCGTTAGTTCCAGCATGCGCTCAAGGCTGATGGGAGGATGATCCGTGCCGGGCTCCTTGCCCACGAGGCCTGGCCACATGGCGTTATGCAACTTGGGGAACGTATTCTGGGTATGGGTGCTCATAAGGAAAGAAGGTGTCCTTGCTCGCTGAAGCCGGGCGACTGAGCAAGCCAGAACCACGGGGGCCAGAACAAAATCAGGGTCCCCGCCTGAGTCACAGCGCGAGGCAGGCAGACGGATTCGCCTTTACTTTAAACTGATGTAACCGCACATTGGAGAGCTGAATCTCGGATGAATCTTCCCTCCGGCAGGACTACAACCACGGCAGTCGCGCTGGTCGCCCTATTCTCGATGGGAGCGGCTCAAGGGGAGTTGCAGTCTCCGTTCAGTGAGAAAGCCGAATTTACTCGGTACGCTGAGAGGCTCAGAGAAAGCGTACTTTCGTCTCTGGAGCCCGAGGTTCGGGTTCCTATTTCGAGTGCGTTGCGCACCGAACCAACGCGTTTCAGCACCTTACCGCCACCGTTTCCGAACGGCTTGAACGGCCTGCGCCCCTCGCCGACTGCGGGCCGTTACCCGTGGAAGAACAAAATTGTGACCACAGTGTTTTGGGTGGGCGAATCCGCCACCGTCAACAACCCGGTCCACAACCGCTCCTCATCGTGGGACCTCAACTGGAAGACTTCCTTCGGAGGGTTCGACAATCCCGACCCGCTCAAAAGGCGCGGCTTCTTGCCCGGGGGGTTCGTCCCCAAGTTAAATCCTTTCTACGTTGCCCTCCCGTACAATGACGTGAAGGGATCCGCCCACAAACCCGAAGCGCGCATTGTGATTCCGTGGTTTCGTTCCGCCTTTGTGCGCGACGGATTGAGCGTATGTCGGGACCGCTGGGTGGCCATCCGCAACGCCAGCGGGCGGGTGTGCTACGCGCAGTGGTCTGACTGCGGCCCTTTTCGCACCGACCATTGGGAATACGTCTTCGGCAAAGAGCGTCCCACCCAGAACCTCAACGGGGGGGCCGGTCTGGATGTTTCGCCCGCCGTGCGCGACTACCTGCGGCTCAGTTCCACGGACGTGACCGACTGGAAGTTTGTGGAGTTCAGCGAAATTCAACGGGGGCCTTGGTCGGAATACGGAGAGAACAACGATTTCGTGCTCCAGACGCGCCGGGCCAGAGACCGCATGGCCATCTCGGGTGACGCTCCAAGGGTGTTTCTCCGCTGAACCGGGTCCGTCAGGCCGGCAGACCGCCCAGAGCGGCGGTCCGGGCAAGAACGCCGCCATTTGGGTGGAAAGTCGCCACTGACACCGTTCGCCCGCTCACTCCAGAATCGCTTTTTCTTCCCTTCGCTGAACCCATGGCCCTCGCATTTTCCGAAGCCCTCGCGCTCCTCCAAAGAGCCAGGACGCAGAACCGGTTGGCTCATGCTTTCCTGATCACCGGTCCAAAAGGCTCTGGAAAAAAGCAACTCGCCCTGGACCTTTGCTCCGGCCTCTTGGGCTGCGCCTCTGGGGAGGTACTCGCCCACCCGGACTTTCACGCGCTGGCGCCCGAATCCAAGTCCCGAAGGATCACCACCGACCAGATGAGGGAACTGGAGGGCAAAATCCATGTGCGCTCGATGCGTGGTGGCTCCAAGGCAGCCCTCCTCTCCGATGCCGACCGCCTGGTGCCAGCGGCTGCAAACGCCTTTCTCAAGACCCTCGAGGAACCGCCTCCGGGGACCCACATTTTTCTGCTGAGCGAGCAACCGGAACAACTGCTGGAGACCATCCTCTCGCGCTGCATTCAAGTCACCCTCCGCCCCACTCAGGAGCCAAGCCGGAGTGCCGCCGAGGAATCCGTTGCCAAGCTGCTCTGTGACTTTTTTGAGAACAAGCCCGCCTCCCTCACCGGCGGACTGTGGCTTGCCCAACAGCTCCAAAACCTGCTCGCCCAGATGAAGGAGACGCTTCACGACGAGATGGACGCCGAATTGAAGGCGGAGGAGAAACGTTACAAGGCCGTCGTGGATCCCAAATGGCTCGAGCAAATGGAGGAAAGCTACGCGGCCCGGACAGAGGCCGCTTATATCGGAGAACGCAACCGCATGGTGGAAGTGCTGGAAGCCTTCTGGGCGGACGTGCTGCTGCGGCAGAGCCAGCGACCAGCGCGGCACCTTCCCTCCTGCATCAGGCATTCGGAGCGACTGGCGTCGACGCTTCATCCTGCGGACATCCTCCGCAGGGTAGAGGCCCTCGGCAAAATGCGTGATCAACTGGGCCGAAGCGGCGTGAGCGAACCGCTGGCGATCGAACACGGAGTCCTGTGGGGCTTTGCCCCTGAGGATTCCGTCTAGGACGGCGGCCCACCGGCAGACCCGGCCGACACAGTTGCGGTGCTAACCCGGTGTGGGGCCACCAAGCTGCCGGGCGACCTCCGCGGCCACCTCGTCTGCAACCGGACCCGAAGCGCTGGCGGCAACCGGGTCTCGAAACCCATCCAAGAAGAGGAGCGCCTCCATGCGCACCAAACCGTCGGACTCGTACGTGCGGACGCCCACAGGCAGCGTGCAATCCCCCGACAGGCGGCGCTGGAGTCCGCGTTCAGCCTCCACCGCAACCCAGGTGGGGGCGTGATTGATTGTTCGCAACAACTCCCTCATCTCGGGCCGCTCCGAGGAGGCCTGAAGGGCGATCACCCCCTGGCCGATTGCCGGATACATCGCCTCCTCCAGAGACGCGGCATGGAAGGCCCAGGCCTCAAAAACGACCGAACCGGAGGCCGCGTTGAAACCCAACCGGTCGAGTCCTGCCTGCGCCAGCACGATCCCAGCGCAACCTTCCTGCTGGCCGAGTTTACGCAGGCGGGTCTGGACGTTGCCTCGCCACTCAACAATCTCCAGATCAGGGCGTAACCAGCCCAACTGGCGCGCTCGCCGGATGCTGCTCGTCCCCACCCTTGCTCCGCTGGGAAGCCCGGCAAGGCCGCCCGGATACTTCGAAAGCAGCACGTCGGCCGTCGCCGCCCGCGGAAGGACTGCCACCAGTTCCAACCCCGCAGGCATGTGCCCGGGAAGATCCTTGAGGCTGTGGACCGCCACGTCGATGCGGCCGTCGAAGAGAGCCTCCTCCAGTTCGCGCGTGAAAAGCCCTTTGCCCCCGCCCGGAGTGCGTTGGAGCAACTCCAGATCCAGTTTGCGATCCCCCTGAGTGACGAACGTTTCCACCTTGACCAAGAGGGAGGGGAAGGCGTCCGCCAGTGCCGTGCGCGTCAAGTCGGTTTGCGCCATTGCAAGCGCCGAGGCGCGCGTCCCGAGGGTGATGGATGCAATCATAAAGTTTAAACACCGTGAGCCGGCAGGTCACCCGCGCCGCCCCGAGGCCTCATGGACGCCTCCCGCGCCCGTGCTGGGTCGGCAAGAAGCCAGTCCAAAAACTCGGCCACATGCCGGTCAATCATCGATTCGCACAGCTGCAATTCCCCACGGCGCACCTCCATGGACTGCTGCGCGATCGCCTGCAACGAGTCGATGTCATAAAGGTAAACGCCGTCGAGACGGTTCACTTCGGGATCAATGTCCCGCGGCACGGCCAGATCGATGCAAAACAAGGGGCGCTGCCGGCGCGTCCCCATAAGCGGCTCCAGCTGCGCCCGCGTCAGCACGTGGTGGGGAGCCGCCGTAGAACCGATGAGGATGTCCACACCCGAGAAAACCCCGGGCCATTCCTCAAAGCGCACGGCGCTGCCTCCCATCCGCCCGGCCAGAGCCACCGCCCGGTCATGCGAACGGTTCGCCACAAAGATGCTCTGCACTCCACGCGACTGCAAAGCCCCCGCAGTCAGCTCCGCCGTTTCGCCCGCGCCAAGAATCATCACCCGGCATTGCTCAAGCCGTCCGAAAATCCGTTCGGCGAGTTCCACCGCAGCCGAACCCACGGAAACGCTTCCCCGGGTGATGTTGGTGCGCGTCCGCACTTCCTTGGCCACGTTGAAGGCCCGTTGAAACAGCTTGTTGAGGTGGCGGGCGGTCGCCTTTTGCTCCTGGGCGGCTTGATAGGCTTTTTTAACCTGCCCCAAAATCTCCGTCTCGCCGAGCACCATCGAGTCCAACCCGCAAACCACCCGGAAGAGATGCCTGGCCGCATCCTCGGTGGCCCTTCGGAAAAACACCTCTATCTCGGGCTCCAGTCCGCGTTCGGCCAGCGCCGTGTGCATCGCGTCAAAGGCCCGCTCCGCCTCGGGGGCAGCCGCGTAAAACTCAACGCGGTTGCACGTGGAAACCACCACGCTCTCGCCCAGGCCGGGCACGCGCGCCAACTCCAGCGCCAGCGCCCCAAGGCGCGCCTCCGGAATGGCAAACCTCTCACGAAGATCCACTGACGCGGTGCGGTGACTCAATCCTATGCACACAATTTCCATGCCTTCATCCTTTCGAGGCCAGTTGCACCGCCCAGACGGTCAGGAGCAAAATGGCAAACGCTCCACTGGCGAGCCATGCCGCTCGCTGTGGGCTAATACGCCGACTCCCCAGAGCCATGGACAAAAACGCGTACAACAGCCACAGCCCGATGGAGACCACCCGCAACAGTCCCACGTGCGCGATCCCCTGCCGCAAGCCCGCCACTAACCCGACGCTCAGGAGCGCGAACCCGATGTAGACCAGGCGCCGGTTCGCGGCGGCCAAATCGTGGATCGGGGGGAAATGATAGAAAAACGAGTGAAGCCTCCGTGTCTTGAGTTGGCGTTCCTGCACCAGAAGTGTCACGCCCGCGATTCCAGCAAGGGCGAAGGCCCCGTAGGCAACCACCGAAACGGCGGCGTGCAACTCCAGCCAGGCATTCACAGGCGCCGCGTTTTTAACCACGGGTTGGCGTGGCAACAGCAGCGCAACCGTCTGAAGCGAAAAGACGAGCGGCGAAGAAAACACGCCCAACAAAGACATCCGATAGGTGGCCCCCGTAAGGAGGTACAGCAACGTGACCGACCATCCAAGAAACACGAGCACGTCAAAAAGGCTGGTGAGCGGACACCTTCCCAGCTCCTGGCCACGCTGGCTCAGCCAGAGGGTCTGCAGTAAAAATCCGCCTAGCGCCGCTAGAGAACTCCACCGGGAGGGTCGGTACACGCGGGCGCGGAGGTTTTGCACAGAGAGCACAAAACCGGCGAGAAAGAAGAGAGTGGAAACGACCAGCGCGCTGCGGTCCATGACGGGGTAGACCAAAAACTAAGGAGTAGCGGTTTGCCGCGGCTCTGCCAACGGCGGATTCAAGAGCCCAGCCTCAAAGAGGCGCTCCAACGACTCCACTCCTCTCGGGCCGCGGCTCGCAAGACACTGCTAATCGGAGGCGGACTGCCCCGGAGGCCCCTGCACTGGCGCAAAACCCATCCACCTCGAAAGCGGCCGTCCGAGGAGCGAGAGGACCCGGTCATTGTAGAGCGCAGCAGCCTCGGCATATCGGAGGGCCGCCTCTCTGCACCGCAGTTCCAACACCGAAAACCCTGTCCCGTGCTTGAGCTCCATCCAGCGCTTTCTGTGCTGGTAGAAGCCGAGCACTGCGGGTCCGTTTTCGGGCAGGATCGGTTTCTTAAGCACCTCGGCCCACCCCAAGAACTCCGGTGCCACCTGCCCATCCTCCTCCGTCCTCCGCTCGAGAAGAAACTTCTCGAGCGAGAGCAAGGCATCCCACCTCACCCGCGCCTCCGCCCGCAGAGCGTGGAGCCCGGCGCAGAAAATCACGTTGGCCTGCGCCCACAGCACAGCCAGCGCAATCGTGAGCAACTTCCAAAAATCCATTGCCGTCATCGAACACGAAGGGTGGGGTCGGGGAAAGCGCGGCCCGTTTCCAGTCGGTGTATTTTCCGCCAGATCGCTATCACGGTCCGCAAGCCCGCTCAGACTGTCGCGATCCCTTAAAAAAGGAGGGGGCGCTCCCCCGAACGCCCCCTCCAACCTATGACCCAAGTGTCTACCATGACGCACTTGCGCCCACAGAATCCGGTTAAGATTAAGGAACATGCACCTATCCACGTCTCAACGGACCCAGAGAACCGCGAGTACCCGATTCGCTGAAGCAATAGCCATGCCACGGACATCAACAGCGCGACGCTGAATGCACAAGCGGCTGTGGTTGAGCAGGCTCCTTCCTTCGTTGCGGGAAGCCCCATACACCGCCCGGCGGCTCTGAAGAGGAAGATGGTCACAAAAACGCATCTCCCGACGGCGCCTGCCTAAACATCACCAGCGCTCGACTCCTCCCCGCGGAGGGTGAGCGCCCGGAGAATCGCATCCGCGTCGTAAACGCATCCCCCCCAGGTCCCGCCACCGACATGCTGGAGCGCCGCCCAAAGACGCGTGTCATCGGGCAGACGCGGGTGCGGCGCCAGATTCTCCAGCGGGGCCCGCAGCCGAAGCCTGCGGGCCCCCTCCTCCGGCGAAAACCGCTCGCCCGCCTCCCCGATGAGGTCGATGGCGCCGCTCATGCCTATCCGGTCTATGGTCACCCGGATCCAGTCCCCCTCACGCACCCTCCCAATCGGCCCGCCCGCAAGCCCCTCCGGGCCGACATGTCCGATGCAGGCGCCCGTGGAAACCCCGGAAAAGCGGGCGTCAGTGATGAGTGCAACGTGCTTTCCAAAGGGCAGGTGCTTCAGCGCGGAGGTGACCTGATAGGTTTCCTCCATCCCGGTTCCCATGGGACCGATTCCGGCGAGCACCATGACGTCCCCGGCTTCGATCCGGCCCGCCCTGAGCGCCGCAATCGCGTCGGCCTCACTCGTGAATACCCGCGCAGGGCCCTCTTTACGATACACGCCGTCGGCGTCCACCACGCCCGGGTCAATCGCGGTGCTTTTGATTACTGAACCCTCAGGGGCAAGGTTGCCCACCGGAAACACGAGGGTTTTGGCCAGACTCCGTGCCTTTTCCGACTCGGGCGGCATGATCACGTCGTCCGGATCCACACCGTCGAGGCGGGTGAGGATTTCGCGGAAACGCGCCCTCCTTTCCGAGGCCTCCCACACGTCGAGGTTTTGTCCGAGCGTATCGCCCGTCGCGGTGAGAACGGTGGGGTCGAGCAACCCCATGCGCCGCAGGTGCAACATCACCTCGGGCACCCCGCCGGCGAGAAATGCGCGAACCGTGGGATGATGCCGGGGCCCGTTGGGCAGGACATCCACCATGCGCGGCACGGTCCGGTTCACCTCGATCCAGTCTGCGACCGCCGGCCGTTTGAGCCCCGCGCTGTGGGCGACCGCCGGAATGTGGAGCAGCAGGTTGGTCGAACCGCCAAAGGCGGCGTGGACCACCATGGCGTTGCGGATACTCGCCTGCGTGAGAATGTCGCGCATCCGGATGCCCCGCTTTTCCAAAACGACAAGAGCGCGCGCCGCCTGCGTGGCAAGGTCCGTCCAGACGGGTTGTCCAGAGGGGGCCAGCGCCGAGTGCGGCAGTGCCATTCCGAGCGCCTCGGCGACCACCTGCGACGTCGCAGCCGTCCCCAGAAACTGACAGCCCCCGCCCGGCGAACCGCAGGCCCGGCACCCCAATTCCGCCGCCTCGGAAAGGGTGAGCAGCCCTCTCGAAAACCGTGCGCCAATGGTTTGCACCGTGCCCGCGTCCTCGCCTTGGGTGGGAGGCAGGGTCACTCCACCCGGAACCAGCACGCAGGGAAGGTCGCCCATGCCCGCGAGCGCCATCATCATCGCGGGCAGTCCCTTGTCGCACGTCGCGATGCCCACCACCCCCGCACGCGTCGGGAGCGAGCGAATCAAACGGCGGAACACCAACGCCGCGTCGTTCCGATAGGGCAGGCTGTCGAACATCCCGGTGGTTCCCTGCGTCCGACCGTCGCACGGATCAGAGCAATAGGCGGCAAACGGCAGAAAACCCTGCCTGCGGATTTCCTCAGCCGCCTCCCGGACCAGCAACCCGATCTCCCAATGTCCGGTATGGTAGCCGAGTGCAACGGGCTTCCCATCTGGCGCCCGGAGTCCGCCCTGTGTGCTCAGAATCAACAACGGCTTGGCGTTTACGGCGTTCGGATCCCAGCCCATGCCGGCATTTTGGGTCAGCCCGAACAAATCTCCGCTTGAGCTCTGGCTGAGGAGTTCCTCTGTCAGGGGGAGGGCGCCGGAAGGGCCGGGTGCGTGGGTGCGGATCTCGTAAATGGTTTCGGAGGAGAAAGCGGCGGACATACGGCTGATTGTGCCACAAAGCCCGTCTCCTGCACGCCGCAAGCGAACCGCCTTCGGGCTTCACCTTTTGAAAATCAGACCGCACTGTGCACGCATGCCCCTGATCCACCTCTACCGCTCCTCCCACGGCCTCGTCGCCCAACGCGATTCCGCATGGTTTTCGCTCGGTAACATGACCATGGACGACCTTTTCCAACAGGAGGAACCCAGAGAGTGGCTTGTCCGCAAACTAGCTGAAGCCGCGCACTGTGCCCCGCCCTCCGAGTTGCTGGCCCCAATTCAAAGCCAGGAAGTCTGGGCCGCTGGCGTCACCTACCTGCGCTCCAGGGACGCACGGATCGAGGAATCCAAGGACGCGGGAGGCGGGACCTTCTACGACAGGGTCTACGACGCGGAGCGCCCCGAGTTGTTCCTCAAGGCGACCCCCCACCGCGTGTTTGGAACCGGCGCCACCCTCCGGTTGCGCAGGGATTCGCAATGGAACGTGCCCGAACCTGAACTCGCTCTTGCCATCAACACAAACGGCAGGATCTTCGGGTACACGATCGGCAACGACCTGAGCTCAAGAGACATCGAAGGAGAAAACCCGCTCTACCTACCGCAGGCCAAGGTCTGGAGCCATTGCTGCGGTCTGGGCCCCGCGCTCGTGGTCTGCCAACCGCTGCCAGCCGAAACCCCGATCCAACTCACCATTCTCCGCGCCGGTGCGACGGTATTCGAGGGGGCAACCGCGTTGTCCCAAATGAAGCGCACCCCCGAGGACCTTGCCGAGTGGCTTTGGCGGGACAACAGTTTTCCTGCGGGCTGCTACCTGTTGACCGGCACCGGCCTCGTGCCCCCAAACGAGTTCACACTCGCCAGCGGCGACGAAGTCCGCATCTCCATCGGCTCGATTGGCTGTCTAGTCAACCACATCGCCTAATCCCTCGTCCAAACCCTACCCCAGCCATGTCGCTCCACGGAAAAAGCCTCGTCGCCGGCGCAGTCCGCTCCGCCGGTCCCGTAACCTTCACCGCTTACAATCCGCTGCTCGGACAACCGCTGCAGCCCCTCTTTGAGGAAGCAGACGACGCCTTGCTGCAAACCGCCCTCGAGGCTGCGCAGAAGGCGTTCCCCCTCTTCCGGCGGAGCGCCCCGGAATTGCGCGCCGTCTTTCTCGAAACAATCGCAGGCGAAATAACCGCTCTTGGCGACGCGCTGCTCGAACGCGCCCATCAGGAAACAGGCCTTCCCCTCGAGAGGCTGACTGGCGAGCGTGGCAGAACCATCGGACAGCTTAAGCTCTTTGCCGACCTGCTCCGCGAAGGCTCCTGGTGCGACGCCCGCATCGATACCGCCCTGCCCGAACGCACCCCCCTTCCACGACCCGATCTCCGCCGAGTGTTAGTACCCGTCGGCCCGGTGGCCGTTTTCGGTGCGAGCAATTTCCCACTGGCCTTTTCGGTGGCCGGCGGCGACACGGCCAGCGCTCTGGCGGCCGGCTGTCCAGTGGTGGTCAAGGGGCATCCAGCCCATCCGGGCACAGGGGAACTCGTAGCCGGCGCCGTGACCTCTGCCGCCAGACTTTGCGGCCTGCCGGACGGTGTCTTCTCGCTGCTTCAGGGCGGCGCCCACTCGCTGGGAACCGCGCTGGTTCGTCATCCCGCGGTGCGGGGCGTCGGCTTTACCGGATCCCACAAGGCGGGGCGCGCGCTCATGGACGCGGCCTCCTCCAGACCGGAACCCATTCCGGTCTTTGCGGAAATGAGCAGCCTCAACCCGGTATTTTTGCTTCCGGGAGCGCTGGAAGCAAAAGCCGCCCAAATTGCCGAGGGCCTCAAAAATTCTCTCACCATGGGCGTCGGCCAGTTCTGCACAAAACCCGGGCTGACGTTTGCGATCCGCGGAGAAGCGACCGAACGCTTCAAGGAGGTCCTCGCGGCGGCCATCCGTGCGGCCTCGCCGGGAACCATGCTGCACCCCGGAATCCGGGACGCCTACGCGGCCTCATTTATCAGGCTGCAAAACACTGCGGGCGTATCTCTCTTGGCGCAATCCGACATAGAACCCGATACCACTCGGACTCAGGCGAGGCCCGCTTTGTTTTTCACCGAGGCGGATTCCTTTGTTGCGAACCTATCACTGCACGCCGAAATCTTCGGGCCGGCGGGACTCTTGGTGGAGGCCGGAAACGAGGCAGAACTTCTGGCGCTGGCGCCTCGTCTCGAAGGCCAGCTCACCGCAACCATCCACGCCGCCGAATCCGACCGCGCCCTGGCCGCAGCGCTACTGGAAATTCTCGAGCGCCGGGCGGGACGCGTGTTGCTCAACGGCTACCCAACCGGCGTGGAGGTCAGCCCGGCGATGCAGCACGGAGGCCCGTACCCGGCAACCTCGGACAGCCGTTTCACCAGCGTGGGAACCGCCGCCATCCTGCGTTGGGTACGCCCGGTGTGTTACCAGAACTTTCCCGACTCCGCGCTTCCGTCTGAACTGCAAAACAGCAACCCGCTCGGAATTTTGCGCCTCGTCAACGGAGCGCAGACTCGCGACGCCCTGTGAGCCGGCGGCAGGATGCCCCGCATCAGCGCCTGCCTGTTTGGTTCCAGAGGATGCGGAGGTTCTTGGTCTGGCGGCCGGCGAGAATCAGGTCGGGTTTGCCATCGCCATCCAAGTCGCCCGATTTGATGTCCTCAATAGCCACCTCCTCGCCGGAGATGGCGCTGCTGCGCCACTCTTTGCCGGACGGATCAAGCGGGCTGAAGAGTCGGACCCCTGGCGCCCCTTTGGGGTTCATCGCGCGCCAGCCGGCAACAATCTGGTCGCTGCCGATTCCCAGAAAATCGCCCACCACCACGGCGTGCCCGTCCAACAGGGACTCGTCAAGCACCTGCCGCTTCCAGAGTCCCTTACCGGCCTCCGGGCCGGTGTAGACCGCGACCGTTGTTCCGTGCATGGGTTCAATCGTGGCGAAGAAACGGACGCCTCCCGGCAACTTACCATCGCGGACCTCCCCCGCCCAAGCTTCCGAAAGCTGCCGCTTTTTCCACATCCCCGTGCTGCGGCCAAACCAGAAAACCCCTTCCTTGGCGGCCGTGAGCATTTCGTGCTCCGGGTCGTTGTCCCAGTTGATTGGATGAAAATTGTGGCTGGCGTGGGTGAAATCACTCACCAGCGAAAGCTTCCAGGCGTCCCTCGGATCCGCGGGCTTTTCATAAGCGAACACCTTGCTCCCCTCGCCCGCGTTGTTGCGGTTTCCACGACCGTGCAGCGGTTTCACCACCAGATCCCACCTGCCCGAGGGCGAGAGCACCCACTGCATCCGGTGTACCGTCGGTTCGTGGTGCAGTTTGACCGCCTCCCAGCGCTGAGTCCTGTCCTTGGGAGGGATCAGATAGAAGACGCCCCCGCTCTTATCAGGGTCCATGGTCTCTCCGGGATTCCACTGTGCGCCGATGGCCACCTCCGCCTTGCCGTCGCCGTCAATGTCCCGGGCAGCGATGCAGACGTTGTCCCTCTCGGTGACGTTCGCCACCATGACATGTTTTTTCCAAGTCGGGTTCTCGTACCACTGTACCGTGTGTTGGTCCGCGAGAAGAATGTCTTGTTTTCCGTCCCCATTGACGTCGGCGACTGCGATCCCGTAGCCGATCTGAACCTCTGAATCGATCGTCTCGGCTCGAAAGACCGGTTCGGGGACGACTGCGGCAACCGGATAGCCTGTCGAGAGGAAGGCAACCGCCATCAGAGTCACCACAGGACCAACCGGATTGAGCAAAGACTTTTCGGCTCCTCCGCTGGAGCCATAAGACGCGGCGGGCGTGTCGGCGTGGGATTGCCTCTGCAAATCATCGGACGCAGCAACGGAAGGCTCCGGGGCTTCTGGGCGGTACTCGCGGGTTCGGGAGGGGGATTTCATGGGGGATATACTGGGCGAGAGACTAGCCCCAACCCGCAGAATTCCTCAAGAGCAGTCGCTCCCCTCTGGACTCGAGTCGCATCTTTATCAATAAAGAAGGCCCCATGAAACGCCTCGCCTTCCTCCTAGCCCTCCCTCTCCTCGTTTCCACCCTCAGCGCGGGACCCGCGCCTGACCTTCTCAAAATCCCCGTCAAGGACATCAGCGGAAAGGACACCAAGCTCGCCGACCTCGGCGGTAAGGCGGTTCTCGTTGTCAACGTCGCCAGCAAGTGCGGTTACACTCGCCAGTATGCCGGACTGGAGTCGCTGTACAAAACGTACAAAGACAAGGGCTTGATCGTCGTCGGTGTGCCCTGCAACGACTTCGGAGGCCAGGAACCCGGAACCGAAGCGGAGATCCTAAGTTTCTGTTCCTCCAAGTACAACGTGACTTTCCCCCTCATG
>JBILKV010000083.1:0-17382 GCA_044376515.1 Chthoniobacteraceae bacterium | reverse complement strand
TTACAGAAAACATTTGCTTGCCAACGTTCGCCTCGAATTCCTTGAGCTTCTCCTTCTCCTCGGTGCTCTGCTCGCGCGCGGGCTTGGCATTGATGGCGGAGATGGCAGGCGGGACAGAAAGGCTTCCATCCGTTGAGAAGACTGCCACCTCGCCGCGGCCGTCCAAGGCGCTGCCCGCGACAAAAAAGTCGCCCTTTTTGGAGAAGCGCGTGGCAAAAATCCTCCCGTTCATTTCGGGAAACTTTTTCAACAGGTTGGCGTTGTCGCCGATTTTGCGGGCCGTGGTCCGGAAGATTCGGAACAGCTGCGGGGCCCCGTCCGCACCACCCACCACGATGGAGTCGCTGGACGGGTGCCGCTCAACCGCATGCATCCCACCGCGGAGGGCGCCGGGCGTGATGGAGGTGATGTTGTCCACAAAGCGCTCGCCGGCCAGTTCGCTCAGTTTGGCTGTCATATCCCGCCCCACCGAAATGACATGGTCCCCCTTTTCAGAGAAAGCGGTGTCGAGCACCCAGTCATTGTGGGAGCCCATCTGGAAAACCTGTTTGCCGGTCTGGGCCTCAATGGCCCGCACCGTGTTGTCGGCACATCCAAAAGCCACCAGTTTGCTGTCAGGCGACCAGCTTACCCCGTAAAGCGTGTCCCACCCAGACGGCACGGACACCTTGAGGGTTCGCGTGGCGACTTCCCAAACCTGAATCTCCCCCAGTCGAGCCGGATCACCGCAAGCGGCCGCAAGCCACTTCCCGTCCGGAGAAAACCGGACCGACTGGATCCTCTCCGACAATCCCACCAGCCGCCCCTTCAGGGCTTTTCCGTCCGCCTGATGCAGGAGCACTTCATGAAACCCCGCAACCGCCAGCAGGGAGCCATCCGGCGAGTAATCAACGGAACTCACCACAGGCAGATGCTCGTACCGCGGCGGGTGGGCGGCATCAAAGTGCCGCTTGGCGTCCGCCGGCGTATCGTCCTTGGCCCCCTCGATGATCCAACGGCGAATCAGTTCGATTTCGTGTTCCGCCAGCGGGGGCTTGTTTTTCGGCATCTCCGCGGCACCGTTCTGGGGGGTGATTTGCTCCAAAAGGGAGCCCTTGGAAACGTCCCCCGGCACGACGGCAACGCCGTCCTTTTCCCCGCCCGCCAAGAGCTTTTGGAAGTCGGTCATCGAGTAACCGCCCTTCAGCTTCGCCGGTTGGTGGCACCCCTGGCAGTTGGCTTGAAAAATCGGCCGGACCTCACCGTAGTAACTGACCGGAGTTCCCGGAGCCTTGTTGGCCACGAACCCCTGGCTGGAAGCCATCCCAAGCAGCAGCAGGGCAGCGGGGAGGACAGGACCAGGGAGAAAGTTCGTGGCAGAGCCACGGAGTTTGGCAGGGTTCATAGGTTGAAGGGACAGAGGAGTGAGCCGGGAGGCTGTTTTTTCAATGTTTGGACTCGGGGGACACGCAGTTGGGGGAGACGCTCTTTCTCGGACCCCGAGTCACAGCCCAACAGGTCACCTATGCGTAATCCAACAAAACCTTCGGACCTTAGCTGCCGCGGACACCGAAAACCACGATATGAAGCCATTAACGCGGCGGGTGAAGGTTTTCCCGACCAGAGAATCGGGTGCCGTAAAGAAGAGAGCTCCGCCCGGAGCGGCAGTCTTTTTCCGCAATGGGGACTCGAGTCGCTTCGGGGCGACCACACGGCTGGGTTGGACTCACGCTTGGTAAAAGGTTTGTTCCGTGGTTGTCCGCTCCGGGAAGAAGATCCGGATCGCTGTTGAACGCAATCCGGTCTTAGGCCAGTTTTGAAAATCGGCCGTCCCATGCGCAGTTCCCCCCAGTCCATCCCCCAGTCAGACTCCCGGATGTCTTGCAGCAGAATTTTGCGCCATGATCCTTAGAGGTGAATCCCGCCCCGACCTGCTCCTCGATGAGTCGCTCTACGGGATTCTCTCGCAAACCGCTTTAAACCACCCGGAGAAGACAGCGATCGTGTGGAGGGAGACCGCCTGGAGTTATGCCCGCCTACATTTGCAGGGGACCGAGGCCGCCGGCGCGCTTTCCTTTCTTGGTTCGACCCCCGGCCGGGTCGTGGGGCTCTGGCTGCCGCGCGGGCCCGAGCTTCTACTCGCCCAAGTCGCGATCACAGCAAGCGGGGCAGCCTGGCTGCCGCTGGATGCGGAAACTCCCCCGGAGAGGGCCGTCGTCTGTCTTGGAGCGGCTGGGGCTATCGGTGTGGTCACCACCCGCGAGTGGGGAGCCAGACTCAAGGCGTTGCTGCCGCTGGACGTCTGGTTCCTCGAGGACCTGCTGGCACCCGGGGCGCAGCGCCGGGCTCCCGGGCACGCGGTGCCCGAAGACCCAGCCTACGTGATTTACACGTCGGGCTCCACCGGCACACCCAAAGGAATCACGATCACCCAAAGAAACATCTGCCACTTTCTGCGCAGCGAGAACGCAGTCTTGGAAGTTCAGCCGGAAGACAGAGTCTACCAAGGCTTTTCGGCGGCCTTCGACATGTCGTTTGAGGAGATCTGGATTTCCTTCCTCGTGGGGGCCTGCGTGTGGGTGGCGCCGCCGGAATTGGTCACCGATCCCGACGCGATCGCGGAGGCGTTGGAGCGGGAGCAGATTACGGTGCTGCACGCCGTACCGACGCTGTTGGCCCTCATCGAACCACTCCCGCGGCATTTGCGCCTGCTCAACATCGGCGGGGAAGCATGCCCCGAGGCGCTCGCGCAGCGACTGAGTGGACGCCCGTTCCGTGTGTTCAACTCCTATGGTCCGACCGAAACCACAGTCACCGCCTCCCTCACCGAACTGCGCGCCGGTGATGCCGTCACCATCGGGCTGCCCCTTCCCAATTACGGCCTGGCGATTGTCGGTCCGGACCTCCGGCCACTCCCCGCCGGAGAGACCGGTGAGATTGCCATTTTCGGCCCGGGGGTCTCCCCGGGGTACCTAGGGCAGCCAGAACTCACCGCACGACGCTTCGTGTGCAATACGGCGGGCGACCACGAGGGCGGATCGCTCATGTACCTTACCGGCGATCTGGGCCGGATCAGCGAGGACGGCAAGGTGCAATGCCTCGGCCGGATCGATCACCAAGTCAAACTGCGCGGATTCCGGATCGAGTTGGACGAAATCGCAGCTGCACTCGCCAGACAATCCGGAGTGGGCACGGCCGTAGCCGTCTTGCGCCCATTGCACGGGTCCGAGGAAATCGTGGCTTTCTGCGTCCCGCTCGCTCCAGCCCCGGAGGCTTCCACCTTGAGGGAGGCCCTGCGCCGAGAACTCCCGCCTTACATGGTGCCCGCGAGGGTGGAACTCCTCGGGGAGATGCCCCGGCTGACCTCGGGAAAAATCGACCTCGCCTCGCTCCGCGTGGTTCCCCTCTCGTCTCTGGCGCAACCGGACTCCGCGAGGGCGTTCACTCCGGAGACGTTCGCGGAACGGGCCCTTTGGGACGCTCTGGAGCCTCTTTTCCCGGGGGCTCCGCTGCATCCATGCCGGGATTTTTTTTCCGATCTGGGCGGCCACTCGCTTCTTGCCGCCAGGCTTGTCTCAAGACTGCGCAAAAATCCCGCATTCACCGGCGCCAGCGTGCGCCACGTCTACGAAGGCCGATCTCTGGGCAAAATCGCCCGGACGCTCGAGGGGCTTCAGGCGGCCCTCCCCAAACCCGCGGTCCCGCACGAGCCTCCTGCGTGGTGGCGGCGTTTTCTGTGCGGGTTCGCCCAACTGCTCTGCCTGCCATTTCTCACGTTGATGGACCTGCTGCAGTGGCTCGCTCCGTTCTTTACCTACCACAACCTGACCGGCACCAAGGCCGACAGCATTCCATTCGCGATACTGGCCTCGGTAGCCGCCTATCTTTTGGTGCTTTCGCTTTCCTTTCCGCTCACCGCCCTGCTGAGGCGCGTTCTGGTCGGAAGGCTCGCTCCGGGGAACTACCCCCTCTGGGGGAGGACGTATTTCCGGTGGTGGCTGGGCACCCAACTGGCAAACGCATCCGCCGGGCACCTGATTTCGGGCACCCCATGGAAGGCTCTGCATCTGCGGATGCTGGGAGCCAGAGTCGGCAAACACGCCACCCTCAACTCCCTGACGGCGTCGGTTCCGGAGCTGTTGGAAATCGGCGACAACGTTTGCATCGGCACCTTCGTGAACATTGAAAATGGTCGGGTGGAGGGCGGCAGGCTTCTCATCGGCAGGGTTTCCATCGCCAGCGGCGCCTCGGTGGATTCCTACGCCGTTCTGGAAGGCGACACCTCGCTTGGTGCCGGGTCTCGATTGTGCGGGCTCTCCTCCCTCTCCTCCGGCGAGAGGGTCCCTCAGGGGCAGACGTGGTCGGGCGCGCCGGCTCGCCAGATCCCAGCCGAGGCGGAAACCTGGCCCCCCGCGCCACTCCCGGGCAGGGCCGCGATGTGGGCAGAGATGATCTTCTATGCGGTTGCGGCCGGCGCCGTCGCAGTGCTGTTTTTCATGCCGACCTTTCCCGCGTTCGTCCTCATCGATTGGATCGACGCGATGACGGTGGACCTCTTCGAAAGCTCGCTGACCTGGTGGGAGGCGCTTCCGTTGGTTTTTTTCATGGCCCTTCCCGCATCGATGGTTCTCGTGACGCTCACCGCTCTGCTGGCCGGCGGGCTTCTCTCGCTAATGCACAGACAGCAGGCCGGCGTGTTTCCCCTGTCTGGCGCGGAGTACCGCCGAAAATGGGTGCGCTCCACCGTCCTAGACACCTCTCTGCAGGTACTCCACGGACTGTATGCCTCTGTGTTTGCCGCGTCGTGGCTCCGGCTCCTCGGTGCCCGGGTGGGGCCTGCCACAGAGGTTTCCACCGCCGAAGGCGTCATTCCCCAGCTGCTGGAATTGGGCGAGGGCTGTTTTGTCGCCGATGGCGCCCTTCTCGGCGACGAGGAACAACGCTGCGGCTGGATGCGCCTCCGCGGGACGCGCGTGGGAAACCGGAGCTTTGTCGGGAACGGGGCCTACGTTCCCGACGGGGCCGTTTTTCCGGATGACCTGCTGCTGGGCGTTCAATCGAGCGCACCGCCAAACGAGTGCATCTCCGCCGGACAAACCTGGATTGGATCCCCTCCCGTGCTCCTGCCCGCCCGCGAGACCGTCTCGCTCCCCGACGCGTCGCTGACCTTCCACCCGCCCCGCGGGCGCCGTTTTGTCAGGGGCATCATTGAGGCCCTCCGGATCGTCATGCCCATGGCCTTTATCATCTCTTCGGGTTACGCGATGGTTTACCAGCTCATGGACTTTTGGGAAACCGGAGACTGGTTCACCTCGGCGATCGCAGCAACGGCGGCCAGCCTCCTCTACGCGGCAGGATCCTTCGGACTGGTCTGTGCCCTTAAGTGGCTCTTCATCGGCCGCTACAGACCGAGGCACGCCCCGATGTGGACGCTCTTCGTGTGGTTGAGCGAAGCCGTCACCGTTGTCTACGAGTCCCTCGCCGTTCCTGTTTTGTTGGATCACCTCAAAGGAACACCCCTGCTTCCGTGGCTGTTGCGTTGCCTCGGCGCGAAAATCGGCAAAGGCGTTTGGATCAACACCACGGACCTGACAGAGTTCGACTGCGTCGCAATCGGCGACTACGCCGAACTCAACGCCCACTCCGGCCCTCAAACCCACCTGTTCGAAGACCGCATCATGAGGATCGGTTCGGTCAACATCGGCGAGGGTGCCACACTGGGTGTTCGCACCACCGTGCTCTACGACACCACCATCGGGGCATACTGCCGCCTCGGACCGCTGACCCTCGTCGCCAAGGGCGAACAGATTCCCGAGAAAACCTGCTGGTCGGGAAGTCCGGCAACCCAGCCTCAAACCCGGACCAAATTGCCGAACCCGTGAGCGGACAAGCCGGCTTTTGCTTTGACCCAGACCAACCTGTCCCCTCCCCCTGGCGAATCAGGACAAGCGGGGGCCGGGAATCGGCTTCGGTACAAACACCCTTCAGGATTTATCGGGTCCATTCCGGCCCGAGAGGTGCCGGAGCCCGATCTGCAGTTCGCTTATTCCTCACAGAGGCACTTTTTCGGATGGCAGGAAAACCGGTCGCATGGGAGGAAACACCCAGAGGCCCTCAGGTGCCGGCCCCAGTGCACAATCGAAAAGTACACGTTTCCCTCAGCTACGTCGCAGAGGAGGCATGGCTGGCAGTTGGACTCGGGACAGCAATCGGCATTGACGCCGCGGATACCGGACAAATAACGGACTGGGAGGCTGTTGCGTCCGCTTATTTGGAGAGGGAAGCGCTTGCGCGATTGCGCAACAGCGCCTCGCCCGGATTGGACTTCGCGCGCGAGTGGACGTGTCTTGAGGCACGGCTGAAAATGCTTGGCCTCCCGCTCAGGGAGGGAATCCAACCGCCCCGGGCTAGCCTCTGCGAAGCCTGTTTCGGAGCGGTGGCCGTTGCTGTGGCACTCCCCTACGGGAGGCCGCAGCCGCTCAGGGGGCGGGCAATTGATTCGCCCGCTGACATTTTCCCTGCACCTTAACGCAAGGGCCAAACGGGGCCTGCAGCGCCCAATCAGAGTGAAACCCGAAGTTTCTGGGAACCAAGCCGCCTAAGAGGAACCCCAGTGAGCCACTGTTTGATCTGCGCAATCCCGCGTGCCTCTGCCTATCAAAAACCGCGGCCTCCGCGGGTCAGCGGGTGGAGAAACGGTAGACCGTTTTACTACGGTAGACCTCTCCGGGACGCAGGATGGTTTGAGGGAAAGCAGGCTGGTTCGGGGCATCGGGGAAATGCTGCGTCTCGAGGCAAAACCCACCATGGCGGTTGTAGGCGCGCCCGCTCTTGCCGACACAACTGCCGTCGAGGAGGTTGCCCGTGTAGACTTGCACGCCGGGCTCGGTGGTGAGCGTCTGCAGCACCCGACCGGATACCGGATCGTACACCTCGGCCGCCAATGCCAAAATGCCGCCTCCGGAATCCAGCACCCAGTTGTGATCGTAACCGCTCGCGCCAAGCAACTGCGGATCCGGTTCGCCGATGCGCTCGCCGATTCTGTGGGGGCGCAAGAAGTCAAACGGAGTTCCGGCCACCTGCCGGAATTCGCCGGTGGGAATCATCCCGGCGTCAGTCGGCAGGAACCGGGAGGCGAACAGTTTCAGCTCGTGGCCCAGAATGGTTTCGCCGGAACCCTCGCCGCTCAAATTGAAGTAGGAGTGGTTGGTCAGGTTCACCGGCGTGGCGGCATCGGTGGTGGCCTCGTACTCGATCTCAAGCGCATTGTCAGCGGTGAGCCGGTACAAGACGCCGACCGACAGATTTCCCGGGTACCCCTCCTCGCCGGCGAGGCTCACCCTGCGCAATTGCAGTTCAGAAGCCGCTCCGCCCTCGTTGCGCTCGAGACTCCAGAACCTCTGGTCGAACCCTACCTCGCCTCCATGCAGGTGACAGGGACGTCCCCCGGGCGCATTGTTGGTGGCCAGTTGGTGATCCCGTCCATCCAGCGAAAACCGGCCGCCCGCAATCCGATTACCATAACGGCCGACAACGCACCCGAAATAAGGGTGCCGCCGGCGATATTCGGAGGCATCACTGAAACCCAGCGCGACATCCGCCAGTCGCCCGTCGCGGTCGGGAACCTCAATCCCGACAATGGTGCAGCCATGCTCGAGGACGCGGACACGCATCCCGTTCGCGTTGCTCAAATCAAGGGTTCGCATAAAACTAAACCTTGGGAAGGGTCACGCGTTGCCGTTGGTTCTGGTACTTGCCGCGCCTCGCCCGGTAAGAGGTGCCGCAGGGTTGCCCCTGGAAAAAGAGCATCTGTACAACCCCCTCGTTCGCGTAAATCCTGCAATCGGCGGCGCTTGAATTCGAAAACTCCAGCGTCAGGTGCCCTTTCCATCCGGCTTCGGCGGGGGTCACGTTGGCAATGATGCCGCATCTGGCGTAGGTGCTCTTCCCCACGCAGATCGCCGTCACATCCGGCGGAAGGTGGAGCTCCTCGACCGCCACCCCCAGCCCGTAGCTGCGGGCGGGCAGGATGAAATAGGCGCCGGACTCGTCCTCGTGTAAAGGGGTGGCCTCCAGATTTTTCGGGTTGAACGCCTTGGGATCCACCACCGTGCCGGGAATGTGGCGGAAGATCAAAAACTCGCGGGCGGACAAACACAGGTCGTATCCATAACTGGAGGGGCCGAAGGACAGCACGGGTTGGCCGTCCTCCAACTGGCGCACCAACGTGTTTTGGTAGGGCTTGATCATGCCCTGCTCGGAGAAGGCGCGGATTTGGTTGTCGTTGAGGATCACAGGGGTGTGCGGACGGAGTTGAAGCTCCACCACTACATTAAGGCCCGCAGTCTGCCAACCCGAGAAGCCCGGGCGCGGTCCGCGATCTGGACCCGCACCCTAGAACCGCTGCGGCCCGCCTTCGCGCATCCAAACCACCCGCTCCTCCATGGCCCGGCGCCGGGCCGCCGCCCGCAGCCTTTTTGGGGGCTCGTCCAGCGGTTCGTAGGACAGCCGGAAAGTGCCGTAGTGCATGGGCACCATCACCTTGGCTCTCAACACAGTACACGCTTCAAGCGCCTCCTCCGGGTTCATGTGCACCGCACGTAGACTGGGCGGTTCGTACGCACCGATGGGAAGCAGGGCCACGTCGATGGGGTAACGGCGCCCTATTTCCGTAAATCCCTCAAAATAAGCTGTGTCACCGCAGTGATAGACAACACGCCCGTCCACCTCGAGGATGAAGCCCCCGAAGCCACGGTGGGAGTCATGAAGCATGCGCGCCCCCCAGTGGTGGCACGGGGTGAGGGTCACCCGGATCCGCCCCAGCACAAACGTCTCCCAATAGTGCAACTCCTGAACCAGCCCGAAGCCCAGGTCGTGCACGAGGTTGCCGACCTCAAAAGGCACCACCACCGGCTGGCCGGAGGCCACCCCGCGCAACGAACGTCGATCCAGATGGTCGAAGTGCGCGTGGGTCACCAACACCAGGTCAATCGGGGGCAGCGCCGCGGGCTCCACCCCGGCATAGCGGATCCTCTTGATCCCCTTAAGCCAGTTGCCCCAGATCGGGTCCACCAAGACGTTCCCCCCGGAGGTCTGAATCAAGAACGATGCATGCCCAATCCACGTGATCACCACCTCCCCGGGGGCAACCGCCGGCCATTCGGGACACTCCGACCGCCCCTCGCGCCGCGAAAGGAGCGAGGGCAACAAAATCTCAGTCAACGGATTCCGGCGCGTCCAGTGGGAGGAGGGCGCCAGCCCGACGTGAAACGCGCCAGTCGCGCCCGGTTGCTCAGGCCCGCTTGATTTGCGGATCTCCGCAGTCGACCATCTGCGCACAAAGTTCGTCACCGGTGCAGACCATAGCCCAGGGACGGGATACAGGCAAAACGAAACCAAGGCTTCCGGAAATGTCGCTTTCAATCCAGATCAATGCAGACAAAGCATCCCTACGCACACAGATGCGCGGGCGGCTCAAAGACCTCGGGGTGGTTCGCGGAGAATGTTCCGCGCTGATCCGCTCCCAAATTCTCAACCACCCCGCCTGGACGGACGCCTCGACCGTCGCCCTGTTCGCGCCGCTTCCACAGGAGCCCGACCTCCTCGGACTCCTCGCACACCCCGGCAAGCGCTTTGTCTTCCCTTGTGTCGAAGCCGAAGGACTCCTCTGGCGTACCGCCTCAGGACCTGGCTCGCTCCAACCCGTACAGCGCCCGTTTGGGCGGCTCACGGAACCCGTTGATGGCGAACCGGTCGACCTTGGCTCCATCGACTGCCTGATCGTGCCCGGTCTCGCCTTCAGCCGGTGCGGCAAAAGACTCGGAAGGGGAGGTGGGTACTACGACAGAACGCTCGCCTCCATTCCTCCCGGCACGGTCACTTTGGGCGTTTGTTTTTCGGTCCAGATTGTAGAGACGCTGCCGTGCGAGCCACACGATCGAAGCGTCCACGAGGTAATTCACGCCTGAAGCATACACGCCTGAAGCACAACCCTCTGCGCGCCGGTGGACTGACAGGTTTCCTAACGGACCTTCACATCCACTTCACCGGCACTGCTGCTTCCGTAAGCGTTGACCACCACAGCCGAGTATCGCCCCGACATCGATGCATCGGCATCTGGAATCTGAAGCAGCGTCGACGGCGTCCAGCGCAGTGGCGAACCGTTTCTGCTCCAAACGACGAAAAAGGGTTTTGCGCTTGCCACGCCAACAGACAAGAGAATCGAGCGACCGGTCTTCACTCCCGTGCCCTCCGCGATGCTTTGGAAAACCACAGGCGCGCCCGGCACCGCCACTTCCGCCCGCCGGCTGGGCTGCACGCCCAATCTGTTGCGCGCTTCCAAGACGTAGGCCCCCGAATCGGCGGCGGTTGCACCTTCAACCCTGAGAACCGGGCTGCGCGCCCCCGAAACCCTCCGACCGCCCACCTCGGCGTCAGCGATGGAAACACCGTCCTTCTTCCACTGGAAATTACTGGCGTCCTCCACCTCGGCCGCAAGGACGAAAGCCGTCTCCCCCGACGCAAGCCGCCGGGAGTCGGGCATTCTCGTAAATACGGGGCGCCGACCGATTTCCAGACCAGCCACCCAACCGCGATCCTGTTCTTCGCTGAGCGAAAAGTCCTTGCGGTAGACAAACTCGAGCACCGAAACCCCGTCCACCTGGATGCACTGCTGGCTCCAGTTCCGCACCCCGCTGACCTGCAAGAGCTCCCCCGTCTCCCGATCCCTCGCAACAACTCCGTTCACCCGACACTCCAAAAAATCACACTCACGCTCGCTGGAAACCTTCCACCAGAAGCTCACCACTCCCCCGGCCGGCACCATGTAGCGCAGCCTGCTGGCACCGCCGTCCGCGACCGGTCCACTCGCTGTCACCGCCCATTGCGAGCCTGGTGCGGATGCCCATGGCAGCGTCTCAACCCGTGAGCGCCACGGCGAATCGGGATTCGTCAGGGGAGTTAGTTTCCTCTCGCCTGAGACCAGCGCCGGCAGCCCGTCGGGGTGCACCGTGATTTTGAGCTCGCGCTGCACCCGACGCGCCCCCTCCTGCACCACGAATTTCATGGGGTACACGCCTTCCCTCAAGGGAGTGCCGGAGACGACCTTCCGGGCCGGATCCCAATCCAAACCGAAATACGCATCGCTCACACACTGGGCAATCACCGCCCCCGGCGTGGTGGTCGGGCGGTAGACAAAGGGCTCACCGACGATTCCTACGGCGGCGGCGGGACTGGTCAGGTCCGGGTAATTCGCCGGATGGGTCAGGGTGCCCGACAGCACGAAAACCCCGACGGCACCGTAGGTGGGGTAGCCGGTTGCATAACCGCTCAAAGGCTTTGGCCCCGTGCAACCGGCGCCCACGGCGAGCGAGTAAGTGCCCTCGGGCAGAGCGACGCTGACCTGCGCGGAGGTCGTGGATGCCAAGTCCGAAACCGCCCAAACGGTGCCCTCTCCGTCGTACACCTCGATCTTCAAGTCGGTGTTTCCGTACTTTTCAGACTTGGGCCTGGCCGAGGCGACGAGGTTTCCTCCTGAGGTGGCGAAGATGTAGACCACCGTCCCCTCCGCACTATGGACCACTCCCTCGAGCCCGAAACTGCCACCGACTATTTCCAGGGGTCGGGCCCCGGCAAGCGAGGCGTCGATGTAACCCATTCCATTGATTTTGCGCCTGATGATGGCGATGTCGTCCTCCTGATTGTTGGCAGCCGCGTATTCCCCACGGCTCCAGTGGGTTTGCGACCGGGTGTAGGCCTCCCCCATGATTGGCGCCCAACTCAGAGGGTTGCTCAGGTCCCCTCCGTGCCCCTTGTAGTAGGACGAAATGGTCCTGCCGTCGGGTGTCTCGGTTCCGTCATGGTTCAACCCCAGCGTGTGCCCCGCCTCATGTGAAACCCCCTCGGCAACCTGTTTCGGGGTTGAGGTAAAAACCCAAGCGGGGACCGTCGAACTCATGGTCTGACCAGCCGCACTCCAAGCGTTGATCATCGCCACCCCGCCGCTGCCGGGAAGCGCGGTGCTCGTCGGCGTGACCATGATTCGCGTTCGCCTGCCCACTGGGGCCGCGAGGTAGTCCTCCCAGTTGGTCGAAATGGCCACGTCAAATGGCGCGTAATCCTCCGCCACCCGCTCGATGACCTCCAGAATCCCGCTGGCGCTCAGCGCCGATGGCGCAAACACAATCTGCCTGCCCCCATTCCAAACCGGATCCGTCAGCGCTCCCCCCTCAAAATTGATATAAATGAGCCCCCGCGCCCCCGGCTTGGTGTTGATCCGGGGCACCCCGCTTTGGGCGGTGTCCGACGGACCGGCGATCCCGGCAGCCTCAGCAGACGCCGCCCCCATCGCGGGCCAGCATTGCAGGGCGCTCAGGGGACGCTCCACCAGCAGCACCGCCCCGCTCGGCTCGGTGCGGATTTCCAGCGCAGTCTCCACCTCCGGCAGCAGGATTGCACCACTGACCTCTCCTCCCCGCAGGTTGAGGTGAAAAGCCCCCCTTTCCTGCTCCAACGCCCCCCCAAACCGCACCCAGCCATTGTCCTCCATGCGCAGGTGCGTCATTCCCATCAGCGGTTCCTCGCCAAACCAGGGAAGCGAAACCGCATCGCCCTCCCTCAACCTGCTCCAAGCCCCCAGTGCTGCTTGACGCAACGCCACAACCCTCCCCTTGGGCGCCCGACTGGAACGGGGAGGCTCGATGGATTCGCCCCCTGCAACTCGCGGCTTCGATCCCCCGCCCAGCCTATCCCGGCCCACGAGCGGCACGCCTCTTGGCGGCTCCTCGAAGAAACCTCCCAGCCCTCCACTCCTCGCGGCAAACGCCTGATCCGGCGCGCCGGACGTTTCATCCGAATCCCTTGGCAAGTCACCCGGACGGTCGGGCCACAAATGCACACAAATCCCCAGAAGCATCAGGCCAAAGAAGACGCCCCATCTCAGTCCCCTTGTCGGACGCGGTTCTTTCGACTGCTTGGAATTGAGCCGATACAAGTTCACTGGATGAGACTCAGGACTGCGAGACAGGCCGCGAAGACTGCGGATGCGGAAAAACACCCGCACCTCGTACCTTCTCCTACAATTTTGTTTTTGCCACGAGAACCAATTTTCAAAGCACGGGGCGCGCCGCGTTTGTACTCCACGTGCGTGTTGCCGCCGTCGAGGTGCAGGTCGCGGATGACGACGTTCTTCAAGCCGCCCGGGCCGTTGCCGAGCATGCGCCAGAAGTTGGAGGCGCTCGCACGCTCGGGAAACCGCAGCGTAGAGGCTGCCCCCTCGCCGCACAGGGTGGTGTTGGATGGAAGCGCAAGAACCGGACTCACCGGCCCCTCGCGGGAAATCAAAAAATCGCCGGTAGGGACAGACACCGTCCCGCCGCCGGCCTGCGCGCAGGCTGAGAGCGCCTAGTGAACCGCAGCGGTGTCGTCGGTTTCATCCCCGGCCGTCGCACCAAAATCCACGATGTTGAAGACGGTCCCTTGCACCGGCGGAACCGCCACCCACACGCAGAGGAATGCGAGGAACAAAAGGAACGGGGGTGCCGGCCGGCCTGAGCGTTTCATAGGGGGTGAATCCCGAAGGCTACCGCTGAGATATTTGCGTTTCCAGACACCCCTCATCCGCAGGACGGCAGGGTGAGCAGACGCCGCTTTCGGGTCGTCAGAAAAGCCAGATTGATTCGCAAAGCAAACTGCGTGGCAGAGCCCCACGAATTTTCGCAAACAGGATCAGGTGAAATAGGGTACGCTCGCCGCGCTCTTTCACCCCTGCGCGCTCCAATGCAGACAAACCATACACTGTGTCCCCTCCTGTTTTTCCTCGCCTCGCCCCTGGCACCCCTGTTTGCCGGAGAGCTCCGGCTTCCTGCGGTCTTCTCCGACCACATGGTTCTCCAGACAGGGAAACCAGTGCCCGTGTGGGGTTGGAGCGCCCCGAACACGCGGGTCTCCGTGGCATTTGGCGCCCAATCCAAGGCGGCGCTTGCCGATGCCGGGGGGCGGTGGAGCCTCCGCCTTGATCCGCTTTCGACCAACGCCACCCCCCAGACCCTCACGGTCTCGGCGGGGGCGGAATCGGCCACCCTGAACGACGTCCTGGTTGGGGAGGTGTGGCTTTGCTCCGGCCAATCCAACATGGCCATGACCGTGGACGGAAAAACCGCATGGCTTCATGTCGGGGGGATCAACAATGCAAAGGAGGTGGTGGGGACCTCCGCCGATCCCCTCCTGCGCCAATTCCGGGTGGAGTGGAAAACCCACACGCGTCCCGAGGACGATTGCGTGGGAAAGTGGACCGCCGCCGGTCCTGAAACCACCGCCGAATTTTCCGCGACGGGCTACTTCTTCGCCAAAGAACTCCGAGAGCGCCTCGGCGTTCCTGTCGCGATTGTAAACGCCTCCTTCGGTGGCTCCTCCGTCGAGGGCTGGACAAGCCGTGAAGCGCTCTCCAAGCATGCCGCTCCTGAGTGGGTTGCGATGATGGACCGTTTGATCGACGACTACGAAAACCATGACCAACTGGTTACCGGGTATGTCCACAAACTATCCGCCTGGGAGGTTTCCGCCCAACGGCAGGATCCCCATGGCGACCGTGACGACGCTGGATGGGTCGGTCTCCCTGAAACCGCGCCGGTATGGCGGCGCAGCTCGCTGCCAGCACCGCTCGCAAAACTTGGCTGTCCGCACGGGGGCGTGGTGTGGCTGCGCCGGGAGGTGGAAATCCCAGAAGAATTCGGTCAGGCGTGGCGGTTAGACTACCCCGCATGCAAGGCGTTTTCCACCATATACTTGAACGGCACCCGAATCTTTGAAGCCGACCCGTCAAACAACCTCGCACAACGCGCCAACCGTCCCGCTATCGGCAAAGGCGTGGGAAAACCCGGCACAAACACGCTCCTCATCAAGCTCCACGGCTACCACGGGGCCTGCGGCATCACCGGCGGCAGCTTCGCCATCGTCCCGTTCAATCCGCGTTTTAAATCCCTCCCGCTGGCAGGCGATTGGGAGGCGGGTGTCGAAACCTCCTTTCCCGCCCTTTCCTCCGAAATTCCTGCACCGCCTGTTTATCCGACCAAGGGCACGCTGCATTGGATGCCGGTCCCCTCCCAATTTAACGCGATGCTTCATCCCCTCATTCCCTTCGCCATCCGCGGATTTGCCTGGTACCAGGGTGAGAGCAACGTCGGCAAACCAGACTACACCAGCCACCTTCAAATTCTCATCAACGACTGGCGTGCGCGATGGAATCAGGGGGACCTTCCCTTTTACCTCAACCTCCTGCCCGGGTACGGCCCCAGAAAAGTGGCTCCCATCGAAAGCCTTTGGGCGGAGTGCAGGGCCAGTCAGTTGGCCGCGCTCAACCTTCCTCACACGGGCGTCGCGAACCTGATCGACACCTGCGAGGATGGTGATCTTCATCCCCTCAACAAACAGGACGCCGGCCGCCGCTTAGCCCGCGTCGCCCTTGCCAAAACCTACGGACAGACGGGACTCCATTGGTCGGGGCCGGTCGCGTCCGCCGTTCGCGCCGAAGGCGGAGGCCGCGTCACCGTGGATTTCCAGTATGCCGAAAGCGGGCTCATTGCCCGTCCACTGCCTCCAACCGTCCACCCCAACCTGCGCAAGCCCGAGTTGGACCCCGTCCCTCTTGTGCTGCCGATACCAGAGAGTGAGCTTCAGGGTTTTGCGCTCTGCCGTCGGGTGCCTGCTTCCGACGGAACAACCGTCTTGGAATGGCACAACGCACACGCCCGGATTGACGGATCATCCGTGGTTGTGTGGTCGGACAAAGTGGCCGAGCCATCCGGAGTGCGCTATGCGTGGGCCGATCATCCCATTTGCAATCTGGCAAACCGCGCCGGCCTCCCTGCACTCCCGTTCAGGAGGGAACTGGGCTCCGCGGATGGAGCGCGCTGATCGGACCGGTGCGGACTGCAATGTCCGAGGGTGTTTCGCGCAGGGGGCGAAGCCTCACGTGTCGCCATCTGGCCGGGGGCTCGCTTTGTGCCCTGGCGCGGGAGGGTTCCTCACAGAGATCGTTTGGATTGTGGCGAGTGAAACTCCGCCTACCGTATTCCAGTTGTAGCTCCGCCCCCCCCAAACCCCATGGCTATCCTCCCCCCTGCACTGCGTTTAGTCCCTCCCTCCGGCGCAAAGGATTTTCTCCGCCGGATTCTTTTCCGGACGCTCCGGACTGCATGGATTGGTGTCCTTCTATCCACAAACTTCCCCACCGCAGCAAGGGCAGCGGATCAGTGGTGGGAACAAGCCAACCACCCCCTCGGCGAAATCAGCGCCTGGATCGCAAGCGAACCGTCCGGCAAAGCCGCGCGTCTTGAGGCGGAAGCCTCGGACACCGGGCTGCGGTTTGTGGCCAAAAGCCGCCCCCTCAAACTCACCACCGCCCAGCGCTTTGGCCCCAACACGGAGGTGCTCATCGAGTTTTCCCTTCGCCCCCCGGCCAAAGGCCCGGTCGTTCTTCAGGCCACCGTCGCCGATGAGGGGGCGCCCGGCCTCCCAGTGTCGGTATCGGCAACGGCCGCGGCGGAAACGGTGTCCATCAACGCCGCCGGAGTCTCCGCAGCCTATCAACCCAGAGGCGTTTACAAGCGCAGCCTCAGCTGGCCCGAAGATTTGCGCAAACAGATCGAGTCCACCATGAGCTCGCTCCCAGCGGTTTCCGAAAGGCGCTTCACCCTGCGCTACGCCCTCAGACCCCGGCACGCCCGGATCTATCTCAACGACATCCTCATAGCCGACCGCGACTTGCAGCCGCCGCCCGCAGGCTCCAATCCGGCGCCCGGGAAAAAAACGCTTCCGCCGATTTCCATCGGGGGCCTTCTCTCCCTGACCTTAAACACCGGAGTTGAACTGCATTCCGTGAGCACGCGCGCGCTCGGGGAGGAATCCAAAATTTTCGAGCCGGTTCGGATCGACCACCGGCTCAACGCCTCCCTCCTCAACGGGAAGACGCTGTCGGAAGGCTCTCTTCCGCGCCGCGGCGAGGTGGCGGTTGTCCGGGAAAAGCCCTTCATTTTTCCAACGCGGGATCCGAAGGGAAACGACCACGTGGACGTTGGAGCGAGTTGGATGCAGCTCTGCAACTACGAGGGAAACACCGACCCGCACACCGGCCCCGTTGGCGGCCGTTGGGCGGGCACACTGGTGGAAAACCCCACGCGCATTCAGTTTCGCGTGCCAAAGGGCAGATACAGCGCTCTGCACCTGATCGCTGCGTGTGAGAGCACGCCGGACAAGACCCCCGCGGTCAGTGTCCAGTTTTACCGTCCCACGGCCGGCGCGCCTGAGAATTTTTCCGCGCGCGTGCCGCAGTTTACCGCCAAGTCGGCTGAGGCAGTCCCTCTGCGGGTGAGGGGCAACTCCGGCGAGGAAGGCAACCTGTGGATG
>JBILKV010000251.1:0-5995 GCA_044376515.1 Chthoniobacteraceae bacterium | reverse complement strand
CCCTTCATGGGGTCGATGGGCGGCTACCGGGGTTGGGCGCTCCGCATCCGGCCCGACGGAACAAGCCAGCCGTTCGCCAACGGCCTGAGAAGCCCGGCGGGGCTCGGAGTGGACCCGGACGGACGTCTCTGGTACGCCGAAAACCAAGGCGAGTATGTGGGCTCCTCAAAAGTCGTTCCCCTGGAGGAAGGAAAATTTTACGGACATCTCTCCGGCCTGCTCGATCTGGCGCAAAAGCGGATGCGCCCGGATTCCCCCGAACTCCACTTCGACCTCTGGAAAAACAAGATCCGGCCGGCGGCCGTTTGGCTCCCTCATGGCAAGTTCGCGAACTCACCCGGCAATCCCGCGTGGGATTTGACCGGTGGAAAGTTCGGCCCCTTCGGCCGGCAGATGTTCATCGGGGACCAGACACTCTCGACGCTGCTGCGTGTCGCAATCGAGACCGTGGACGGAAGGGAACAGGGCAGCGTGATGCCGTTCTCATTCGGACTCGCGTCGGGCGTGATGCGTCCGGTGTTCCTCCCGGATGGAAGCCTTTTGGTGGGCCAAACGGGACGCGGATGGTCCGCAAAAGGCGGTTCGCAGGACCGGTTGCAGCGGATTTCCCACGATGGAAAAACGATTCCAGCCGACCTGCTTCGCGTCACCGCCAACCCCAAGGGTTTCACCGTGGAGTTCACCCAACCGCTGGCGGCGGGCGTCTCTGAAAACGATTTGCTGGCCGCATGGAAAGCCACGTCGTGGTTTTACACCGACGGCCTGCCCTACGGTTCGCCTGAGCACGAGCGGCGCGATATCAAGGTGGTGTCCGCGGGGATCTCCAATGACCGCCGCACGGTGAGACTGGGTCTTGAGGGATTCGGCGGCGATGCCGGGTGGGTGGACCGGATCTACCACCTGCGCATGGAGGACACCGCCTCCTTCTTCGCGCCGGCCACCGCATGGAAAAAGTTGGAGTGCTACCACACCCTTCGCGCGATCCCCAATAGCCTTGCAAGCCAGTAGCGCAATGAACGCCGAACGCCGGGGCGCCGGGGGATCAGCCGGACCGCACGCGAGAACCTCTCTTTTTGCTTCTTGTCCCGACGCCGATTGAGGCGCCAAGTCACCGCCATTCGGCACCCGGTTTTCGCCGGATTCTCAATGAGACTGGGCAGCGACCAAGCCAAGCACCCCTGCGGTTGCGGGGAGTGTCGCAACTCGTTCAGTTTGGTTCGCGGCCGGCAGCAACCCGCGGGAGGGAGTCCATCCCTCTCGCATCAGCAATCCGCACGCACAGGAGTTCGGTGCGATGGTTTCCCCCACGGTGAATTCGTCTTGTTCCAAGACGGAGCCGGGTGCGTTGGGTGCGTTGGGTGACGCCGCAACCCCGGACAGTGTTTCCCGATGACGTTGCGCACCGGCACGCCCACCTCGCGCGCAGCCAGGTGGGGTGCTCGGATTCGACGGGCAGCGCGGGGTGCTATTCCAAGCCCAGCCTCTGAAAGGTTTCCGCCACGTGGGCAAAGTGGATGTCCAACGAGCAGAGACGCCTGATCTCATCCAGCCCCAAAAGCGCCGCCACCTCGTTCTCCGCGGCCAGATTGGCCTGGAGCGATTCGTCCCCTTGCCACGTCCTCATGGCGGCCCTCTGTACTGCCTCGTAGGCGGCCTTGCGTTCCATCCCGCGCCGGGTGAGCTCCAAGAGGATGCTCTGGCTGAAATACAGACCCTTGGTGATCTTGAGGTTCCGTTCCATGTTCGCCGGGTACACCAGCAGGCGGTCCACCAGCTTCCGCAGGGTCACAAGCATGTAGTCGAGGAGGATCGTCGAATCGGGCATAATGATCCGCTCCACCGAGGAGTGGGAGATGTCGCGCTCATGCCAGAGCGGCACGTTCTCGAGCGCGGCCATCGCATTCGAGCGCACCACGCGCGCCAACCCGCTCAGCTTTTCCCCCGTAATGGGATTGCGCTTGTGTGGCATCGCCGAGGAACCCTTCTGGCCGGCACTGAAATATTCCTCCACCTCCAGCACCTCCGTGCGTTGCAGATGCCGGAATTCAGTCGCCCAGCGGTCCACACTCGAGGCGATCAGGGCAAGCACTGTCTGGAACTCCGCATGCCGGTCACGCTGGACCACCTGGGTGCTCAAAACCGCCGGCGACAGTCCAAGCTTGCGGCAGACCGCTTCCTCCACCGAGGGCGGCAGGTGGGCATGGGTGCCTACGGCGCCGCTCAGTTTGCCCACGCGGATTCTGGGCTGGAGCTGCTCCATGCGCTCGAGTGCCCTCCGGAATTCGTCGTACATCAGGGCCAGCTTCAGGCCGAAGGTGACTGGCTCCGCATGAATCCCGTGGCTGCGGCCAATCATGGGCGTCATCTTGAACTCCCTCGCGCGCCGCGCCACCACCTCCATGAGGTCGCGCAAATCCCCCAGCAACAAATCCGATGCGGCGCCCATCTGCACCGCCAGTGTCGTGTCGAGCACGTCGGAGGAGGTAAGCCCCTGGTGCATCCAGCGCGCGGCCGGGCCGACGTAGGAGGCTACATTCTCCAAAAAAGCGATCACATCGTGGTGCGTGCGGCGCTCGATCTCCTCAATCTCGGCGACCTCAAAACGCGCCTTAGCCCGGATTTCGCGGGCGTCCTCGAGAGGAATCAACCCGATTTCGGCCATCGCCTCGCAAGCGGCCACCTCGATTTCAAGCCAGATCTCGTACTTGCGCTGCTCGGTCCAGACAGCGCGCATTTGGGGAAGGGTGTATCGTTCTATCACCGCGTCAGGGTGGAACGCTTTGGTGTCCGGGGGCAAAAGCAAAATAGCGACCGGCATGAAACGCCGTGGAGCGGCTGATTTTTCAAACCTTTTGCCACCCACCTCCGTAGCGAGGGGCACAACCTATGAGCACTCAACACTTGGAGATCCTCGAAACGACCGTACAAAAAACCCACCAGTGGATCGACTCGCTGGCGGAATCCTCCCACATGGACAGCCACACCGCGTATCAGGCGCTGCGCGCGGTGCTTCAAACCCTGCGTGACCGTCTGCCCGCACCGGAGGCCGCTCACCTCGCCGCGCAATTGCCCACGCTTGTACGGGGCCTCTTCTACGAGGGCTACCGCCCCACAAGGGTGCCCGAAACCCTTTCCAAAAAGGAGTTTCTGGAGCGGATCTCAGAGAAAATCGTCACTTCAAGGGCCGTCGACCCGCTCGAGACGGCGCGCCAAGTTTTCGCCCTACTGGAGCGGTTTCTGGGGTGCGGGGAGATGGAAAAAATCGGACTGGTGCTGCCCGCTGAGCTTCGGGAACTGCTCCCAGCGCCGGCGAACGCGTGGAGCTGAACAACGGGGGGGCGTTGATGTAGGCCCCGATGGGGAGCGGCTGCCGCCTCGCGGCTCTTGGGAAGACTCCGGGGGAGGGGGCGGTCTTCAGGGGCGCTGCTCAGGGCTGGACTGCCGCCCAGAAACTTCGAGTGCTCCGGGGCGTCGAATGGGGCGGGTCTCCAGCCGCAGGCTTTCTGCGAAGCCGCGGAAAGGGGCCAAGCATTCCAAGAATGCCTGCCGGAATCTGTGCTCCGGGGAATCCCGACCAGGGGTATCCGTGACAAAAAAAGGGAAAACACAGCTGCGTCGTCTGAATCGGGAATCCGTCGCCGAGGGTGGGGATGTGACATCGAGGGGTTTCGCGGCGGGAACGCTCAGCCGTCGAGAAAGGCGTTTAATCGTGCGGCCGACACGCTCTCCGCCGTCCCGAGTTCCTGTGCGAACAGGGAAACCCTGAACTCCTCGAGGAGCCAACGAAACGCCTCTTGTTTGCCCGGATCGACGCGCTCACGCCAGTGTTGAAACGGCAGGATCTGCGCGGCTTTTTCTGCGTCTTTCGAGGGATTGAGCACGGCCCGCTCCGCCCGAATTTGAATGGCCTTCAAGTAGCGGGGGAGATGGTGGAGGCGGTCAAAGGGGGTGTGCTCCGGCACGTTCGCCGGGGCAACACGTTGCAGGTCGGCTTCCATGCCCTTGTAGCGCTTGGGGAAAGCCTGCAGCGTGTCGCGCAGACGATTCACCTCCTGCGTCCGCTCCATCAGTTGCCGCGCAAGGCCGGGCAGGACACGGCGTCCTTTGTCCAAAAAATCCCGATAACGCGCGGCCGAAAGCGGGTGCAGCGGCCTCCAGTCGAAGGCATGCTCCAACAGCCGCCTCAGCGCGGCGGCCTGAAAGGCCTCGGGTGGGCATCCGCCCGGGAGTGGGCCTCCAAAATTGGCCAGTTGTTCCAAGGGATTTGCCACGGACCGCCCCGCTCCTTTCGGAGGTTGGGACTGCCGGGCGGCGTTCCACAACTGCCTGCCCAGTTCTGACAAATCCCGGCCGATCTCCATTTCCGCCAACTTCCGAATCCCGAGTGCACTCATTGCGGCCGATTCTTCAGCCCTTTTGTAAAGGCGGACGTTCACCGAGTCCCCCTTTGCCTCGATTCCCGGATAAGCCAGCACGGGCGCGCCTGCCACCTCCTCGACAAGGACTGTTTCGGGCAGGTCTCCGAAACTCCAGCCTTGCAGGTTGTGACGCTCCCACTGTCCGGCGGCTTTTTGCCAAGCCCCAGTGCGGTGGTCCAATTTTGCAATCTGGTGCTGTATTGCCGCGACGTCCCGCCCGGCGGCGATCGGGCGTGCCCGATGGTCGAGCACTTCGACTCTCGGGCAGAGGTGCGGAGGCATTTGTGGAGCGGGCCAGTCGGAGGCCTTGATATGAACGCGGTACCTGCGCGTCAAATGCTCCGCAAGCGCCGGCAAAAACTCGTTACGGCCCGGGTCGAATTCCTTTGCGACCTGAGCCGCAGTCTCTTCCAGCGGCATCAACATACGTCGTAGAATCTTTGGGAGTGCCCGCAGAAGCGTTTGGATCTGCTCCTGCCGCAGGCCGGGCACCAACCACTGGATTTGGGCGCTGGTGAGTTGCTCCGCAACGGGCAGGGGGACCCGCATGGTGACGCCGTCGGTTTCCCCGCCGGGATCAAAGCAGTAAGAAAGCGGAAGCGCGCTGTTGCCCAGTTGCACCTGGTCGGGAAACAGGGAGCGGTCGAATCCGGCATCCACTTCCCCCAACAGATCTGCCTCGGTGAGCAGAGCAAAATCCGGATCGGTTCGGGACTTGTCCGCTACCAACCGGTTGAGGTCGTGGAACGAAGACACTCCCGAGATGCGCGCCGCGTAAAAACGGTACAGCACCTCCTCGAGGTCCAGCGCCCGGTGGTGGCGCACCCGCGTCAGGGAGGTTTCCACCTTTTCACGGGTCCGCTGGTTTTCCTGAAAGAACCGGAGAGCAATCGGAATTTCCGCTGCGACGAGTGCGCCGCGGATGAAAAGCTCGGTGGCATGCGGGGGATTGACTCGCCCGTAATCGACCGGCCTGCGTGAGATTTCCAAGCCGTGAAGCAACTTGCGTTCGAGCACTAGGACGCGGCCCGCTTTTGCGCTCCAGTAGGGCTCCGCGTGGCGTGTCTCGCACAGGTGCGCGCCCAATTTTACCGCCCAATCCGGGTCCATTCCGGCGACGGTCCGCGCAAACAACTGAGAGGTTTCCACCACTTCTGCCGCCATGATCCATTCGGGTTGGGCGTCCTTTTTTCGACGTTTTTCCTCTGGCCCGGCTTCCCCACCTTCCGTAGAGCGCCCCTTCTTCTGTTTCGGCTGACGCGCGAAAAGTTGCGAACCCGGAAAGAGTGTAAGAATCCGGTTTCCTGAGGCCTTGTAGCGGTTGCGCTCCTGTCTTTGCGCGATCTGTCCGAGCAACCCGCTGAGGATGGAGCGATGCACGCCCCTGTAGATTTCCTCGGCTCGCTCTTGTTCACGGGCCTCCCGGCCTCCTTGCGCTCTCTCCCGCCTTGGGACAGGCGCGGGATCCTGGCACGCGGTTGAAGCGGGCGGTCGCAAGGGTTCGGTCAGGTGCCGGCCTTCCTGCGGAAAAACCTCCTCTAGTTGCCTGTGAATGTCCCGCCACTCCCGCATCCGTG
>JBILKV010000250.1:0-6018 GCA_044376515.1 Chthoniobacteraceae bacterium | reverse complement strand
CATGCAGGACTACCTCGCCTGCGTGCAGGGCGTGGACGACAACGTCGGCCGTTTCCTCGATTGGCTGAAGGCCGAGGGGCTTTCGGAAAACACCCTCGTCCTCTACACCTCCGACAACGGCTTCTATTTGGGAGACCACGGCATGTACGACAAGCGGTTCATGTACGAGCCCTCCCTACGCGTTCCGCTGCTGGCCGCTGGACCGGGCATCAAGCCGGGGCAGGTGACCGAGGCCTTTGCGCTCAACGTCGACTTCGCCCCGACCTTTCTGGACGTCGCCGGACTGCCCGTGCCGGCCGACATGCAGGGACGTTCGCTCAAGGGAATCCTGACCGGTACCCCGCCCGCCGACTGGCGCCAGAGCATGTACTATCGCTACTACCACGACCCCGGCCACCACAACACCCGCGCCCATTACGGCGTCCGCACGGCCACGCACAAACTCATCCACTACTGGAAAAAGGACGCCTGGGAACTCTTCGACCTACGCGCGGACCCCGACGAACTCAGAAACCTTTATGGCACTCCCGGCGCGGAGGCCGTGACCGCAAAACTCAAGGCGGAACTTTCGCGCCTCCGCAACGAACTTAAAGACGAGGACCAGTTCGCACAGGAACTACCAAAGGACGGAGTCGACGGTGGAGTGCTCCGCTGGGCCCCGGGCTTTGGCCCCCAAGGCCCCAAGGAACACGTCAATCCCTGAAAACACCACCCACTTTCAGTCCCACCCAAAAAATCTGCGCTCATCTCGGACATCTGCGGACAGGTAAAATCCCCAGATAAAAAAGATGCTCGCAGGTTTGGCCCCGGCGCAGGGCGGTCGAGAATGAAATGCGACTCAGGGTCTGAGGACGGGCGGCGCCTCGCGCGAACGATCAGTCGGGAGGCATCACGGCCGGCCCCCCGGTTGCATGGGTCAGGAAGAGCGTCGGGGTGATGCCCGTCGCTGCCTGATACCGTTGTGCGAGTTTCTCCATGCCGGCCGGGGCCAGTGCCCTCTCGACCAATGCAACCGCGCACCCGCCGAAACCGCCGCCAGTCATTCGGCACCCAAACACGCCCGGGACTTCGCGGGCCAGTTCGACAAGTTGATCAAGCTCCGGGCAGCTCACCTGATAGTCCAAACTGAGGGATTGGTGGCTTTCGTACATGAGGCGGCCCGCGGTGTTCCATTCGGAGCTTTTCAGCGCTTCGACAAAAAGGAGCGTCCGCTCGTTTTCGGAGACCACATGCCTCGCGCGCCGGCGGAGGGGTTCGGGGAGATCGGGGCCCTTGTCCCGCAGGAGATCCCGGCCCACATCGCGAAGAGAGGGGACGTTCAAACATTCTGCCGCAGCCCCGCATTGGGCCCGACGCTTCGCATATTCCCCGTCGGCCAACGCGTGTTTGACTCCGCTGTTGATCACCAGAATTAAAACGCCTGTGCGCTCAAGGGGCACGTGGCTCATCTCCCGAGAACGGCAGTCCAGAAGCAAGGCGTGACCGGCTTGGGCGAAGGTGATGGCGAACTGGTCCATGATCCCACACGGCACGTTCGCAAACTCGTGTTCCGCGGTTTGACAGAGGAGGGCCCTCTGGAGCGGAGGGAGCGATTTTTGGCAGAGGGTTTCGACTGCGGTGGCGACGGCAAGCTCGAGGGCGGCGCTGCTGCTCAGGCCGCCACCTGTCGGGAGAGTCGCCGAGAACTCCGCATCAAATCCTGAAAGGGTCCAGCCGAGGTTTTGGTACCCGGCAAGCACGCCCTCCACGTACCGTCCCCAAGGGACGTTCCCGGGGCGGATCGGCCTGGTGAGATCGACCGTCACCTCGTGGATGTTATTCCCACTGCGCAGGGTTGCCAGACGGTCGTCCCGGCGACGGACCACCATTTGGATGGAACGTTCGATCGCCACGGGAAGGACCCAGCCCTGATTGTAGTCGGTGTGTTCACCGATCAGGTTGACGCGTCCAGGGACGCTGACGACGAAGTCAGCGGAGGCGGCGGTTCCCGGCGAAAACGTGGTCACTTTATTCTCAGAAACGCCGCGCTGCCACGTGAAACCCCTTCCGCGGAGGACCGCAGGCGGGAACCGACTCACCCCGAGGAATTTACCGGGGCCAAAGGGGAGGCCGGGTCAGCCCGAGCGCCTGAGAAGCGGCCCCCCGACCGCATCAATTGCGGGCCGGGGGGCGCGGCAATACGGCAAGTGCTACTGGAGCCACTCCGTGTGGAACATCTGCCCTGCGGGCTTGTCGAGGCGCTCGTAGGTGTGCGCGCCAAAGAAGTCGCGCTGGGCCTGCAACAGGTTGGCCGGGAGGCGCTCCGCACGGTAACTGTCGTAGTAGGCCAGCGACGCGCTGAATGCGGGCACGGGAATCCCGTTGAGGACGGCCGCGCTGACGGCGCTCCGCCAGTTGGCCTGGGTCTTGGCAAGGATTCCGCTGAAATAGGGATCCAGCAGCAGGTTCTTGAGCGAGGGATTCAGCTCGTAGGCCTGTTTGATGCGGTTGAGGAAGTGGGCGCGAATGATGCAACCGCCGCGCCAGATGGTCGCGATGTCCCCGAAGTTCAGCTCCCAGTCGTATACCTTTGCCGCTGCGCCCAACTGCACGAAGCCCTGCGCGTAGGACACGATCTTCGAGGCGTAGAGCGCGTCGCGCACAGCCTCGATCAACGCCTGCTTGTCTCCCTCGTACGGATGGTGGGCGGGCCCCGCCAGATGGGGACTCGCAGCGACGCGTTCCTCCTTCAGTGACGAGAGAATGCGTGCCTCCACCGCAGCGGAAATCGTCGAAAGCGGCACTCCCATTTCCACGGCGTGACCGACGGTCCACTTGCCGGTGCCCTTCTGGCCGGCACGATCCACGATCAAATCGACAATCGGCTTGCCGGTTTCGGCATCGATCTTCGAGAAGACGCGCGAGGTGATTTCAATCAGGTAGCTGTTGAGTTCCCCGCTGTTCCATTCGGTGAAGATCTTCCCAAGTGCCGCGGCGTCAAGGCCGAGCAGGTGCTTGAGGATGGCGTAGGCTTCGCAGATGAGCTGCATGTCGCCGTACTCGATGCCGTTGTGCACCATCTTCACGTAATGGCCAGCGCCGTCCGCACCCATGTAGCGGCAGCAGGACTCGCCGTCGACGTGGGCGGAAATCTTCGTGTAGATCGGCGCGAGAAACTCCCAGCCCTCCTTGGAGCCGCCGGGCATGATCGAAGGCCCCTTGAGTGCACCCTCCTCGCCGCCGGACACACCAACGCCGAAGTAACGGATGCCCTTTTCGGCAAGCGCCTTCTCACGGCGCTGCGTGTCGGTCCAGAGCGAGTTGCCGCCGTCAATGATGATGTCGCCAGGTTCGAGCAAGGGAATGAGTTGTTCGATGACCGCGTCGACTGCCGCCCCTGCCTTCACCATGATCTGCGCCTTCCGCGGGCGCTTGAGCGCGCCGACAAATGCCTCAAGGGTCTGGGCGGGAACGATGTTTTTGCCCTTCGCGCGCCCCTCCGCAAACTTGTCTGTCACTGCGGTCGTTCTGTTGTACACAGCCACGGAAAAGCCCTTGCTCTCCATGTTGAGGACCAGGTTTTCTCCCATGACGGCCAAGCCGATGAGACCGATATCGCAGTTTCCAGACATGTTTTCTTAGTTGGTTTTGGGTTTCAGATTGAGCGAAGGGTCAGGCTATCGGCACAATCAGGAGTCGGCAACCGGCTTTTCGGCGCGGCGGCCCGCGCTGGCGCAACCACCCCCAGGCTGCGTTCTACGGGACACCGGCGGCCAATCGCGATGAACCTTCCCAACAAACTTACCCTGCTGCGCTTTGGTCTGACCGCCCTGCTGGCGCTTGTGCTGCAAGCGGAGTTGCCGCTGGCCTGCACCGCGGGACTGCTGTTGTTCGGGATTGCCAGCCTCACTGACTACGCGGACGGCGCCATCGCCCGCAGCCGGAATCTCGTGACGGACTTCGGAGCACTCATGGATCCGCTCGCGGACAAAATCCTGACGGCAACCGGCCTGATTTGTCTCGCCGCACTCGACTACGACGGACGCCCGGCCGTGCCTGCTTGGGCGGCGATCGTGATTGTCAGCCGCGAGTTTCTGATCACGGGCCTGCGCCAACTGGCAGCCACCAAAGGGGTCGTCCTTTCCTCCGACCGCTTCGGCAAGCACAAGACCATCTGGCAGATCATCATGGTTCTTTATTTCCTGCTGCTGCTTAGCTTTGCGGAGTGGGAGCGTCAGGGCTGGGTGCCGCCCCTTCCCTTCCAGCAGATGCTTTGGAAGCCGCTGGGTTCGACCCTGCTGGGTCTGGCGCTCGCCCTCACGGTCGGGTCGGGTCTCAGTTACCTCTGGAAAAACCGCCACCTGATCCAAGACCGCTGAACGCCCCGCGGGCGCACGACATGCCGTCTCTCGGGGTTCCTACGAGTGGGAGCAGCCCGGTTCGGGTTGAGAGACCCCGGAACGGATTTTCTGGGATGAGACGGCCGCGCTCCATCGGCCCTTTTTGTTTTGAGCAACCGGATTTTGAACGGCGTCCGCAAAACGGTTTTGATCAAAATGGGAGGTCGGCTTGCTGCGGGCGTGGTTGTTCGGTTCCAGATTGAACGGGTTTGGACGCGGGTTGCGGAGCAATTCCATCGGTTTGGAGCAGCGCCAGCAACTCCGCCTCGTTCAACACCGGCACGGCCAGAGCACGGGCCACCTCCAGTTTCGAGCCCGCCTCCTCGCCGGCCACCAGGTAGTCCGTTTTGCCAGTCACCGAGCCCGTGACGTTTCCGCCCGCCGCGCGGATGAGCGCCTTGGCCTGGTCGCGGCTCAGGTTGGGCAGCGTTCCGGTGAGCACAAAGGTCTTGCCGCTTGCCGCCGAACCCTCGGCAGCTGCGGGGGCAGCAGACGCGCTGGAGGGATGAATGCCCAGTTCCCTGAGCCGCTCCAGAACGGCACGGCCCTCGGCCGAATCGAAGTAGGAGAGAACCGCCGCGGCGACCACCGGCCCCACCGCGTACACCACGCCTGCATAGGCGTCTGTTCCAGCCGCCACTTTCCGTTTTGAGGGCTTTGCAAACTTGCGCTCCAGCAGCAGCGCATCGAGCCTGCGGACCTCCTGCCTCAGAGCTTCATGCTCTCCTTTGAGCGCCTCCTTTGCGTCCGCTGAGAGTCCGCTATTCCTACGGGCGGCGGGATTCTTTTCCTCGATGCTTCCGAGCCGCTTTTCCCGTTCGAGAATGGCCCGCAACAGGTCCGAGCCGGCGACAGCCTCCAGATCGGGATGCGCGGCCGCCAATTCGTGCGCGATGGTCTCACCAACCTCGGGGATCGCAAGCGCGTGCAGCCAGCGCGCCAGCGGGAGCTCCCTCGCGCGACCGACGGCGGCGTTGAGCTTGGTGGCGTTTTTTGCACCGAAGACGCGGGGTTCCTCCGGAGTGCCAAGATTCAGTTCGGCCAGAATCGACAACAGCCGCTGCTCGCGCTCGAGCGCAAAAAGATCGAGTGGGCTGTGCAGGATGCCAGTTTCCACAAGCTTGTCCGCGACGATCCCGCCGAGGCCCTCCAAATCCAGCGCAGTGCGCCGCGCCATGTACTCCAGACGCCGCGTTCGCTGCGCCGGACAATGCAGGTTGGGGCACAGCCAGGCGACAAACTCCGGATCCCTGTGGATTGGACCACGGCAGGCCGGACACACCCCGCCGGTCGCCTGTGCAAAATCAAAGGGCTCCGTCTCCGCGGGACGTTTTTCCAAGATAACGCGCACCACCGCGGGGATCACTTCGCCCGCCTTTTCAATCACCACGGTGTCGCCCGCCCGGATGTCCTTGCGCCGGATTTCGTCCTCGTTGTGCAGGGTGGCCCGCGCAATGGTGCTACCCCGCAGATGGACGGGCTCGAGGTCCGCCACAGGCGTGACCACCCCTGTGCGTCCGACCTGAAAAAGAATGCGACGCAACCGGGTTTCGGCCTGCTCGGGCGCAAACTTGTAGGCGCGCGCCCAGCGCGGGGCGCGGGAGGTAAAGCCGGCCTGCTCGCGCAACGCAATCGCATT
>JBILKV010000249.1:0-6029 GCA_044376515.1 Chthoniobacteraceae bacterium | reverse complement strand
AACGTCCGCCGCGACGGAGACCGTGAAATTGAGGGGCTTCTGTGGGTCGCCCACCGCGGAAATACCGGGGTGCGAAAAACGGAGGACCGCCTCCTCGAGATCGACCCCGGTGAGGGAAAGCTGAACGGTGCCGCCGCTGCAGGCGCCCTGGGCACTGAGCAGGTTGAGTCGTGGCTCTGGGATCTGGGCCGTAGCGCCGCCGCAGGCGCTCAGCAGCGCGAATGCGACAAAGGCACTGCGATACTCAGTGGGGTGGAACATTGGGGGTGAACGGGTTGTCGGACGTTCTCACCGAGCCCTGTGCAGAGCCACCGAAATCGGCGGCGCCGCGGGCTACTCGGCGTTAAGAAAAACATCCATTTGTTGCCCTACATAAACAGGAACACTGGTCCGGTCGAACTGGAAGATGACCTGCAGCACGCGCGTGTCGACGCGTTCGCCGCTCTCGCCCGTGAGGGAGCGCTTGGGGAGAATGTAGGGCTCGATGCGCACGAAGCGCAGCGGCACCGGATCGTGCCGGCTGCCCTTGATGAAAGCGAGGGCCTGGCAGCCGGCCTTGACGCGAGGCGCGTTGTCCTCGTCGACATCGGCACGCAGCTGGAGGGCGTCGGTGCGCCCCAACAGGAGGCTGTGCTCCATCGCACCGGGAACGGCATATTCGCCCGGGCGCACGTTGAGTTGCAGGACGGTTCCCTCGCGGGGCGCCCGCACGAGGAGGAGGTCCCTCTGGACGCGTGCACGGGCGAGCAGCGCGCGGGCGGCGGCCAGATCGCTTTTTCGCGATTCGACGCGGCTCGCGGCGGCCCGGAGCGCGTAGAGGGTGCGCTGTTTCTCATCCACACTGACCACGCGGTTGGCGCCGAGTTTTTCGACGCGGTTCCACTGATCCTGTCGGTCGGCGTGTGCGACTTCGCTCTCGGCGAGCGACGCCTGAATGGAGGCAACGTTGGCCTCCTGAACGGAGATCTGCGCCTCGGCGTCGCGGGCGTCCTGCTCGAGGAGCACCTGACCCGCCTGCACCTGGTCCCCCACCTTGACGCGCACGGCGGCGACAAGTCCCGCGACGGCGGGGGCGATCCGGACGTTTTCGTCGATACCCTCGACGAGGCCACGGGCCCCAATCGACTGGGGGTAGGGCGCAGCCGGCGGCGGGCTCAGTGGCACTGCGGGCGGCTCCTGCACATCCTGTTTGCGGACGAGGTTTGCGGCCAGGCCGATCCCTGCGACCGCGATGAAAAAGGAGGCGCTTCTAAACATAGAGTTTTTGGATTTCGCCGGCACCGTGGACGGCCTTGATCTGGCCGTCCTCCATTTCGGCGATGCGGTCTGCGAACGAAAAGATCCGGCTGTCGTGGGTGACGATGATGACGCAGCGGTCGGGTCTGCAGGCGCGTTCCCTGAGGAGTTCGAGCACCCTCCTGCCGGAAGCGGCGTCAAGCGCTGCGGTGGGCTCGTCGCAGATGAGGAGGCGGGGTTCGTGCACAATGGCGCGGGCGATGGCGACCCGTTGCTGCTGGCCGCCGGAGAGCTGGTCGGGGCGCATCTTCAGCTTGTCCTGCAAACCGACCTCGGCGAGCAGCGCAGCGGCGCTCTTCTCGGCACTGGCCCGACCGGCGCCGTTGAGCAGCAGGGGGACTGAAACGTTCTCCTGCGCGGTCCACGAGGGGATCAGGTTGAACTGTTGGAAAATGAAACCCACGTTTTTCCCGCGGAACGCGGTGAGCTTGGCTGTGCTCATGCTGGCGAGGTCCCTGCCGAAGACCGAGGCGGTGCCGGCATCGTGGCGGAGGGTTCCGCAGATGACGCTCAGCAGGGTGGTTTTGCCGCATCCCGAGGGTCCTACGATCATGAGCAGTTCGCCGCAGCGTGCCTCGAAGTCGACGCCCTTGAGGGCCTGCACGAGGCTGTCGCCGCGGCCGTAGTTTTTGACGAGGCCGGCCGTTTGCACCGCGAGGGGCGGCTGCGGTTGTGCGTGGGCGCTCATTTGAAAACCATGGCGGCCTCGGTGCGGGCGATTTTGAGAAGCCCCACAAAAGAGGAGAGCAGGCAGATAAACACGATGACCGCGCCGGTGAAGACGAGCACCTGCCACGGCATGTAAAAAGGCGGCTGGCCCTTCTTCAACACGGCATTGCCGAACATCGCCGCGAGTCCGACGCCAATTCCGTACCCGGTGAAGCCGACGGTAAATGCTTGGAGAAAAACCATCTGTGCGAGCGTCCAAAAACCCGCACCCATGGCCTTGAGCGCCGCCATGAAGCGGAGGTTCTCGTGGACGAACAGGTAGAAGGTCTGCCCGGCGATCGCGATGCCGACCACGATCCCCAAGAGCACCACCGTCCCAAAGGAGATGGGAATGCCGGTGTTTTTGACGTACCACATGAAGGTGTCCCACTTGAGCTGTTCGGAGCTGAAGGCGCGCAGGCCGCCAAGCGCAGAGATGCGCTGCAGCAATTCGGGAACCGATACGCCGGGCTTCGGCTGGGCGAGGACGAAGGAAAGCAGCCTGCGCTGGGGCGGGGAGTATTCAACCGCCCGCGAGTAGGTGGTATATACGTAGGGTTGGCCGAGGAAGGAGCGTTCCGTCTGGCAGATACCCACCACGCGGGCCTCCTTGTCGTTAATCTCAAAGGTGGAGCCCAGCTTGAGGACGATTTTCCGCTTCGCGAACTTTTCAATGGCCACCTGATCGACGATCACCGCGTTGGGAAGGCGCAAGTCCCCGGCGTCGCCGGCGATCATTTTGGTGGGGCGGCCGACGAGCGTGGCGCTGTCGAGCCCGGTGAGCTGCACCGCTTGGAAGGTGCCGTCCGGCAGCCGCGTCTGGACGAGACTCCAGTAGAGCGGTACGGCCCATTCGACGCCGGGAACCGAGCGAACCCGCTGCACCTCGATTTCGCGGAGAGGAACCACTTCGTTAACCTGCTCCACCTTTGCGTCTGCCACCCACACCGGGACGCGGACGTTGCGGACCGTGGCGTTTGTCCAGAGCAACAAGCCGCAGAAAACCGAGATCTGCTGCGACATCAGCAGCGCGCAAAAACTGAGGCCGCAGACGAGCATCATGTACTTTGCACGGTCGCCGTAGAGCATTTTAAGGGCGAGTCGGAGCATCAGGGGTGATTCAAACAGCGGCGCCCCCAAGCGTCAATGCACCCTGAGGCGCGCCCCCCGCGAGGGGGACCCGGGGGGGTTGCGCCCCCAAAACGGCTGCTTTGATTGCGGAGAGGTTTCGGCGTACCTTTAGCCGTGGCGTGTTGGCATGTGGCCGTCCTGCCACACCCTCTTTCCATTCGAACCTCCAATATTTGGGCGGCTGGCAGGTCGACCTGTCCGCAGCCCGCTCCGCCTTCCCGTGAACGCCCCAAACGAATCCCTTGCCTCCGGCCAGTCCGCGACGCTACCGCGCACTTCAGGCGTGGCGTTTTATGTGTTGATGCTGGTGCTGGTGGGCGGGGCGGTCGGGTTGTTTGCGTTGGGCATGTTGCCCAAGCTCCAGCGGCAGGCAGAGGCGGTCGAGCAAACGCGCGACCTTGCCGTGGTTCGCGTCCGGACCGGCGGGGCGGCGCCTGCGCCCGAGGGGGTGCCGCTGGCGTTGCCCGCGGAGCTGCGGCCCACCACGGAGGCCTCGCTACTTGCACGGGTGTCGGGCTATGTGCGGAAGTGGCACGCGGACCTCGGGGACCAGGTTTCGGAGGGCCAGGTGCTTGCGGAACTCGACACCCCGGAGCTGACCCGGGAACTGGGCCGTGCGGAGGCGCAGTTGGCGCTTGCGGAGGCCGCCCACAAACTGGCGGAAACCACGGCCAAGCGCTGGCAGGAACTCTATGCAGCCAAGACGGCCTCGTCGCAGGAGACCGACGAAAAGCAGGCGGACCTCGAATTGAAAGCCGCCGCGGTCAACAGCGCGCGCGCAGAGGTGCAGCGCCTCAGGGAGATCAGCGAATTTGCGCTGATCAAGGCGCCCTTCGCGGGAACGGTCACGGCGCGACATGTGGACGTTGGCCAATTGGTGGGGGCGGGGATGAACAAGGAGCTTTTCCATCTGGCCGACACTTCCCGTCTGCGGGTGTTCATCCGGGTGCCGCAGGCGTTTGCGCGTGGCATTCAAAAGGGACACGCCGCCGAGTTGTTGCTGGCCGAACTGCGCAGCCAGCCTATCCCGGCGCGCGTGATGCGCACCGCCGGAGCCATCGACGCCGCTTCTCGCACGCTGCTGGTAGAACTGGAGGCGGACAACCCCAAGGGCGGGATTCTTGCGGGAGGCTACGCGCAGGTGCGTCTTTCGAGCGTGGATGCAGACCGCCCGCTGACCGTGTCAGCCAACGCGCTCATCTTCCGCGCGGACGGGGCACTGGTGGTGGCGGTGGAGAACGGCAACACGGCGCGCCTGCACAAGGTGATGTTGGGACGCGACTTTGGGAGCGCGGTGGAGGTGCTCGAAGGGTTGCCGACCGGCAGTCGGGTGATCCTCAATCCGCCCGACTCGATCACCGACGGGGTGCGCGTGGAGGTGGTTGAGTAGGCTCGGAGAAACGGATTCCGGAGGAGCGACGGATGGGGCGGGCGAAACGAATCGCCCGGCAAGGGCGCCCGCCGTCAACCCGGGGAGCGACCTTTGAGCGCAAGGGCCGCGAAAGCCTCGGGAATCGGAGGCGCGTGCCACTCCTGCCCTCCCTGCGAGAACTTCCTTTTTGGGAGGAGGCAAACCAAGGAACAGGCTGAGCGAGCCGAATAACAAAAATCCGCCCGTCTTGTTTGGTCAGGGATACGTTCAGGCGTTCCCGGCGGCGCGCGGCACCGCGACCACTTCGATTTCAAAAAGCAGCGCTTCACCCAGGCAGTTGACGATGGTGGTTCGCGCGGGAAACGGGGCCGAAAAATAAGTGCGGTACAACTGGTTGAAGAGGGCGACGTCCGCACTCCGCTGCACATAGTTGCGGGTTTGAATCACATGGGCGAGGTCGCTGTTTGCGGCGGCCAGCACGCGCTTCACGTTTTCCATCGACCGGTGAAATTCCTCCTCAAAGGTGCCGGACACAATTTTGCCGGTCGCGTCAACGGAGGCCTGTCCGGAAACAAAGATCAGACCACCGGCCACCACCACGGGGCTGAAGGGTAGATGAGAAACGGGCGTGTCAGGGAGGATAGGATAGGAGACGGCGGGTGTGGACATAAAATCTGTGACGGCATCTCTCCCTGCGCCGGGAGGGGCTAGAACAGGAGCATCTGGGGTTTGTCAGCCTCCTCCGCCATGACGGAGCGACGGCGGGTGGTGCGGACGGAACCCTCGGCGCTGAGTTCCGAACGTTCGAGGTTGGCGAGGATTTCCTTGGCCCGCTCGAGGACGGGCTTTGGGAGGCCGGCCAGCCGGGCCACCTGAATGCCGTAGCTTTTGTCGGCACCACCGGGGATGATCTTGCGCAGGAAGATGATCTGATCGTTCCACTCGCGCACCGCCACGTTGAAGTTCTGGACGCCCGGGCGGGTGCGGGCCAGTTCGGTTAGTTCGTGGTAGTGGGTGGCGAAGAGGGTGCGCGCCTTGAGCACGTCGTGGAGATATTCAGCGACGCTCCATGCGATGGAGAGGCCGTCGAAGGTAGAGGTGCCACGGCCGATCTCGTCGAGGATGACCAGGGAGCGGCTGGTGGCGTTGTTGGCAATGTTCGCGGTTTCGTGCATCTCCACCATGAAGGTGGACTGTCCGCGGGAAAGGTCGTCGTTGGCCCCGACGCGTGTAAAGATACGGTCGGCAAGCCCCACCACCGCCCGCCTCGCAGGGACCCACGAGCCGATCTGCGCCATCAACGCCAACAAGGCCACCTGTCGGATGTAAGTCGATTTTCCCGCCATGTTGGGACCGGTCAGCACCAGCAGCGTGTTGGAGTCGCCGTCCAAAAGTGTGTCGTTTGGGACAAACTTTTCCTCCACCAACGCCTGATCGAGCACCGGGTGCCGGCCCTCGAGGAATTCGAGTTCCAAGCCGTCATGCAGTTCCGGACGGCAGTATCCAAAGAGCCGGCCGGTCT
>JBILKV010000248.1:0-6050 GCA_044376515.1 Chthoniobacteraceae bacterium | reverse complement strand
CTTCGACCCTCAAGACCTACAAGGGCTTCATGGTTTTATAACGGATCAAACCCACGGCGTTGCCATGGGCTGCGAGTGGTCTACCCCTTGATTCGGGGCGGAAACACTCCGGTTATCATTGAGAGTTGGGATCAGACCGCACCCAGGGATGCCAACTCGGAGAGCAGCAGCGCGTGCGAATCCTCGCGGTAATGGTGCGTGCGCCAGCCCGAGGCACGGGCTGCCTCCACGTTGGGGGCGAGGTCGTCGATGAAGAAAACCCCTTCTGCTTGCAGGCCGAATTTTTCAAGGGCGTGGGTGTAGATTGAAGCGTCCGGCTTCATCAGGCCGCACTCGTGGGAGTACACGGCGTCCTGGAACCGCTCGAACACGGGGTAGCGCTTGAGAAAGTACTCCGCATGCAGATCGTTGGTGTTGGAGAGCAGAAAAAGGGGCAGGGAACCGTGCAGCCGTTCCACCAGCGCGTGAGTTGCCTCGATCGGAGAGAAAATCTCCTGCCAGGCGGCGCGCAGCAGCGAGGGTTCGCCCGTGTAGCCGATGGACTTGGAGGCTTCCGCCAGGAAGGTCTCGCCACTGATTCGGCCTGACTCCAACTCGATCTTGAGGGGCTCGAGCAGGGTATCAAACTGTGCGACACCGGCGGAACAAAACGGCGCGATCCGCCGTGCCACAAGCGAAAAATCAAACCGCAACAGAACGTTGCCTATATCAAATATAATCGCATCCAACATTTGCGGCAGGTTACGCCGAAACCGTGGAAAACCGCAAAGAAACTCCTGAATGCCGCGCGGCATTCCCGGGGCAAACGGCTGTTCTCAAGGGACGGAGACCGCTCCGCGCGGTGCCGCTGATTTCACGGACATTTTGTGCGGTTTTGGTGATAAACAAGTTGCGGAATCGGGAGAAAGACGGCATTCCCATCCTCTTCTTTTTGTCAGCCTCCCCTAGAACTATGTCCTCTTTCAGTTTTGTTGCCCAGTTGTCGCTTGAAACCAGCGGGATGTCCTTGGTCATCGCCTGCGCCGCTCTCGGGCTTTTGGTGGCGGTCGGTTTGATCCGTTCCATCCTGAAGGTGAAGATCGAACATGCGCGGATGCGCGAAATCGCCGCCGCCATCGAGGAGGGGGCGAAGGCTTACCTCAACCGGCAGTTGTTCTCCATCGGTGCGATTGCGGCCGTCCTTTTCGGGATCCTCTTCTGGAAGTTGGGAACGGCCACGGCGCTTGGCTTTTTGCTTGGGGCGGTGTGTTCGTTGGCCGCCGGGTTCATCGGAATGCGCGTCGCCGTGCTGGCGAACGTGCGGACCGCTCAGGGGGCCACTGAGAGCCGGAAGGCCGCCCTCAAGGTCGCTTTCAACGGCGGCGCCGTCACCGGCTTGCTCGTGGTTGGCCTCGCGCTGTTGTCCACCGCACTCTTCTACAAGGGCGTGGTGGCCCTGGCTGACGAGGCCACCGCACTACGCAGCCTGGTCGGGTTGGCGCTGGGCTCGAGTTTGATCAGCGTGTTCGCCCGCCTCGGCGGCGGCATTTACACCAAGGCCGCCGACGTGGGGGCGGATCTGGTCGGCAAAATCGAGAGCAACCTCGACGAGGATGATCCCCGCAACCCGGCCACCATTGCCGACAACGTCGGCGACAATGTCGGTGACTGCGCGGGCATGGCTGCCGACGTGTTTGAAACCTACGCGGTGAGCCTCATCGGAGCCGTCCTCATTGCCGGACTCACGCTGAAAGCCTTTCCGAACGCGGTGCTCTTTCCCTTCATCCTCGGAGGCATTTCGATCGTGGGCGCCATCGCCGGCATCGCCAGCGTGAACCTCCTCCCCCTGGGGCCCACCGCCGCGCTCATGGGCGGGGTCGCGGTTTCCGGGGTGATTTCCGCCGCAGCCCTCTGGCCAGTGACCCAGTCCCTCTTCGCAGCCGGAATGGAGGCCGGCGGCCGGGTCTACTCCGCGCCGCAGATCTACCTGGCTTCCCTGCTCGGCCTGGTGTTGACCATTCTGGTGGTGGCCATCACCAACTACTACACCTCCACGCACTACTCCCCGGTGCGCAAGATCGCGCAGGCCTCTGAAACCGGGCACGCCACCAACATCATCGCGGGGATCGCCATCGGCCAGCACGCCACCGCAATGCCGGTGCTCTGCATCGCCGGCGGGATTCTGGGCGCCTTTCATTTTGCTGGGTTGTACGGGATCGCCGTCGCCGTCATGGCCATGCTTTCGATGGCGGGCATCATCATCTCGCTGGATGCCTTCGGTCCGATCACGGACAACGCCGGCGGGATCGCGGTGATGAGCGGCCTCCCCGCTGGAGTCCGTCAAATCACCGATGAACTCGACGCCGTAGGCAACACGATGAAGGCCGTCACCAAGGGCTACGCCATTGCCTCCGCCGGCTTGGCGGCGGTCGTCTTGTTTGGGACTTACGTCGAGGAACTCCGCGCCCACTGGTCGGCGGCGGGCCGGCTGGTTCAGGGAGCGCTCGAATTTTCGCTCAACGATCCCAAGGTGATCATCGGTCTGTTTCTGGGCGGCTTGATTCCCTACCTCTTCTCCGCCTTCAGCATGGATGCGGTGGGCCGCGCTGCCGGGGCGGTGGTCGCAGAGGTGCGCCGCCAGATCAAGGCGCACCCCGGGATTCTCACGGGTACCGAAGTTCCTGAATACGGGACCTGCGTGGACATCGTCACGAAGGCCGCCCTTCGGGAGATGGTGGTCCCCGCCCTGCTGCCGATCCTGTTTGTGGTGGTCGTGGCTGCCGTCCCCGCCCTCGGGGCGACGGTGCTCGGGGGCCTTCTGGTGGGCACCATCGTGACCGGCTTGTTCATCGGTCTTTCGATGACCTCCAGCGGCGGTGCCTGGGACAACGCCAAAAAATATATTGAGGAAGGCAACCACGGAGGCAAACACTCTCCGGCTCACGCCGCCGCGGTGACCGGAGACACCGTCGGAGACCCCTACAAGGACACCTCCGGTCCCGCCATCAATCCCATGATCAAGGTGGCCAACATCGTGGCCATTCTGGTCATCCCGCTCTTCCTCTAGATTGAGGCGGCATCCGCGGTTTTTTTCACCGCAAAGAACCCGGAGAAATCAAAGAAAGATAGCAGCAGGATTTTGAAGGTTCCGGAGACTGGGGGGTGGCCCCTTTTAGAGCCCCGCAGTCTTCGCGGTCTTTGCGGCGAATCGACGCAAGAGCTGTGGTGGTTTCCGGGGGAGCGCTGAAAACAGCCTACCGCTGATAGATGGGCAGGTAATGGTATTTTACGCTCAGGCTAAGCAACGCTAATGCCGTGCAGTAGACCTTGTTGCGCTCCAGGTCGGAAACGGGTTTCCACGAGCCGTTGGGCTCCTGCAGGGGGAGCAACACTTCGACAATCCGCTTGGCGGATTCCGCCGCGGCGTCCCCGCCGCGCTGGTACATGCCCTGCGCGTAGTAGTAGCTGCCGTAGTAAAACCAGAGCGTCTTGGCCTTGGTGGCGTCGGGCGGATTGTGCAGCAACCATTCGGCGGTCTGCTCCACCTCCGGCGCGTCGTAGGCACCGCTCAGTTGGAGTGCCAACAAGCCCTCGGCTGCGGTCGACCAACTCGGCGCTGTTCCTGCCACGTACCGGAAGCCCGCCGGCGTTTTCCAGTCTTTGCCGTTTGGGACGTGCGCCCGTTTGAGGTAGCCAACCGCGTTGTCAATGGCCTCCTTGGGCACCTCCAGGCCAGCGTTCTTGGCTGAACGCAGCGCCATCAGCTGCCAGATCGAGATCGAAAGATCCGAGTCGGTGGACACCGGCGTGTAGCGCCAGCCCCCGGCATGTTCAGGCCGTTTTGACACCGCCTGCGAGCGCAGGATCAGTGCGACGGCCCGTTCGCAGGAACTCCGCAGCGCGGCGTCCTGGGCTGCATCCGCCCCCATCCCCAGCATGGCGGAAAGCGTCAGGGCGGTAATCCCGTGGCCGTACATCCTCGAGGAGTCCCGCGCGCCGAAGTATCCATCCTGATCCTGTCTGCCCTGGCTGAGCAGAAACGCGAGGGCCTTCCGGAGTGCCGTGCCCTCGGGTGAGGCGGCGGAGGGTTGGTGTCCGACCGCGGCCAAGGCCAGCGCGGAAAGAGCGGTCATCGCCGTTTCATGGGCGCCGTTCTCCCGGATGGCACCGCGGGCGTCCTGCTCGGAGAGGAGGAAATTCACCCCTTTGGCTACCGCGTCATCGACGGGATCCGCCCGGCCGCCCGCGCCGGCCAGCAGCGCCAGCCCGGCGACCCATCCGCAACGCATGCGACGCGCCTTCCGCCAAAAGCCGGTCTCTGGATTTTCGGGGGACATCATCAGACCCACTGTCCTACACCAATCCCGCGCTCAGGGAAACGCACACCCGGGGAATCTGCAAAACAAACCCGACGGTGTCTCCCGCCCTTTCCAAACGGCACAAGTGCCCTCTGTTTGCTTTCAAAAGTTTCCGCTTCGGCTACTGCATATCGTGATTCCATGAACCCCACCCGAACCCTCCTTCTCTGGGCCGCCTGCGCTTCGTTGGCGAGCGCGGCGGACACCGCCACTGGTCCTCAAAAACAACCCCTCTGGCAGGGGGATGCGCCGCAGGGTGACGGCTCTTCGGCCCCCTCCGAGGCTGGATTTACCGTGCATCTTCCCGACAAACCCAACGGCGCCGCGCTCGTGGTCTGTCCCGGGGGCGGCTACGGGGGCCTGGTGGTGGGCGCGGAGGGACACGGCATCGCCAAATGGCTCAACTCCCACGGGATTACCGGCATTGTTTTGGAATACCGCCTGCCGAAAGGCCGACCCTTTGTGCCGTTGCTGGATGCGCAGCGGGCGCTGCGTCTGGCCCGTGCGCACGCCTCCGAGTGGAAGATCGATCCCAAACGCGTCGGAATCATGGGCTTTTCCGCCGGCGGGCACCTGGCCTCCACCGCCCTCACCCACTTTGATGCGGGCGATCCGAAGGCTGCCGACCCGGTCGCCCGCGAAAGCGCACGCCCCGATTTCGGGATCCTGGTCTACCCCGTGGTCAGCATGGAGGAGCACGCCCACCGCGGTTCCTGCAACAACCTGCTCGGCCCCAATCCGACTCCGGAAATGCTCCGCCTCTTCTCCAACGACAGGCAGGTGAGCGCACAGACGCCCCCCTGTTTTCTGGCCCACGCCCTCAACGACAAGCCGGTGCCCCCTGAAAACAGCGCCCGTTTCCATGCGGCACTTCAAGCGCACAAGGTCGCCTCAAAGTATCTGGAACTGCCAGAGGGCGGGCACGGCCTCAACGGGTACAAGGGCCCCATGTGGGACGCCTGGCAAAAACAATCCCTCGAGTGGCTGGCCGGCCTCGGCCTGATCCCCGTCCAAGACGCGAACAGCACCCCTTGAACGGCCGCCAACCGGGACCTTCCGCTGCGTCCTAAGCGCCTTTGGATTCAAGGTTCACGCCGGAGCGAACGCTCGTTCCCTTCAGTCCCTGATTTTGCGGAAAATCAGGATGTGCTGCTGGGGCAGAACGCTGACGGTCTTCTCCCAGCGCAGTTCGGGGAAGAGCTCAAACTCGGTTTTGGCCTGGACCTCACTCATCTTGTGTACCCGCTTGATGTTGACTGCGGGGTCCTCGGCGCGGAATTCCACCAGCACGATACGGCCGCCCTTTTTGAGGCCTTTGACCATCGCGCTCAACATCTCAAAGGGCTGGTCGAACTCGTGGTACACGTCGACCATCAGCATCGTATCCACGCTGCCGGGCGGGAGTTTGGGGTCGTTGGTGGTGCCGAGCACCGACACGACGTTTGTGATCTCCCGCCGGGCCATGTTCCGTTGCAGCAGGTCCAACATCTCCGGTTGGATGTCGACCGCAAACACCTTGCCGCCGGAGCCGGTCGCCTTGGCCATGCGCCACGAAAAATAGCCTGAACCTGCGCCGATGTCCGCGAGGACCTCTCCCGGTCGGATTTGCATTGCTTCGAGCAGCAGGTCGGTGCGCTCTTCGGTTTCCCGCTCCGGCCGCTCGAGCCAGCCGGCCGCCTGGTGCCCCATGACGTGGGCGATCTCGCGCCCCAG
>JBILKV010000247.1:0-6051 GCA_044376515.1 Chthoniobacteraceae bacterium | reverse complement strand
TTGCAGCGGGATGGGGAGCGAGTGGCCTTTGCCAATCTCGACTTCACGCGGGTAGTCTTGCTGTGCCCACGTGACTTCCTTGCCATCAATCCAGAGCTTGAACTCGCCGCGGGCGTAGATGCTGAGACAGTAGTTCTCAGTGAAGCGGGGTTCGATAAAGCCGGTCCAGCGGATGCTGAAGTCTTTGGCGGGCGTGCCTTTCGGCCACGGCTTGTTGATGCCAAACCAGAGACGCTCGTCGATGCGGGTGATTTCGGGTTGGCCGCTGAGGTCGAGGTTGGCGAAGATTTCGGCTTTCAGGCCGGTACCGTTCTGCGCGGGCGCTGTGACGGGTTTCGCGAGGGTTATCTCGCCGCGCTGACGCTGAAAGTTCCCCCAACCGGTGATGCGGTAGCAAGGATTGTTGTTCGCGCCCTGACCCAGAAAAACAACGCTGCCATCGGGCAACTCGGCGGCCTCACCTCCCGTCCGAAAGTCATCCGCGGCAAGGGGCGAATGTTGGTCGTAGTTGTTCCTGCCGATCCGTTTTCCATTGATGCCGTGCCATGTGTAGAGGCGGTCAGCCTTGCTGTCAGGCTGGCTCAAATCGCGGCCGTCGTGCGGGTCGCGACCATCAAACAAGCCGCCGACATAGAGACCGTCTGTGGTCCAGAACTCGCAGGGTTGCTCCAGCCAGTCGAAAACGGGTATGCACCCCTTCAGCTCCCGACCGAGATGCCAGGCCCCATGCAGTTGACCGCGCGGATGCGGCCAGCGGGCGGCCTTATTGCCGCTTCGCCACACCCGGTTGCCATCGGCATCGAGCCGCAGCAGCGCCATGCCGTCGGTCAGGTTCGAGGGCCAGCCCCAGCCATGCACGGCGAGATCGCTGGTTCTGACGTTTCTTGCGCCATCGCCACCACCATCAAGCAAGGCGAACGTGCCGCCGTCACGTGTGGGCAGTAGCGACTTGGTTTCGCCGGTGCGTTCCGTCGTCGGACCGGCAATGCCCTTGAGCGGCCAAACTGGGGCGCCGCAGGCGGTGATCCGCTCCGGCTTGAACACCCGATACATCCCAGACTTTTCGGTGGCTCCACTGCCGACCCAGGCATTCAATCCATCGTCGATGCGCAGGCAGTAGCCGCCGTTGGGTTGCGTCGGCCCGCTGGCATCGCGGTGTGCTTCGCCGAGACGCAGTTCCTTCGCGTCGATTAGGCCGTCGCCGTTTTCATCGGCCCATGAGTAGTGCGCGAACTTGATGCGCTTGGTTACATCGGCAGGATCTCCGCCCGCGAGCCGGATCGCCTCGGCCCAGGCGGTCGGGAGTTGTTCGACGGTCGCGGTCGTGCCCGCGGCCCACAGGTCGCGCTGCACGAGACCGAGACAGGCGAGGGGACGGAGGCGGTCGCTCTTTTCATCATGCACGAGCAGCAGCGGCAGCGAGGTGAACTCCAGCAGCAGTTCAGGTTTGCCATCGCCATCGAGATCACGACGCAGCGTCCGCATGCGGTGGTAGCTAGCCACAAGGTTGGCGAACCAGGGCGGGTAGTTCCGCCGGTTGTCATCATAGGCGGCAGCGCTGGTGCCGATCTTGGGATCAAACATCTCCGTCCAGCGATAGGCAGCGATGGGCTGCCAGTCGCGTTTGGCATAATCAAGTCTCGCCAGAACGACCGTTTCGTCATCCTGCCGGATCCAGCCGAGCGATGGATCAGACGGATCGAGGGTGGTCTGCGTGTAGAAGTCCATGCCGCCGAACCATTCCCTCACTGGCTCGCCCTTTGCATCGAAACGCGCCGTGCGGCGGGGCACGGTGCTTTTCTCGGTGACCACAAAGCCGCCGTGGCCGTCGGCCGCGATGCCCTGCAGGCTGGAGAAATCCCGCGGTTGGTAGCGGCCGAGCTTGCGACCTCCAGCGCGACCGTGTGTGGCGGTGAGTTTACCCGCGGCATCAAAGCACTTCACCTGCTGCACCGCACCTCCCTCGGCGACGACTAGGGCACCGGTCTTCGCATCCACATCCAGCGCCACGGCATCGCGCAGGCCTCGCACGAGCGTGGCGGGCTTTTTGTCTTCGCGGGTAAAGCGAACCACGGTCCCGCCGATGAGCGCGAAGACCTCATGTTGGGGCCCAAGCGCGATGTCACGCACATCGGCGAGGGACATGGAGTCGAGTGTGTTTCCCGTCGCGGAATCGAGCCAGAGGAGTCTACCTGCACCACGGCTGGAGAGCAGCAGGGTGGCGTCATCCGCCGCGATGTGATCGGCCATTGCGATCACCTCAATCTTTCGCAGACCCCAATGCGCAGATGTCGGCTTGGCCCGCGGACTTTCCGGGATGAACTTGATGCTCAGCCTGCCCTCGTTCACCGAAACTGGAACGGGTAGCCCGTAACGTTGCGGCAGAAAACGCGGCTCCATCTTTGCGGCAGCGCGAAGGGGCGGCAGTTGCCACCACGACATCGCCTCTACCAGCGTGTGGTGGCCGCGAGGGGCTTCCATGCCATTGGGCTGCACCTCCACGAGCGTCGTCGGTTGCGCGTCGTCACCATAGTCATAGCGCAGGAGATACTCGCCGTTCGGCAGTGGCGCTTCAAACACACGTGGCTCCAGCGCATCGCAGGTAATGCCGCTTATCGTTTGCTTCATACCCTCGACCTTGTCCCAGCCGGTGCCCGTCTTCGCATCCACGAGGGCGAGCGGCACGACCGTTTCCTCCGTGCCTGCCTGGCGGCTGCCAAAGACAAACGTCTTCACCGGAATCATCGCGGACAGCGTCGTGCCGTGCTGACCTTTGCCCACCGGCTTGCCGGTTTCAAAGTCGAGCACGAAGACCTTGCCATTGTCCTGCAAATAGAATGCCTTCCCGCCGCCAACCGCGACATCGTAGGGATTGCGCGCCGGTTCATACTGCGCTCGCTCCCAGATGACGCTTCCGTCAAAGCGCACCCGCGTCAAAAGCGGCGGCCCCTCGGGATGCGCGGCGACAATGAGCGAATCATCCGCCACCACGATCGACGTCGGCCCACCATGATTCCCCGGCCACCAGCGATCCCCCACGCTCGTGCCCACGCTCATCAGATACTCGCTGCGCAGGCCCTGAGTCTGCAGCGCGCGCCATTCATACTTCCCAGCAGGCGCAGGCTTGCCGTTCATGTCGAGCCCGTCCCAAGCGAGCGCGTGCTTTCCGGTCTGCATCGGCTCTGCTCGCGTGAGTTCGCGGACCATGCGGCCCTGCCCATCGTAGATGGCGGCGGAGACATTGCCCGGCTTGCCGAGCGTGACGGGAATGTCGACAGCCGGCGCCGCCGTCTTGAGTGCGAGCAAGACGAGAGCGAGATGCGCCAGTCGGGTTGGGGTCTTCATGCTTTTTTTGGGGAAGAAGCTGTTTCTGACTGCGTTTTGGCGGCAATACGGATGCGCCGTTTTTTACTGCGGGCAGATCGTGAACTGTCTGATTCCCTCCGCAGTGAGCTGTGGGGCGTAAACGCGGAGCGCGTCGATCCTGCAGGCGAGGGCGAGGAGAGTGAGCAGCATGAAAGTGTTTGGTTTCACGACGCGTGACGGGTGGGGATTCGGCTCATTGCTCGATCAGTTGCTCTTCTTTGGGCAACTCCTGCATGTGCCAACCGGGGATGGTTTTGCCGTCTCCCGGCCAGACGCGGACGATGCGGGTGGGGCGGAAGCCTTCGAGCATGCCTGCGCGGCCCACGGTGATTGTGACGCGCATTCCACCTGCACCCCGCTCACCTGCGGGAACGCGCAGCGTGGTTGCCGGACCTGCCTTGTTATCGTTGATGGTCCAGTAGGTGCGTAGGCTGTCCTGCGCGGTGGCGACGCGGCAGATGCCGACTGCATTGAAATCATCGAACAACTTCGCGTGCACGCCCGGAAACAAGGTGATGAAGACCTCACCGGTCCTGTTGTCCACGGCGTCGATCCAGCCTGCAACTCCGTGCTGACGCTGGTAGCGGAGATGTTTCTCAAGCTGATGCGCAGTGGCGGCGGCGCGGCTTTCGTCGTCGAGCCAAATCTCCACGACGCGACCCGCCCCGAAAAGTGTGCAGAGGGTGAGATTGACGAGCACGGACTGTCCGGCCCGCACATCGGCGAGCGTGCCGAAGCCTTTGCCCTTCCACACCCGCGCCTCCGGGCCGATGTCGAAGACCGTGGCTTGCTTGTCCGCCTGCTTGTCTGCGCTGATTCCGGTGACGGTGAGTTTGCCGGATTCGACATTCAGGCTCTCGACGCGCCATGTGCGTCCGCTGCTCTGATCACGGCTGAAGTGATCCTCCAGACGCGAGGCACGGCTGAACCGGAGATAGATGCTCAGTCTGGTTTCGCTTCCGAGTGCCGGGACATAGGCGGCTGGGAATTGCGGCACCTTCTCCCCTTCATAGAAGTGTCCGTGCAGATGCGTGCCGATGGGAATGTCCCGCAACTCTGCGGGCGCACCGTGATACATCACCGTGGCAAAGGGCAGCAGCGTGAACGGGCTTGGCCGATCCCATTGCGGTCGCGTCTGCTCATCGGCGCGGTCCATGCGCAGCACACCTGCGCGGTTCACATGATCCAAGGCGATCAGTTCACCGGAGAGCTTCTTCTCCGATCCGGCGGGCGGAAATTCACCGGGTTTGAGCTGGTAGGCGGCAGGCTGCTCCGTCGGGGGCTTCTTTCCGGGCGTTTGCGCTACGGAAGCTCGAGGTATCGCATGAGACAAAAAAATGAGCGTGAGGAGAATGCGTTGCATGACGGTGTACGGATACGTGGATTCAGGGGCTTCAAATCAGCTCCGACACGGGCCCCAGGCTGTCGGCGAACTGCTCCACGTTGACGTCCATCTTGTGCAGCATGGTGAGCAGCAGGTTGGTGAGACGCGCGTTGCCATCCAAGGGGCGGCCGCAGATGGCGTAGTGCTTCGCGGCGGTGAGTTCATACTGGCCGATCTTGGGCAGGTTGTAGTCTATGTGCTGACCGTGCCGCACACCGAGCGCCCTGCCGCCGGCGAGGATGGTGGGCAGGTTGGCGTTACCGTGGCTGTGGCCGTAGCTCATGCCGCTGCCAAAGAGCACCATCGTCTGATCGAGCAGCGGCGCATCGCCCTCGCGGACTTGAGTGAGCTGTCCCAGAAAGTAACTAAACTGCTCGACCAGAAAAGTGTCGGCACTGGTGAGACGCCCCATTTGCACGGGGTCGCCGTTGTGATGGGAGAGCTCATGGCGCGTCTGCACGATGCCGATCTCCGGCAGGGCCAGACCCTGGGCCTCGGTGCCGCTCATGAAGGTGACCACGCGCGTCATGTCCGTGCGCAGTGCGAGCAGGATGAGATCATACATCGTGCGATAGTAATCACCCGCATCGGTCTTCGGCACATCACGCTGGAGACGGGCACTGACCGCGGGTTCGATCTTCGGTTTCGGCACATCGAGCCACGCATCCGCCCGCTGGGTACGGACCTCGACGGAATGCACCGCCTCCAGATATTCGTCGAGCTTCGAGCGATCTTCGCTACCGACCCGGCGTTTGAGGGATCGCGCGTCTTCGAGCACACTGTCGAGCACGCTGTGCTGACTTTTCAACAGCCTGCGCTGCACGTCGATGCCGCCCTTCGGCACGCCGAACAATTGGTTGAAGACGGTCTTCGGGTTGTCCTCCGCGGGCAGCGGCACACCATCGCGCGACCAGCCCAACGTCGTGTTGCCGCGTCCGACGGAAAGCTCCAGCGAACCAAAACGTGTCAGCGGCGCGGTCTTCTCGGCCATGAGTTGATCGGCGGAGACGCTGTTGCGAAACGCACCGCCACCTTCCGCGACCTTTGCCCCCGTGAGCCAGATCTTGTCCACCTCATGCCCCGCGCCGATGCCATTGACGTGATGCAGGCCGCTGATGGGCGTGACGCTGTCGCGATGTTTTTCCAAAGACTGCATCGGCCCGGTGAACTGGTAATCGCGGCCGGCCTTGGCGATTTGCCAGGTCAGCACATTCACACCGTTTGGAATGTAAATGAATACACTGCGGCGTGGCGCGGGCGCGGCGGCGGCACGCCCCCGCGAGGGGATCATGCAGTTCAGC
>JBILKV010000082.1:0-17586 GCA_044376515.1 Chthoniobacteraceae bacterium | reverse complement strand
TGGCTAAGCGCGCACCGGTTCGGTGCCCCGTGGAGAATGCGGCGGTGAGGTACCGGGGCGTCGCTAACGTCTGGGGGAGGGCGAGGATGCGCGGCTTCTGGAACGGCTGCAGCGGAATCGGCGAGGCGGCCGCGTCTGTCGGGGTCAGGGCAAGCGGCATGGGGGCGGATGGGAGATTAAAAGGCGACATGGGAGGCGGCGACTGGGGCGGATGGAACGGAGGCGATGCTCCCGGAGCGGCGGTTGGGTGCGTCGGAGGGGACTGGCTGGAACGGCCCCGGGGCGGGGGCGGGGGCGCGGGCGCCGGGCCCTGTCTGTGGCCGACACAAAGGTGCCACGCCTCCTCAATATCCGCGGCCTCAACGGCGGCGGCGAGGCGGAGAGCCGCCGAGGCCCGCGCCGTGCGGAGGACAGCGAGCTCGGCCCGCATTCCCTCCAGCCCTGCTGCGGCGGCCCTCTCCGCGAGGGCGGTCCTTAGCGGCTCCGGGGTTTCGACCCGGAGCAAAACGGCGCGCGCCGCTGCGATTGTCGCGCGGAGGGCTTGCGTGGGTGCAGTCCAGTCCTCGAGGAAAGCCTGCGGTGCATCGTCGAAAGCCAACCGGCGGCGGCCGATTTCAACGCGCTCTAGGGACGAGAACTGGTCGGCGACCTCCACACTGTGGGCGAATCGGTCGGCGAGTTGGGGGCGCAGGTCGCCCTCCTCAGGATTCATCGTGGCGACGAGGATGTAGCGGGCCTCGCGCACCAGCGAAAGGCCGTCACGCTCCAAGCGGTGGACGCCGGAAGCGGCGGAGTCGAGAAGCAGGTCGGCCATCGGATCGGCGAGCAGGTTGATTTCGTCGAGGTAAAGCACGCCGTTGTGGGCAGACTCCAGAAGGCCGGCTTGCGGCGTCCAGCGCCCGGACTGGAGCAGGGCATCGGCCTGAATGGAGCCAAGCAGACGATCCTCGCTCACCCCCAATGGCACCTCCACGAACGGCGCGGGCTGCGCCCCGACCGCCGGAAGAAGCGCCGCAAAACCGCGGGCCAGCGTGCTTTTGGCGCACCCCCTGTGCCCAAGGAGCAGGGTGCCGCCGATGCGTGGATCAACAGCGTGCAGGAGCAGCGAGCGCTTGGCGCGCTCCATTCCAACGACGGCGGTGAAAGGGTACTGAAACAAGGGGTGGGACTCGACTGGGTTTCCCCGGATAGTGGGGGCAGCCGGATAGCGGCGCAACCGTGCAGTACCGAACCGCCGCGGCTCCGGCGGAAGCGGATCGCAAAAACCGTGGTTTTCAGTGGGTTTCTACGGCATGGGTTGGACATGCTGGAGGTGCGCTACCGCAAAGGGGTCGAATTGCCGGAACTCGGGCTGTGGCTGGACCCGGCAAAGCGGCAGCCGCTTGCCTTTGTTTCGCATGCACACAGCGACCACGTGGGAGCGCACGCCGAAGTGATTCTCACCGCGTCAACCGCCTCGCTCATGCGGGCGCGGCTCGGCGGCCGCCGCATCGAACGAACACTCGCCTACGGGGAACCACTCCGCCTGGGCAATGCCGTCGTCCGGCTTTTGCCGGCCGGCCACATCACCGGATCGGCGCAAATGCACCTCGAATCCGAGGCCGGTTCCCTTCTTTACACCGGCGATTTCAAATTGCGCGAAAGCCGCAGCGCCCAAGCCTGCCGGTGGCAAAAGGCCGACACGCTGGTCATGGAAACAACCTTTGGATTGCCGAGGTACGTCATGCCACCCGCACGGCAGGTTGAGGCAGAGGTGGTGTATTTCTGCCGTGAAACCCTGGCCTCAGGGCAGATTCCGGTGTTGCTCGCCTACTCGCTGGGCAAGGCTCAGGAAGCAGTCTGGATGCTCCTCGAGAACGGTTTGGCCCCAATGCTGCACCCCGCCACATTCAAGATGACCGAGATCTGCCGCTCCTTGGTCCCCGGCTTTCCAACCGGCTACGTTGGTTGGAATGCGGATGAAATCGCGGGCCGCGTCCTGCTGCTGCCACCCGGTCGTGCTGCGCGCGGTTTGTTGCCCAAGGTCGGCACTGTCCGGACGGCCATGCTCACCGGCTGGGCGCTCGACCCCGCCACGCGCTACCGCTCCAAATGTGACGCCGCCTTTGCGTGGAGCGACCACGCGGACTATCCCGATCTGCTACGCTACGTGGAACTGGTCCAACCGCGGCGGGTTTTGACGCTGCACGGTTTTGCGGCGGCATTCGCCACCGATCTGCGCGCCCGCGGCATCGAGGCGTGGGCGCTTTCTGAGGAAAACCAGTTGGAACTGCCCTTCTGAGAACGCCCTCCTCGGGAGCCAGCTCAATCGGGAAGACTGAGCCGCCGGTGGAACAATTCGGTCGAAATCGCCAAGGTTTGCTGGGCCAGCACCGGGTTGTAACGGGCACCCTCGTCCCGGAGAAACGCGTGCGCCGCATTGCATTCGAGCCACTGGTAGTTTGTGCCCGATTCCTCGAGGGCCTCGTGGATCTGACGGCGTCCTTCAAACGGGATGTGCGGGTCGTGCCGTCCCCATATCATGAGCATTTCCCCTGAAATGGCCCTCTGCCTTGCGCGCTCTAGGGAGTCGTCGGCCATGCCAAGACCGAGCCCGCGGGGATGGGTTTTGAGCTTGTGAATGTCAGTGGCGTAATAGCAGACGCCGGCAAGGATCTCCGGACAGAAGCAGGCACGAAAACTCAAGTGACCTCCGATGCAAACTCCGAAGGCACCCAGTTTACCGGTGCAGAGGGGGTGTGTGCTCAAGAAGACAATGACGGCGGCGGTGTCGGCATCGTAGGCGGCAAGCGGTTTGTGGACCTTGCACCAGTTGCCACGGTCGGTTCCCTCCGGAGTGTAAGGGAGGACCGTCCCGAGCGGTTCGAACTCGTGAAAAATCTCCGGAACGGCCACGAGAAAACCCTGCGCAGCCAAAAACGCTGCGGTGCGTCGAATCGGTCCAGTGGCGTGGAAGATCTCGGAGAAAAGGAGGATTCCCGGGTAACGTCCCGGTGGCGCGGGACGGAACAAGTGGGTGCGCATCGGGCCACTCGGGGTCTCCAAATCGGTAAACTCTGTGTCGAGAATATTCATGTTGACGGGTGTAGCAGGGCGGATGGCCCACGGAAAAGGCAAGCGACAGGGGAGCAGTTCAAAGTGATACGTGCGCGTGGCATTCGGAGTGCTACGTCAATATTTTGTTAAGACCGAGCAGCGTATGCAAACCCTCGCCCCGCAAGACAAGCCTGCCACCGCCAAGCCAACTTCCAGTGGCGCGGTCGGCGCTCCCCCTGCTGCAGAGCTTTCCCCCCTGCACGTTCCTCCAATCAAGGTCGAGCGGAAGTTTTTGATTGGCGAACTGCCCAAAGTTCTCAACCTCAACGAAGGCCGTCACGTCTCCCAAGGCTACCTGGCCGTTGAGACCGGCGGCGCCGAGGTCCGCATTCTGCGCACCCAAAACAGTGGAACCCTGTGCGTCAAAACCGGCTCCGGCCAGAACCAGATCGAGACCGAGGTTGCGTTAACCCCAGAACAGCTTGCCGCCCTCTGGCCCCTGACCGAAGGCCGCCGGATGAGCAAGGTCAGCTACACGGTGGATGTCGGCGAAACGTCCGTCTCTCTGGACATGTACGAGGGCCAACTCAGCTGGCTGCGTATCGCCGAAGCCGAGTTCAAGAGCTACCAGTCGGCAGACAATTTTTCCCCTCCCCCTTGGTTCCACCGCGAAGTCACCGACGTCCACGCCTACCGGCATAGCAATCTGGCGCGGGAGTAAAGATCCGCCCCGAGGAGGCCCGTGGATCCTCATGCAGCAAGGGCCCTCGGAACACGCGGAGCAGTTCTCCTTCCCGAGCCCTCAAAACCGGCGTAAAACACGGGCCGAGCGCACTGGAACCTCCCCCTTTTCACGGCTTAGTGGAGGAGAGGCAAGTCGTGTGGTTGGAGGATGAGCGCAGCGTCCAGTTGCAGGAAAAAATCGAGGCGGTTGCGGGCCTCCTCCTCGTCAATGTGACGCGCCATGATCAGGTAAGTGGCGTAGTGGTTGCCCTCGCTTTCCACCAGGCCGGCGTAGAAGTCGGCCAGACCACGGTCCAAGTCGCGGACGCCGTCGGCTAGGATTTGAAATTTTTCGCAACTCCGGCCCTCGATGAGGGCGCAGACCACCAGATGGTCGATGACCTGCTCCCTGCGCCCCTTGCGCACGGCGGCCATCATCCCGCTGATCCAAGGACTGCGTATGGCCTGACCGAAGGGGATGTTTCGCTCCTCCAGCAAGTCGAGCACCTGATTGAAGTGGGCAAGTTCCTCGATGGCAATGGTATTCAACGCCCGGACCTGCCCGTGCAGCTCCTTGTACTTTTCCAGGTTGATCGCCGTCGTCGCCGCCTTGCGCTCGAGGTGCGCATGATCCACGAGCACCTCTCCCAAACGCATGCGGACCTTCGGCAGCCAGGAGTCGGGAAGCGGAACGTGCCAGAGCAACATGACGTCCCTCTAAACAGAGGAAGCCCACTTGCGCAACCGCGGATTGGAAAGCGTCCCGGATCGACAGCGGGTTTTCGCGTTGTTTGGCAGGGAGCCTCTCCTAAAGTCTTGCTCGTGACCTGGCGTCCAGCCCCCCTCTTCCCATGAAAATGCTTCGCTTGCTCGCAGTGTTGACTGCGCTTCTCGCCTCCCTGCCGCCCCTGCATGCGGCGACGACGCGCCCCAAAAACGTGCTGTTCATCGTCTCGGACGATCTCAACAACCGCTTGGGCTGTTATGGCGACTCACTTGCACAAACGCCCAACCTCGATCGTCTGGCAGCCCGCGGCACCGTGTTTGAGAAAGCCTACTGCTCCTTCCCCCTGTGCGGCCCGAGTCGCAACTCCTTCCTGACCGGCCTGTATCCCAACAGCTCGGGAATCTTTCTCAACGGCCAGGTGTTCCGCCAAACCCTCCCAACCCATGTGTCGATGCCGCAGTGGTTTCGCCAGAAAGGCTACCTGTCTGTGCGGATCGGCAAAATGTACCACTACAACGTGCCCAACTCCATCGGCACCGACGGGCATGACGACCCCGCCTCCTGGGAAATCCAAATGAACCCCGCCGGGGTCGACCGCACCATCGAGGAACCCGATATCTTTTCGCTCGTCCCAGGCTCCTTCGGGGGCACGCTCAGCTGGTACGCCTCCCCGCGCGAAGACCGCCTTCACACCGACGGCATGAACGCCGACGACGCCCAATGGGTCCTCGAACGCTGCGCCAAAGACCGGACGCGGCCGTTCTTTCTGGCCCTCGGCTTTTTCCGGCCGCACACCCCGTACGTCTCTCCCAAGCCGTACTTTGACAAATATCCGGAGGAGAAAATGCCTCTCGTCAGCGGAGTGGATGAAGACAAAAAGGACATCCCGGTGCCGGCCTTGGGAAGCCACAAAAAGGAGCACGACCTGCTCACCGACGCGCTGCGGCGCAAGGCGGTCCAAGCCTATCACGCCAGTATCACCTTCATGGACGCCCAACTGGGCGAGGTCATTGCGACCCTCGACCGGCTGGGGCTCGCGGAAGAAACCGTCATCGTGTTTACCAGCGACCACGGCTACCACCTCGGGGAACACGGGCTCTGGCAGAAAATGAGCCTGTTTGAAGAAAGCGCGCGGGTGCCGCTGCTGGTGGTGGCACCCGGACTGGGCAAGGGGGCCCGCGTCAAGGCGCCGGTAAGCCACGTGGACATGTTGCCTACGCTCACTGACCTGTGCGGCATCCCGAACCACCCGTCGGCCCAGGGCCAGAGCCTCGTCCCAATGCTGCGGGACCCCGACTTCGCCGGCCGCGGATGGGCGCTGACCCAGGTGCTGCGCGGCGCCGGCGGCGGCCGCAACGACATTGGCACTCAGGGGAAACGCTTCTTCGGCTACAGCCTCCGCACGGAACGCTGGCGTTACACCGAATGGGACGAAGGCCGCCGCGGCCGCGAACTCTACGACCATCAAAACGACGCGCTCGAGTTGACCAACCTCGCCGACAAACCCGAGCACGAGGCCACGGTCGCCTCGCTTTCCGCACAACTGCGCTCGGCCGTCGCGGGGACCCTTCCCGCGGGCGGCCAGCCTCCCGAGGTCAAGGAGGGCCCGCTGTGGCCGCCCCGCTTCATGGAGTAAGCCGCACTTCAGCGCCCTTTCCGCCGTTCCAATGTCCCCGTTTTTATGAAGAACCACATGTGTCTCCTACTGGCCACGTCCCTCGCGGGCATGGCCGCCTTTGCCCCCTCCAACCTGCGCGCCGCAGAAACGCTTTTCGTGGAAGCCGAGAGCCTCAAAAGCCATGGCGGCTGGTCTTTGGACACCTCCTTCACTCAGATCGTGGGCTCGCCGTACCTGCTGGCCCACGGCCTTGGAAAGCCCGTGGGCGATGCCACCGGAAACGTCCGCGTCGGCGAGGGCGGCTCCTACCGGGTATGGGTCCGCACCAAAGACTGGGTCGCTCCATGGAAGGCGCCGGGAACACCGGGACGTTTCCAACTGGTGCTCAACGGCGCGGCGCTCAAAACGGAATTCGGGACGGAAGGCGCGGACTGGCACTGGCAGGCCGGCGGCGTGGTCGAACTCAAGCCCGGCGAAGTCTCCCTCGCGCTCCACGACCTGACCGGTTTTGACGGCCGTTGCGACGCGATTCTCCTTAGCAACGACGCCGCATTCACGCCCCCAGAAGGTGCTCCCCTGACCGAGGCCCGCAGAAAATGGCTCAACCCCGAAGGCGCCTCCGCCGACGCAGGCGAGTTCGACCTTGTGGTGGTGGGCGGCGGGTATGCAGGTCTGGGTGCCGCCATTTCGGCTGCCCGCCAGTCCCTGCGGGTGGCGCTGGTGCAGGACCGCTTTGTGTTGGGCGGCAACGGCTCCAGTGAGATCGGCGTTTGGGCCCAGGGCGGCACGATGCGCGGGAAGTACCCGCACCTTGGGGAGATCGTCGAGGAGTTCGCCGACCGCTCACCCGACAGCCCCGCCCCCGCAGAACACTTCGTGGACGACCGGAAGGAAAAGGTCTGCCGCAACGAAAAGACGCTCAGTCTGTTCCTCGGCCACTTCGTGATGGGTGTCGTGCAGGACGCCCCGGGCGGGCGCATCAAGGCGGTCACCGCACTGGATGTCCGTACCGGAAGGGAACGGCAGTTCCGCGGAAAGGTGTTTGCCGACTGCACAGGACACGGGACAGTCGGGGCGCTGGCTGGAGCGGCCTTCACCATGGAGGAAACCGGACACATGGGAATGTCCAACATGTGGTATTTCCAGCAGGAGGATTCCGCGCAGCCGTGGGCCGAGACCCCGTGGGCGCTCGCGCTGGAGGCGGGCGATTTTCCGAACCTGCCCAAGAGCAAATCGCTCGTGGACGGAAAACCTTTCTACAAGGGCGAGTGGTTCTGGGAATCGGGCTTTTCGAAGCATCCCGTCAATGAGCTAGAGCTGATCCGCGACTGGAATTTGCGCGCCGTGTTCGGGGCGTTCTCCGCGCTCAAACGCGGGGAGAAAGCCGCGGACAACGCCAACGCCGCGCTCAAATGGGTGTCGCACGTGGGCGGTCCGCGCGAAAGCCGCCTGCTGCAGGGGGACGTCGTCCTCACACAGGACGACATCGTCGAGAGGCGCGAGTTTCCGGATGGCTTCGTTCCCACCACCTGGGACATTGACCTGCACTACCCGCGCGAGCAGTACGCAAAGAAAACCCCGGACAATCCCTTCATTTCCCGCGCGGAATTCGGGAGGCACGTGGACCGCAAGAACGGCTACCCGGTGCCGTACCGCTGTTTCTACTCAAAGAACGTGGACAACCTGTTTATGGCCGGGCGCAACATCAGCGTAACGCACCAGGCGCTGGGCACCATCCGCGTGATGCGCACCTGCGGGATGATGGGTGAAGTCGTTGGGAAGGCCGCCTACCTCACGGTGTTGCACAAGACCTCACCACGCGGGGTGTACGAGACGCACCTCCCTGAACTGATCGATCTCGCGAGGCAGCCCGGCGCCACGCGCCGCGACTCGCTCACGGGCGAGGCCCGGCTGGATCCCTCCATTCCAAGCCTCGCCAGCCTGCCCGTCGGCACAATGAACCGCGACCTTCCACAGTACGCCAACCGCCTCAACACAGGCGGCCCGGAACTCGGACGTCTCGACGGGATCGTTGTGGACGACTCCGTCGCAACCTTCACCGGCAAGTGGGCACGCACCGGCCTCGCACCCAACGTGGGCGGTGGCGCGTTTTTCGCCGGGGGCCAGGCCGATGCGACCGCACGCTACGAATTCAAGGTCCCGTCCACAGGCAAATACGAGGTGCGCGTCTACTGGGCAGGGCACGAGAACCGCGCCTCCAACGCCGCCTGCCGCCTGGAACGGGAGGGCCAGCCGGCGTTTGAAGCCAAATTAAACCAGCGTCAGACCGCCACCAACGGCGCGAATATTCTGGGCGTGTTCGACTTCACCAAGGGCACCACAAACGCGGTGATTCTACGCACCGCCGGTGCAGACGGAAATGTCGTCGCCGACGCCGTCCAAATCGTGGCCGTTCCTTAGAGGCTTTCGGCTCTGCCGCGGGATTCTGGAATGAAGCAGCCGTTCTGGATTCCCGTGGTGGCCCGAATATGGCGCCTGCTGGCGCTTGCCCTCGCCGCGGCGCTGCTGCACGAAGCGCCGCACCGGGCTGTCCCGCCCCTTTCGCTCGAGGACGCGCGCGCCTTTTTTCCCGCCGCCGCCCAACTCATCCCGCGCTCCGACGGGGCCGTGGACGCCCGGGACGACACAGGCCAAAGCCTCGGCCTCCTGCTCACCACCGCGCCCGAGGCCGACGGGATCATCGGCTACGCCGGCCCCAGCAATCTGCTGGTCGCCTTGGACCGGGAGGGCGGGATTTCCGGCATCCGCGTTCTCGAAAGCGCCGACACCCCGGCCCACGTGGAGGCACTCCAAAACGGCACCCCTTTCGCGCAAAGCCTCCTCGACTGGCACCCGGCCTCGGATGCCCCCCCGACGCCTCAGGGCACCGGCGGCTCCACCCTCACCGCACTCGCCTTGGTGGAGGGCATCGCAAAGCGTTTCGGCGCAAAGACCGTCTCGCTTCGCTTTCCGGATCCGGTGGGCCTCGAGGAGGCCCGCTTCTTTTTTCCAGATGCCGCCGGCCTGCACCCAAACCAGCCCAAACCTGGCTGGCACCGTGTCACAGGCGCGGACGGCGGACTCCGCGGCTTCCTGGTCCGCACCTCGCCCGCCTCCGACGGGGTGACCGGTTACGCCGGACCGACGGAATGCCTCGTCGCAATCGGCCCCGACCAACAGACGCTCCTCCAGATCCGTGTCCGCAAGTCCTACGACACCGACGAGTACGTCGGGCGGGTCGTCGAGGACGGGGACTACCTCAAAGCGCTCACGCGCTGGAAAACCGCCCAGTGGCCGGCTCTGGATTTTAATGCCGAAAAGCTCGAGGGCGTCGCAGGTGCGACGCTGACGAGTTTCGCGGTGGCAGAGGGGATTCGCCAGCGTTTCCGACAGGATGAGAAACAGCGGGTTGAAGAGAGCTGGCGATGGCCTCCGGTGAAAGATCTGGCGCTCTGGCTTTTCTGCGCGGGCGCCCTGCTGATGGCATTCAGCGAATGGCGTGGATCGCGGACGCTCCGCTTGGGATGGCAGTTGCTGCTGGTAGCCGGGATGGGAATGTGGCTGGGGCAGTTCGTCACCCTCGGTCTGCTCGCTGGGTGGGCTCGCAACGGCGTTCCCTGGAGGCAGGCGACCCCGCTGGCTGCCCTCGCGGGAGTTGCCCTTTTGGTGCCCTGGGGGGCGCGCAGACAGATCTACTGTCACCAGATCTGTCCCCACGGCGCGGCGCAGGAAATCCTTGGGCGACTGTCGAGGCGCACGCTGCAGCTTCCCGAGCGTCTGCACAGACTGGCGCGCCTGTTGCCCGGGGCGCTCTTGGTGTTGGCCTTCTGCGGCACTCTGGCTCTTTCCGGCTTCTCACCGGGACAGTTTGAACCATTTGATTTCTGGCTGCTTGGATGGGCGTCCGTGTTGCCTGCAGTTTTGGCGGTGGGCGGTTTGGCGGCGTCGTTTTTTGTGCCGATGGCCTACTGCAGATACGGCTGTCCGACGGGGGCGCTCTTCGGTTTTCTGCGCACGGCGTCGAGTCGCGAGGGGTTCACCAGACGGGATGCAGCAGCCCTGTGTGGCCTGCTGGCAGGCGCGATTTTTGTGTACTGGCCGGAGGCGGCGGCTTCAGGGCCCGCCACCCGCGAGGTACGCGGGACGGGATTCGGCAGCACCTGGTGCGTGAAGGCCCGCGGCGGCCCGCGGCCCCTCGGTAAAATCCGCGGTGAGCTCGCCGCGGAAGTGGAGCGCATCGAATCGGTGCTCTCCCACTGGCGCCCCGGTTCCGCGACGAGCCGCTTCAACCAAACTCCCGTGACGGATTGGCAGCCCGTGCCGGAGGAACTCGTGACGCTTGTGGAATTTTGCCAGCGCGTGAGCCGCACCTCTGGAGGTGCTTACGACATCACGGTCGCGCCGCTGGTGGCCGCCTGGGGCTACGGTCCGCAAGGGGCAGCCGTGGAGCCTCCTTCCGAGGAAACCATCCGTACGGCGCTCGCCTCGGTCGGCTGGGAAAAGGTGGAGCTCGGTCCCGACCGGCGGTCGCTGCGGAAGGCGCATCCCGCGACCTCGCTCGATCTCGGCTCAGTGTTGCAGGGATACGCCGTGGACCGTCTGGCTGGGATGCTCGATGCAGCGGGTTTTGCGGACTATCTCATTGAAGTCGGCGGCGAGTTGCGCGCCAGAGGCGGGTGGAACGTGGCGGTTGAGCATCCGGCCGACCCCTCCAAGCCTCTGGTCCACTTCGAATTGCGGGACTCCGCGTTGGCGACCTCCGGACTGGCGCGCGCCCGGCGGAAGCTTTCCGGCGAATCAATTTCGCATCTGATCTCACCGAGAACCGGCCGCCCTGTCGAAACAGGCGTCGAGATGGTTTCGGTAAAGGCGGCGAGTTGCCTTGAGGCGGACGGCTGGGCCACGGGCCTGATCGCCTCCCCGCTGGAGGACGCGCGTGCAATGGTGCGGCGGGAGGGCCTTATTGTCTGGCTGCTCGACAGAGAGGGCGGACTCTCGCTGCCAACGCAGGTCGACCGCTGAAAAAGGTTCAGGTAATCTTCTCAAAACTAACGGTTTCGAAAGACGTCACTGAGGAGGCATTCGATGATGAGCGTCCGGAGTCCCAGCCCTCCCTCTTTGGCCTTGGCATGGAGGTCCTCGATGAGGAAATCGTCGGCAGTCTCCATGTGCCGCCCCGTCGCGTAGCTGAGCAACTGCCGGATGAGGTGCCGCGTAAAAAAGTCCCCGCGGCTTTCACACACGATCCTTCGGAATCCGGCAAAGTCTTTGTAAGCCTCGCCCGAGGGAAACTCGCCGGTGGGATCCACGGGGGGCGGGGGTGCCTTGCTGTTTTTGACTTTGGGATAGTTGCTACGCCAGCGGCCGATCGGGTCGAACGACTCGAGACTGAACCCCAGCGGATCAATCTTGCGGTGGCACTCTGCACAGGTCGCGTCGGAGCGGTGTTTGGCGAGGCGCTCGCGGATGGTGGTCGCACCGGTGACATCTGGTTCGATCGCAGGAACCACGTCGGGGGGCTTGGGTGGAGGCACGCCGAGGATGTTTTCGCTCACCCAAACTCCCCGGGTGACAGGGGAGGTCTCCACCCCGTTTGCACTGACGGTCAGTACACCGGCCATCGCGAGGATCCCGCCGCGGCGCGGGTTATCGGCGAGACTCACCTTGTGAAAGCCGTCGGCGAGTCGCAGCGAGGTCTTCTCGGGGAGTTCGTAGAGTTTGGCAAGTTTCTTGTCGACGAAGGTGTAGTCGGCGTCGAGCAGGAGGGCCGCACTCGCGTCACGCTCCAGCAGATCGCGGAAGAACAGGCGGATCTCCGCCCTCATCGAGGACGGAAGATCCTCGGCGTAAAAGGCACGATTGGTTTCGCGCGGCGGCGGCATTCCTCCGAGGTCCCGCAGGTTGAGCCAAGCGTCGAGGAAGCCGTTGATAAAACCCTCCACGCGGCTGTCGGCGAGCATCCGATCCGTCTCGCTCCGGAGGCCCGCCGCCTGCATGAGCGCGCCGGCCTTTGCCGCTTCCAGCAGTGCGGCGTCCGGTGGTCCGGCCCACAGGGCGTATGCCAGCCGCGAGGCCAGGTCGTGGGGTTGCAGCGTCTTTGTCGCCTCGTCGGTAATCTCGCTCAGATAGAGAAACGAGGGGGCGCACAGCACCAGCTTCAACGTGTCCAGCGCGGCCTGCCGCGGCGGGGCTCCCGCCGACACGCGCTTCTCGTAGAAGGCGGCGACCGGCCGGCGGTCGGCCTCCGTCAGCGGCCGGCGATAAGCCTTTTCCGCGAAAGCCAGCAGTTGCCCAACCGCCCGGTCCTGCTGGAAACCGGCGCTCCCAAAAACCGCCACCTCCTCGGCGCGTCCTCCAGCCTCCGGCACCGGACCGTGAATTTGGATTTCGCTGATCCGGATGTGGGGCAGCTTACCCTCCTGCAGAAGCAGGGTGCGGCTAACGTCGGACTTTTCAGTGCGTCCCTGAAACTCGTCCTTGTAGCGCTTGTTGATCGTGATTACCGACGCGCGAGACTCAAAGGGACCGTTGGGAAAGATGAACCTCGGCGTCTGGCCGGCCTCGAGCCACACGCTGAACTTCAGCCGGGCGGGCTTGTCGTCGGGCACCGTCGCAGTGGCAAGCAGCGGCTCAATCGCCTGTGGGTAGTGGATATGGCCTTTGGTGACATCGCCGGGTACCACTCCAAGAATGAACGGCTCCGACAAATCGATCCCGAAAATCGCCGGATCATAGTGCGTGTCACGGTGCATCGCCTGCGCCTCCACTTCGATCTCATAAACGCCCGAGGCTGGCACCCCCTTTTTGAAGTCCTCGATGTGGCCATATCCGCCCTGTCGCGTGTCGGTGTTGGGCTGCTCGTAAAGGTTCAGGTAACGGAAATTGAGGGCCGTTTTGTGCGGCCCCTCAAGCTCCTCGTACTGGCGGAAATTACCGTTGAAGGTCCAGCGCTTCGGCGGTGGCAGCGGGGCGCCAAGGCGCGTTTCGACCAGTCGGTTTGCCGCTTGGAAGTACTGGTCCACTAGAAAGCCCGAGGTCACGAGCGCCTGCCCGATGTTGTCCAGATGCTGGCTGGTTTTCTCCTTCGGAAAATCCGCCGTAAGCCCCAGCGTATCGACCCGCCGCCCGAACAGCGTGGCCAGCGTATTCTCATATTCGCGGACTGAGAGGCGGCGCATCACGGTGCTCGCTCCGGAGCTCGTCAGTTTTCCGCGGGCTGCAACAGCCGCCTCCCTGAGCGTGCGCACAAGTGCGACCCGCTCGGCGTCGGAGGGTTGGGGCGCCTTCTTGGGCGGCATCTCCCTAAGAACAATCTGGTCGACAATATCTTTTGCCAAAACGAGTTCTGTCTCCGACTTAAGCGGCAGCGCGAACGTGTCAAACTCGCGGTCGCCCTTGTGCGTCTTCGCGTCGTGGCATTCCAGACAGTACTTCCCCAGAAACTGTCTCGCCGTTTCCTGCTCCGTTTGCGCGCCGACCGGGAAACCGCCGAACGCCGTTCCCAACGCAAGCGCTAGCACCGCCCGCCGGAGCCGGGGGGCGACGGTGGCCAGTCCGCTCAAAGCCGCACCGTGCCGCATCACGCGAACCGGCCGGTGCTGTTGCCGAAGCTCGCGACCTCAACCCCCATGCGCTGGGCGATGTCGACGTAGAGGTTGCACAGCGGAACCTTGTTGAGCCCCTCGTGGGGTACCCGGCGGAATTCGCCGTGCTTGTAACCGCCGCCGGCAAGGAGGATGGGCAGATCGGAGTTCTTGTGGGTGTTGGCGTCCCCCATGCCGCTGCCGAAAAGGACGGTGGTGGAATCGAGCAACGTCCGCTCGCCGTCCTTGAGCGCGGCCAAACGGCCTACGAATTTCGAGAAGTGTTGGATCTGGTATTTCTCGAGGGTGATCAGACTCGCGATGGCCTCCGGGTCGTTCCCGTGGTGCGAGAGGCCGTGGTGGGACTTGTCGATGCCGAGGTTCTGGGGGAGGAAATCCCCGCCAATTTCCAAGGTGGCGATCCGCGTCGAATCGGTGTGAAGTGCGAGGGCAATCATCTCATAAAGGAGCGGGAGATCCTCCACAGCGTTGCGGTTGGCAGGCTTTTCGAAGGGCGCTTCCGGCTTGGGCAGGTTGTTCCAGCGCCGGCGCAGTTCGAGGCGTTTCTCCACATCGCGCACCGAGGAAAGGTACTCGTTGAGCTTGTCGCGGTCCTCCTTGTTGACCTGCCTGCTGAGCCGGTTTGCCTCCTCCAGAACCGAGTCGAGGATCGAGGCCTGCACCCCGTTCTCCCGCGCCCGGATTTCCTGGCGCTCCTTTGATTCGCTCACGAACAGCTTGTCGAATAATTGCGCTGGATTGGTGATCGGCGGCACGCGCACCCCGGAACGGGTCCACGCAATCTGGCAGCCCCCGTGGATCCCGCTTTCGGAACCGACGGTGAGCGAGGGAAACCGCGTTTGGAACCCGACTTCGTCGGCCAGATACTGGTCGAGGGTGACGTTGCCTTCGGGCCGGTTCTGCGCCTCCGAATGCAGCACGCCTGACAAAAACGAGTGCACCGCGAAGTGGCCCCCCTTCACCCCGTGGTCCAGGCCGCGGAATACCGTGAGGTTGCGGCGGTTTTCCCAAAGCGGCTCCAGCAGGGGCGTCTGCTCGTACTCCGCACCCGTGTTAGTCGGAAAGAGCTGTTTGACCTGAAATCCAAGCAGGTTCCCAATCGCCACAAAACGGCGGGCGCCGGCACCGGCCCCCTTTGCCAGTTGCAATGCGGAGCCCTGACCACCGGCCTTCGCCATCAGTGAAGGCAGTCCGGGGAGCGCAAGCGATGTCCCGAGCGAACAAAGAAGGAAGCGACGGCGATTCATAGAATGTCTGGGGTGAGGGGCGCGGTGTGATATTGCGCAGAGACTACGAAGCCGAGAGGTACTGGCTTTGGCCGCCGAAGAGAATTTCAAAAATCTTGGGGCATGTCCGTGGACCGCAGGGAAACCAAAAACCTTGCCGGATCCGTACCCGATCGCGCCCGCAAACTGGCGGCGCTGTCGGAGGCTTGGTCGGCAAGGGGCGGCGTTGTGCCGTGACACGTCGTCCACCGCGAGCGGGCCAAAGGTAGGCTGTAGTAAGAAAGGCCTTCAATCCGTGCGCCAGAGCGCCGCAACCCAAAGCCACACGCGATGCAGATCTCCGGAAACCGATCCAGCGGAGCTTTCTGCTTTTCTCTGCGGCTGCGCGGCTGCCTTCGCTCTTGGGTTCAAGCGCGTGGACTCACACCCGCTCAAGCGTCCCCTTGTAACCGGCAAAGGATTCTGTCTCGACTCCCAACCGCTGGAGGATGGTCACAAACAGGTTGGAGAGCGGCAATTCCTCCACCTCCACCTTGCTGTTGTAGCCCGCGTCGGTGTCGATCCCTGCACCCGCTTGGTTGTCTTCATTCCCCTTCCCAAACTTGAGGTACCGCCCGTTGTTGAAGCCGAGGTTCGCGCCGCCCGCCGAGATGATTGGATAGTTCCGGGACAGATGGAAACTGCTCGAAGCCGAACCGTGCATCGCAAAAGTGTTGTCGAGCATGTTGCCATCCCCGGCGGGCTCCGGCGTGTCCTTGAGCCGTTGCACGAACCGGCCGAACTCCTCGGCCTGATACCGGTTGTAAGTCCCCAGATTCTGCCAGCCTCCGGGCCGTTTGACGGCGTGCGTCAATCCGTGCGCCCCGGGCAGCCCGACAGCAAGCGACAACAGGTCGTGAGGTCCCTCACCGTTCTCGCGCCCGAGTTGGAACGTCGCCGCCCGGGTCGAGTCGCTCGCAAACGCCAGATAGATCAGCTCGTACATCGTCTGGAAATACACCCGGGCCTCTTTCGGTTCGGCATCGAGGTGCAGGTTACTGGTGTCGACCTGGGGCACCGGAGTGTCGATCCACTTCTGGGCCTTCGCCAGTTTGACCTCCGTATCCCGAACGGCATCAAGGTAATGCTCCAGCGTCTCTTGGTCACGGGCGGAAAGCTGCCGCCGCAGCGAACGGGTGTTCTCGATCAGCAAATCCAGCGCGCTCTTGCTCCGCGCGAGCCGCTCCCAAGCGTCCTTGCCGCTGGTGACAAACAGCATTTCGAAAATCTGCCGCGGCCTGTTCATCGCGGGAATCGGACGCCCCTCGCGGGTGAAGGACTGTGTCTGCGCGCCCCGCGGCGCTCCTGTCCCGCCGTTGGACGAAAGCACGAGCGAGGCATGCCGGGTCTGGTACCCGATGTGCTCCGCATAGGCTTGGTCGACAGAGATGCTGTTCTTGTACGGCCCGTGGGCCCCCGTGTTCGCGCCGGTCAAATACTGGTCCGCATTGGAATGTCCGTGGACCTGGCGGGCCGTCGGATGCGACAGCCCCGAGTAGATCGTGATCTCCCTGCGCAGAGGTTCGAGCACGTCGAGCACCTTGGTGAGCACAAAGTCCTTTTCGCCGCCGCGAGGGAACCAACTCCAGTCCTCCCAGGCGGGATCCGACTTGACCGGCAGGCCGACACCGTCCGGATGGTATACACTCAGAAACCGTTTTGGGCTCACATGCCGCTTGGTCCCAATCTCTGCGAAGGTCTCAAACCAGGGAAGCGCCAACGCCACACCTGTGCCTCGCAGAAACGCGCGGCGGTTCATCGAAATGGTTTTTCCGTTCATGGGGTGTCTCCTCCTACTGTCTCGCGTTAAAAATATCGCTGCTCACAATCAGGTGCACAAGCTCGCCGAGGCGGTCTTCTCGCTGCCGGAATTGCCGGGTCAACTGCTCAATCTCGGAACGGTCTCCAAAACCAAGCGGCCTGCCGAGCGCATACGCCGTCAGCTTGTGCACCATCGCCTGCGCAAACTGGTCCTGCCGCTCCGCCATCAGATAGTGCTTCACCCCACCCGCCCCTGACAACTTCTGGCGGTTGAACAACTCAGCGCTCGCATCCACCGGACGGTTGTTGACCTGGCTCCGGAACGCGCCCAGCGCGTCGAAGTTTTCAAAAGCAATCCCCCAGGGATCGATCCTCGAGTGACACGAGGCGCAAGCCGGTTGGTCGCGGTGGTTTTCGATCCGCTCCTTCAAAGTCATCTTGAGGATCGCCGGATCCGTGAGGTCGACCGTCGGCACGTTCGGCGGCGGGGGCGGGGGCGGATCATGCAGCACCCGCTGCAGCAACCAGACGCCCCGCTTGACCGGATGCGAATCCTTCCCGTCCGAATTGATCGCAAGCATCGCCGCGCAGGTGAGCATCCCGCCACGGCCGGTCTGCGGGGGAATCTCCACCCTCCGGAAATGCGGGCCAAACACCTTTGCAATCCCGTAGTGTACCGCCAGCCGCTGGTTGACCATCACGTAGTCGCAATCAAGGAAATCCATGACGGAACGGTTTTGCCCAAGCACCTCACTGAAAAGGGCCACCGGTTCCTCCAGCATCGCCTCGCGCAGAGCCGGATCCTTGAGGTGGGTGACGCCGTTGATCCGCTCCAGTCCCAGCCATTGATCC
>JBILKV010000246.1:0-6075 GCA_044376515.1 Chthoniobacteraceae bacterium | reverse complement strand
ACTTCCCATCTCCCACGTGGTGCCTCTTGATGGCAGGCTCATCTCGGTCCTGACCATCGACCGAATCCTCCCCGCGGCCTAACCCCGAGCGTGTCCCCAGCGTGTCCCGCGCACTGGCTGGGCGCGGTGTGGTTGCCTCACTAGGATTCGAACCTAGACAAGCAGATTCAGAATCTGCTGTGCTACCGTTACACCATAAGGCAGGCGGTCTGGTAGGGTGATGGCTTCCCCCCGCCGAGGCAAGGCCAAAAAACCCCTCCACGCCGATTGGAACAGTCCGAAAGCAGCGTAGTTATCTGACTCCGAATTGATTGAAGGGCATCCACTGTGAGCTGACCTGCCTCTGAAATGATGAGGGACTCGTTTGCGGCAAACAGCTTGGCTTGTCTTGCGTAACTCCGTATTTAAAGTCCCCCGTGAACGAAGTCCCTGAAATCAAGAGGTATAGAATTTGGATCTGAGTAGGGATTGCTTGTGATCTGGCACAAAATCCAATCTCCTCGACCAGCACGAGCAACCACGACCGCCGGTCTTTTCTTGGAGTTTGAAAGGTCCGAGAACGGGAAGGGCACGAGAACGACAGAGCCTACTGGAGGTGTGCCCATGCCTCGTCCTCCTCTTTGCGATTCCAGTCCACGGCTAGAGAAGCCACACTGAGCAACGCTGTTTCGTTCTCTTCCTTGGGATGCGAGGGAAGGATCGTCACTAACACTCTACTAGGATGAGTCACAGTGAGCGGTTCTAGGAGACGAATTTTTCCATGTTCGTCGATCTCGGCTTCAACGGTCTGGAGCACTCCTGACCATAGCCCATTGCAGGGGGGGATAACAACTGACGCTTCACTTCCTGAAGTGAACGCGACAAAAACGGAACTTTTTACCGTATTTCGGCAATACATCACCGTCCGGTGGTTTGCTCTTAAGGTTGTGTAAACCCCTGTCGTTCAGAGTGCACCCGTCAAGATTCGAACTTGAAACCTTCTGATCCGTAGTCAGATGCTCTATCCAATTGAGCTACGGGTGCCTTCCTTTTACCGAGTGGAGAGCCTAGTTCGACGGTGAAGGCAAAAGCAAGTCTTTCGTCGGGGAAGTCGTCCAGTTCTCCAAGAATTTTCTCGGCACACTGGGAGGTCAAAGCAAGAGTGCCGCACCTTTTGAAGACGATAAAAACCAAATCACCTCCCCACTGCTGCCCCGAACTCCAACGTTTCAATCCGAAAGAATTCTGAACCCGCACGGGACGCACCTGCACCGGGCCCCAGGCTGCAAGACCTGAAGACCTGAAGACCTCTCGGCCTACTGGACCACCGCATCGGTGCGGCCCTCGGCCTCGGACGGCAACTCAAGCACCGGAACTTCGAGCGCATCCTGCACCACACCCTTCCTGACTGCAATCGGCCAACCGCTCACCCCCATCAACAACTCCTGCTCCTGCGCCTGACGCTGCCAAGGCGCTGAAAGGTCCGTGGACTTCGAGCCGATTTTCTCGAAGAAAGAGTTGCCGAGGAAAAACATCCCGTACACGTCTCCGAGGTCTGCCGCCTTCGCGTACCAATCCTTTGCCACAGCCAAATCCTGTTCCACCCCCATGCCCCACCGGTAGCAATGGCCCAGATTCACCATGGCGGCCCCACTGCCCAACCCAGCGGCTTGGAGGAACATCTTGATCGCCTCCTCCGCATTTTCAGCCACTCCATCCCCCCACAACGAACAAATCGCAAGACTGCTCAGGCCGTCGGGTGAACCCATTTCAGCAGCCTTTTGAAACCACTCCACGGCGGCTTCGGAGCTCTTGTCGACTCCGTGCCCCTGATGAAAGCAGACCCCCAAACTCACCATACCGAGGACATTCTGACCGGAAGCCGCCTGCAAAAACCAAGCGGAGGCCGCGTACCGGTCCCTCAGCACACCGTTGCCCGTGTAAAAGCAACGCCCCAAGTGGTACATCGAGTCCACATGCCCCAAATCTGCCGCTCGCATGTACCACGAAGCAGCCTGCTCGTAGTCCCGACGGATCCCACTGCCCTGATACAGGCAAAACCCAAAGTTAAACATCCCCCGGACACTCCCCCCAACCGCCGCTTTCTGAAAGCAGCGGACCGCTTGTATCAAGTCCCGCTCCACCCCAATGCCCTGATAGAGACACAGCCCGAGGCTGCACATCCCATCTGCATTTCCAAGGTCAGCGGCTTTCCTAAACCAGGAAACGGCTTGTTCGGGTTCCATATTCACTCGAGTTTTGTTGCACCCCTTAATCGGCAGCCTGCCCCCTAAGGTTAAGCCCTAATGCGGCGGTGAGTGGCAATTCCGCAGCGAGCACTCCCCCATGCAGTTGCGAAAAACGCAATACGATTCCGGCGGCAAGCCCCCTCTGGGAACCGCTCCGCGAGATGGCGCCTCCCAACAGCCGGTGCTGAATCACCCCGCCGTCTAAAACAAGGGCCCCTCCGCCCCTTGCAGATGTCCCACGTTTTTCCGCCCGGCAGAAGAGCCCCGGGCCGACACGATCCGCGGCCGAAATCAGGCAGTTTGGGATGCCTCGGGGCGCCCCCTCAAGGGAACAGCTCTCCCATGGCCTCTCCCGGATCTCCCCTTGGATCGCTGCCTCGATTTGGGAAACCGGACCAGGGGCTTCAAAGGAGGCTTTCTGGAGGCCAGAGAAGGCAGGCAATCCACAAGGGAGCCGAAGGCATCTCCGAGAAAATGCAGGCACGGAGGCTCACCACTGTTTGAGCCCCACCGCACGGGCCGCCTCCGCCGACGAAACACTCTTTTCCTCCAGGCTTGCCAGGAAAGGGTCCCGCGGCGGCAAGTTCAGGACCTCCTCCAGACGCCCGGGTTGCTCCAACCGGGAAAACAGCATCCGTTTAATTTTAGAGCGGGGCACCTTCTTGCTTCCGTAGCCCCCGGGTTGGTTGCTGCTCCAGAAGGCAACCATTTCCTCGCCCTTCTCGGTCTCCACCCCCAGAAAAACCACCGAGTGTCCGCGTTCCGAAGCGCCGATGGAGTCATTCCAGAAAATCTTCATGAAGTCTCCCCGGCGCGCCCCTTTGAGGTCGGTGAAACTGCGCCCCGCACCGGTTTCCTCAAACAGGCGTCCCGTTCCCGGGCCGTTCGCATTCCATCTTCCCCACACTCCTGCGCCGTCGGCCTGCCCCTCCACCATGAGGGCGCGCCAAGCCTCCGGCGAGAGCGAGAGGCTGCCTGCGCGCTGTTGTTGGGCCAGGGCGACGGTCAACACCAGGTAGGTCGCCCCGGAGCAGAAACTTGGGACTGCCTTTTTGGGCCGTAACGCCGGCTTGCCATCCTCCCAGAGGACGGCCGAGATCAGGGCGTCACGCGCATCAACCCCGATCGAGTACCCCCCGCCGATCGGCATGCTCTCAATCGCAGCGAGGATCGCCTCGTTCCACTCGGGCTCCTGCAGCGGTTTTGCTGCCCCCTCCTTTCCGGCCTTTCCCCCCTTGGCCTCCGCCGGCTTCTTGGCCAGCGCAGAACACCCCGCAAAAAAAGGCCACGCACACGCCACAGCCATGGTTAACAACAAAACCGACCGGTTTTTCGCGCACATCACTGCTAGGCTTGCAACACTCCGCACAAATCTGCAAGCGAACCTGCTGACCGCCCCCCTTTAGGAACAAGGCTCACAGAGAAAGCAATCCCACCCCATGCGCATCCCCGCGACCCTCCTCCTCTTTGTTGCCGCCCTCCCCTTCCAACCACTCCGGGCCGAGCCGCGCGGCCTGCTGGACCGGTTGTTTTCGCGCCCCACGGTCCGGGAGACCACTCCGCCACCCGCATCGCGACAGACCGCGTCAACCCCGGGAGTCATTCCCCTTCCGGAGGTTTTTTTCTCGCCCAAAGGCGGCTGTACCCAGGCCGTCGTGAGGGAAATGCGGGAGGCGCGGCAGAGCATTCTGGTGCAAGCCTATTCATTTACGTCCGCGCCCATCGCCGCCGCGCTGGTGGAGGCCGCCCGCAGGGGGGTGCTCATCGAGGTGGTGCTGGACAAGAGCAACAAAACGGGAAAGTACTCCGCGGCAGACTTTGTGGCGCACGCCGGCATCCGCACCTGGCTGGATGAAAAACACGCCATCGCCCACAACAAGGTGCTCATCATCGACGAGGCCATCGTCGTCACCGGCTCTTTCAACTTCACGAAGGCCGCCGAGGAGAGCAACGCGGAGAACCTGCTGATCCTTCGCAGTCCCGAGCTCGCCTCGCTCTACACCCGAAAATTCATTGAGCACAGAAACCACTCCGCCCCCTACGCCGGCCGCTGAATCTGCCGCTCCTGAAGAGGGGGCACCACTCGGCTTCGCACTTCGCTGCACCGCCCTCACGCTCCTGCTCAGCGCGGTGTCGGGCGCTTGTTGTGCAGCCTTCGCACGCGCCCTGGAACTGGCAACCACCCTGCGGTTCGACCATCCCGCCTTGGTTTTCTGCGCGCCGGTGATCGGAGTCCTTTCGGTCGCCCTCTACCGCCTCAAAAACGACGGATGCGTCCGGGGCAACGACCTCCTCATCGAGCGGATCAACCTGCAAAACGGGGAAGTTCCGCCCCGCATCGGACCGCTCGTCTTTGTGTGCGGCACGGCGGCCCATCTGTGCGGCGCCTCCGTCGGCCGCGAGGGCGCCGCTGTCCAGATCGCCGGCGGCCTTGCGGCTTTTCTGCAACGGCTCTTCCGCCTCCCGCCCGCCTATCAGCCCCCCCTGCTCCAAGCTGCGGTCGCCGCCGGTTTCGGCGCGATTTTTGGCACCCCGCTTTCCGCCGCCGTTTTCGCACTTGAGGCGCCCAACCCGACGCGCTGGCGCCTCCGCCTGCTGCCGCTGTGCCTGTTCGCCGGATTCGCTGGCGACGCTGCCTCACGCCTCTGGGGCAGCCAGCACGCCGCCTACCCCACCCTTCACCCGCACTGGGCGGAACTGGCGCAACCACTCCCGCTGGCGGCCCTGCTGTGCACGGGTTTGTGCTGCGGAGCGACCGCTCTCCTCTACCTCCGCACGGCCGACACCTTGCGCGCACAGTTTCAAAAAGCGGAGCGCTGGTGGTTGCCTCCCCTCCTTGTCGGAACAGCGCTGGCCGCCCTCGCCCAAATGGACGCCGCCTCCGACTACCTGGGCCTGGGCGTGTGGAGCATCCGCCCCGAAGCGGTAACCCTGAGCACCGCCTTTGTAGGAGACGGCGCCCACCTGTGGAGCTGGTTCGGAAAGCTCACCCTCACAGCCGTTTGCATCAGTGGCGGATTCAAGGGAGGGGAGGTCACCCCCCTTTTCTTTATTGGCGCGACCCTCGGCAACGTGATCGCCACCTCCCTCAGCTTGGATCCGGCGACCTTCGCCGCGCTCGGATTTGTGACGGTTTTTTCCGCCGCAAGCCACACCCCGATCACCGGAATGCTGCTCGGCGCTGAACTCTTCGGCCTCGAAGCACTTCCCTTGTTCGCCCTGGTGAACCTGACCGCCAAGCGCGCAGGCCGGGGCCACACCCTTTTTCCGAGCCAGCCGAAGATACACCCCTGAAACGTGTCTGCACCGATTTGCCAAGTCTGCGGATTTCCGGAGCCACGGACGGACAGATTTACGCAGATCTTTGGTAACACCAACTCTCAATGACAACCGGAGTGTTTCCGCCCCGAAGGGGTAGGCCACTCGCAGCCCATGGCAACGCCGTGGGTTTGATCCGTTATCAAACATGAAGCTGAAAGGGCGCCCCATGAGGAAGCCACGCTTTCGGATGGACCGGGCATGTTAAGGTGCCCTTTCAGGGCGTATTCTTTTTTGGGGACGGTTTTCCCATGGCGTTGCCATGGGCTGGAAGAGAAATGCCCCTTGCGGGGCGTCAGATTCGGCGAAAATCCGCGCCGCTTTTCTCAACAAGGCGGAACGATTCATTCTCGGGGTTCCCATCGCTCATAATCCAGAAAACTCAGATGCGTGGTATAATACCAACTCTCAATGATAACCGGAGTGTTTTCGCCCCGAAGCAACTGTGTCACGAAGCGAGGGAAATTTGTGCTTTTTTTAACAAGGATTGGAGGTGGAGGAGAAGTTTTCGCATCGCCGCGACGATGGC
>JBILKV010000245.1:0-6152 GCA_044376515.1 Chthoniobacteraceae bacterium | reverse complement strand
GCCAAAAATTCCGGGGCTTTTCTCCGTGATGACAAGCCGAAGTGAACTGTTGGGCATCTGCCTCCCGTCGCTGCTCTCGCTCTTGTTGGGGGCCTGTGCGGGGGATCGTGCGCATGTCGTGCGCGTCAGTGTTCCCGCGCAGCGCATGACGGTTTTCGAGCACGGAAAACCGATCGCGTCCTACCCGGTGTCCACCTCCAAATTCGGACTGGGCGACATGCCGGGAAGCAATTGTACGCCGCTTGGAAAGATGGCGGTCGCCCAGAAAATCGGCCGGGGTGCCCCACTCGGCATGAAGTTCAAGAGCCGGCAACCTACTGGCGAGATCGTCCCGGTAAACGCCCCGGGGCGGGATCCCATCGTCACGCGCATTCTTTGGCTCCGGGGGCTCGAAAAGCGCAACGCAAACGCCTTTGACCGGATGATCTACATCCACGGCACCCCGGAGGAATCACGGCTGGGAACCCCCGCGAGCTTCGGCTGCATCCGGATGCGTTCGCGGGACATCGCCGAACTGTACGACACGGTGGGCAGGGGCGCACAGGTGATCGTCACCAACGCGCCCAATGTGGCTCCGGCGGAAGGACGGTCTACCGCCGACGACTCTAGCGCTCGGGGCGGGGCGGTCGCTCAAATCCGCGGGGACTAGCCAGTGCCTGTTCGTACTGCTGCCTGAGCTCCGGACTGAGGTTGGTCTGCGAGGCAATCCAAGCCTTGCCCGCGGCCGGGTCATTCCTCCCCAGCCGCCCGAGCACCATCATCACCGTGCGCTGCGCGAGTTCAGGATCCTCCATGCCGGAGGCGGCATGAAGCGCGCCGGCAGGGTTGGTTTCGGAAAGCCGTGCGGCCGCAAACGGAAACACCTGCTTGCGCATTTCGTCGTCACTTGCGCTTCCCGCGTTGATCACCAACTTTTCCAACTGGGGCTGATCCAGTAGCCTCCCCATCAGGAGCGGGCGGACGGCGTCGGCCCGCGTAGCGGGTTCCTGCTTGAGTGCCCAGTCGAGGGGGCCGGCCGGGTCCATTCTCGACCAAGCCTCCATGACGGGAACCACCAGATGCTGCTGTTTGGAAGCGATAGCGCTGGCGGCGGCTTTTTTGGGATCCACCTCGACCCAGCGGCGGGCGAGCGCCCGGGTGGTTACGTAGTCTCCATCGCTCAGATCCTGAAGGGCCACCTGGAGGGCCGCCTCAATCTGCGCCGCCCCCATCCTGCTCGCGAGCCGGTAAGCCAGCACGTACTTGCGGGAATCGCTCCGGAGATTGGAAAGCTTTTCAAACAGCGAGATAATCTTCTCCTGCGACATCTCGGCAATCTGGGCATTGGTATCCGCTCCCACGCCGAGCAACTCCTTCTGTCCGGCTTCCGCCGCGCCCCCCCCCTCCTGCGAAGCACTCGGCGCGCTATCCGTCTGCGGCGTCCCGGGCGAGAGGGCCGCGGTTCCATTCGCCTTGGTTTCGGAGGCCCCATCCCTCGGAAGCAACACTCCGAGGGCAACGCCACCGCACAATCCTGCGCCGACAAATAAAATTCCTCGGAGGCCAAAGGGGGCTGCCATCCCTTCACTTTAATAGAAGGTTTCCACGCTGCAAACCAGAAGGCCTCCGGAATTTGCTATTTCCTCCCACCCCATTCTGTCCGATTCTCAAGCAAGATGAAAAAGGCTATCATTCTCGCGGGAGGCGCTGGTACGCGGCTCTATCCTCTGACTCGTCTGGTTTGCAAGCAACTGCTTCCGGTCTACGACAAGCCGATGATTTATCATCCGCTTTCGACGCTGATGCTCGCTGGAATCCGCGACATTCTTATCATTTCCACCCCGCACGACATTCCGCGGTTTGAGGATCTTCTGGGAGACGGTTCCAAGCTTGGAATCCGGATCAGCTATGCGGCGCAGCCCAAACCCGAAGGGATTGCGCAGGCCTTCCTCATCGGGGCTCCCTTCCTCAGGGATGCCTCCCATTCCGTCCTCATTCTCGGTGACAACATTTTCCACGGAAACCTCGATTTTTTGAGGGACGCGCTCGAGTTGGCCTCTGGTGCCTGCGTGTTCGCCTATCCGGTGCGGGATCCCGAGCGTTACGGCGTGGTGGAGTTTGACGCTCACGGGAAGGCAATCAGCCTCGAGGAAAAGCCCGCCAAACCACGGAGCAACTTTGCCGTGCCCGGCCTGTACGTTTACGACGGCCAGGTTGTGGAGATCTGCCGCAACCTAAAGCCTTCGGCGCGTGGCGAGTTGGAAATCACTGATGTGAACCTCACCTACCTCCAGCGCGGCGAACTCCAAGTTCGCACCCTCAACCGGGGGATGGCCTGGCTGGACACCGGAACCCCCCTGAGCCTCATGGAGGCGAGCAACTACATTGCCGCCATCGAGCACCGACAGGGACTGAAGGTTGCCTGTCTGGAGGAGATCGCCTACGCGAAGGGATTCATCACCCGGAGCACTTTTGAGTCGCTCATCCAGTCGCTCCCAAAGAGCGACTACCGGGCTTACCTCGGACAATGTCTCGATTCGCGCTGGGACGGGGAAAGCAGCGGCAATTGAACCGGTCTGCAAAGGGCGGATGACCGTCATGCGAAAGGTCCCCTCGATGCGCGCCCTTGTCCGCCCCCTTTTTCTATCGCTGCTGCTGGTTGCTCCTGCGGGTGCGGCAGACCGGAAGCCTCCGGCGGAACGCCGGCTTGAAATCACCTCGGATCAAAGCCGGCAGCTGATCATTTCTGGCGGCGACCTGCAGCAGCGGATGACCCTGATGCGCCTGTTGGAAGGGCTCCGGGAAACGACGCTCCGCACCCTTGGACAACCCCTCCAGGCCTACCCAAAGGCACGTCCGATCCTCTGCGTACTCATGCCGGAGACTTGGCCGGAGACGCAACCCCGTTTGGAACTGGTCGAGGATCCCGGAGGCCTGAAGCTCCAACTGATGCTCCCGAGCGCCGCCCGACTCGGCCCGACGCAGCTTCAACGGACGCTGCTGACGGCGCTCCTAAGTGAGCTTGCGATCCGGCCCGTGGCCGCCGCCGACCGATCGCCAACCCTTGCACCTGCACCCCGCTGGTTGGTGGACGTCCTGTTTCACGTGCACCACCGCCCCAACCCTCTTTTTGCGCCCATCAACCTGCGCGCACTCATCGACTCCGGCCACATCCCCTCCCCCCTGCCCCTGCTCGCCCGGCCCGAATCGGAGCCGGTGCCGTCCTCCCCCTTGGAGACCGACCTGGCGCGCTGCCTCCTTGGATTTCTGCTCAACCGCGCCGACGGCCCTGAAGGAATCCTCTCCCTGCTGCGCGCTGATCTAACCGCCCAGACGCTCCAGAAACTCGGGGCCTGCTTTCCGAACCTCCCCCACTCCGAAGCGGAACTCCTCAGAGAATGGACCCTCCACGTCGCCGCCACCGGCACACAGGCCGAGCGCGTCGCCTTGGATGGTCCTCAAACCGAGGCCGAGATCCGCAACCTTCTCCTCTTCGACTACACTTTGCCGGAAACGGGCCGGCACTCAGTTTTCTCCCTGGAACAATTCACCGAGATCCTGAGCCTGCCCGGTTGCCGCGAAGTTCTCCTGTCCAGGCAACTGGAATGGGAAAGCCTCCGTGGCCGTGCCCACTTCCTGTACTTTCCTGTCATCGACGTATACGCCTCGGCCTGCGGTGCCCTCGCCGCAGGGCGCACCACCGGAATCCCACGCCAACTCCAGTTGGCCACCCTCGAGCGGGAAAGTCTGGCCGCGCGATTTGAACGCATCCGGGACCACCTCAACTGGTTTGAGGCGGTCGCCGCCCCGAGAATCTCTTCCCCCCGCTTGGAAGAGTTCTACAGGATTCTCGACGGGCGCTCGCGGCCCTCCGTCGCCCTGAAGAATGCCCTCGACAAGGCGGAGCAGGAACTTCAGCGGAGCGAGGCGCAGCGGGAGATCGAGGCCGTCTTGGAAGATGTTAGCAACCGCCTCAAATCTAGCAGGTAAGAGCGAAAGCAAACACGCAGGCACCGAGGCACTCCGCCCGCAAAAGGCTCCCTCGCAGTGCAGGGCTATTCGGATTCCAAACTCGCCCTCAAGCACGTCCTGCTTCGGTCGGTGCGAGGTTCCCTACAGCGTGGCCGAGAGGTGGGTCTTCCACGCGCCGCTGTGCATCACCTGACCGACGCGGAAACGGCCCACGGTTTTCTTGTCCTTGTCAGCCAACTCGACGCTGTTGCCTACCGAGCGGCCGGCCTCCCGCAGTGCGGTCGCGTAGGCCACGATGTTGGCACCCAGCTTTCGGGCGTCGGCATCGGCGTAGCCCCAGCTTTCGTGCGCGTTGGATTCCCAGCCCAGGGCGAAATCCCAGCGCGAAATGAGAATGGCAGTGCGGTTGTCGACGTCGACTCCCTCGAGGAACGGGTACGGATCCACGACGACTCCGTCCCGAACCATGCGTTCCCGGTACGCAACCTTGTCGGTGGTGTGAAAGCTCCGGAACACGGGATGATCCATCCGCAACCGGTAGAGTTGGCGCTCCGGCAGGAGCAGACGCGCCGCCCGCAGGGCGGACTGGCAGGCATCCGGATTGCCCACCAGCGAGTTGAAAATGATGGTGCCGCCGCCGAGCACGTACTCGCGCAGGCGTGCCACCTCCTCCGGATTGAGCGCGAACGCCTTGTACCCGGATCGGTAGAGCACTGGATTTTCGCCCGCCTTGGTGCTGACCTCACCAAAGGTCTTAACGTTGCTGGAAAAATTGACGTTCAACTCGCCGCTGAGGCTCTCTAGAAGTCCCTTTAGGTCGTTGGGTGTGCGTGCCCAGTCCTCCTGATCCTCGCTTCGGATCTTGGTGAGCATCACAGGCGGCTGCGGCGGATTCTTTTTCTCCTGCCGCTTTTGGGAGGTTACCGGGGGCGGCGGCAGAGGGATGTTTGCCTCGGAAGAAGAAACCTGCGCCGGGGGCGGTTTGGGACGACTGAAGGGCGGCGGTTCGGGCGGCTTGGGCGCGGCGAGGCTCGAATGCCGGAAAACCAGACACGCGACGGCCCCGTGCAGAGCCCCTTTGAAGTAGCGAGGAGATACCATAGTTCTTGGGAGGGACACCGGTTCGAACCGCCGGACGACAGTGGCGGACAACACGCCGCGTGACAGCGGGGGCTTGCCAAAAAACACGCCCCCAGTCACGTCCAACCTTCAGCTCAAAGGGCGGCTCACGCCTCAAAACAGCACCGCTCGCCAGACGTACCCAAACCGCCACCCGGGGGCATCCCGTCGGAGTCCGCGCTACTGTGTAAAAAACGGAAACAGTTGCCGGACCTCCTGCGGCGTCGGTTGACGGCCGTACTCGCAGATTTCAAACGCCTCAGCGTAACGGATGGCCGCCGCCTTTTCCGGGCCGTACCACTTGGTGAGGACCTCCCGAAACCGGTTAGCCTCGGCGCTTTGACGTCGGTTCCACAACTCGCGCAGCCACGCACGACGCCCACTTTCGTCGGGGGCCGGGGGCACCTTCCGCACGTACTCCTCGCTACCACTGGCACCGCCCTCGTAGTGCTGCGAGGGCATTTCATGGATGGCGTTGACCTTTTGCTCAAAAACATCGTCGATGGCCACGGCGATGTCGGCCTGAAAGGGATATGGTTTTTTGAACCCGTCGCTCGAATAGAGAAACAGGGGGTTGAGTTGAAGGGGCGGAACGTCGCTGCACACGAAGGGCACCGTGACCATGAAGGCTGCGTCCTGCATGAGCACCCCGACGTACCGATGGTCGGGATGGTAGTCCCACGGGCGATGCGCGATGACGATGTCGGCCTTCCATTCACGAATGACCCGGATGATCTTCTGGCGATTCTCCAAGGTCGGGACCAACTCCCCGTCATGGATGTCAAGCACCTGGGTTTCAACCCCAAGCAGAGCATCGGTTTTTCGCACCTCGGCCAGACGCCTCTGCGCAAGCGCTCCGCCTGAGGATTGCCAATGTCCCACGTCGCCATTGGTGACCGAGACGAGTTTGACCCGGTGTCCGAGCTTGGCCCATTTGGCGGCGGTTCCGCCCGCCTTGTATTCCGCGTCATCGGGATGCGCTCCAAACACGAGAATGTTCAGTTTGGGTGCCGCATCGGCAGCCTGCACCGGTGGGCAGACAGGGAGCGCGAGGAGGACTGACAAAAGTAGGTGGCGAAGCT
>JBILKV010000244.1:0-6160 GCA_044376515.1 Chthoniobacteraceae bacterium | reverse complement strand
CTTGAGCTCCTGCACGACCTTGGTGGTTGCAGGCACTCCGAAAGTGTCGATTTTGACTGTCTTGCCGCGCACCACCTCGGCGAAGGCCAGAAAGTCGCTCGTCTTTCCGCCGGTGCAGGAGCCGATGTAGGCCCGGTCGAGGGAGACGTGCTCGAGTTCCTTGGCGGTCTTGCGGTTGCCGGGATCGGGATGGCAAGCCACGGTCGGCTCCAGTTTGGAGAGGTCGAACACCTTGTCGTAGAAGAAGGACTGCTCCCGGTCAATTTCCACAGGCTCGAAGGCGTTCTTGGTGCCGTTTTCCTCCACCCGCTCCCGGACGTAGTCAAGAGTCTTCTGGTCGCAGGGGAAGATCCCGTTTTTGCCGCCAGCCTCGATGGCCATGTTGGCGATGGTCATGCGGTCGTCCATGCTCATGCCGTGGACGCCCGGGCCCTCCCATTGCATGGCGCGGTAGGTGGCCCCGTCGAAACCGATCTCTCCGATCACGTGCAGGATCACGTCCTTGGCCATGACCCCGGGAGGCAGCTGCCCCTCCAGATAAAAACGCATGGTCTCCGGCACCTTGATAAGGAGCTTGCCGGTCCCCAGGATGAACCCTGCATCCGTGTTGCCGATGCCGGTGGCAAACTGGTTGAACGCCCCCGCCATGCAGGTGTGCGAATCGGTCCCAAACAGGATTTCCCCGGGCCGGGTGTGTCCCTTCCAAGGGAGAGTGGTGTGGCACACCCCCGTGTAGCGCGATCCGTACTGCTTCTGAAGCTGCCCCCGCGAGGCGTCGAACTTCCAGTTGCCGGCGGGGTCGTCGATCACGTCGTAAAAGTAGGGCAGGTCTTGTTCCCGTACGAAGTCCCTCAAGATGTCCACGTTGCGGTTGGACATGCTGTCGGCCGTGAAAATGTAGTGATCCGGGATAATGACCACGCGGTTGCGGTCCCAAACCTTCGCGTCCTTGCCGAACTCACGCTTGAAGACGCCGATGGTACCCGGGCCGCAAACATCATGGGTCATGAGGACGTCGACGTTCACCCAGACGTTGTCGCCGGGTTGCACGTGGGTCTTTCCGGAGGCGCGGGCCAGGACTTTTTCCGTGAGTGTCATAGGGCGAAGGATGATGCACCCCCCGGCAGCCTTCCGCAAGGCGGCGCTTGCTTCCAATCGCGGTTCGCCCTTGGGGCGGGTCCGGCGGACGTTGCTCCGACCGCCCCCATGCAGAGGCGCCTTGGTGCAGGCGCCTTAGTAGAGACGAGCCGGTTGGCCGGTGCTTTCGAGCACCGAATTCCAGAGGGAACCGTGCGGATCCACCTTGCGGCGTCCGTGCGTGACCATGTCGAGGGGCAGATGCACGAAGGCCCCGTGCCAGCGGCCCACCAGCATGCTTGTCTTCCCGGCCATCGCGGCGTGGACCGCGTTTTGGGCCAAAAGCGAACAGTACACGTTGTCCTGCGGGTTGGCCGGAACGCTCCGCACCAAATAACTTGGGTCGATGTATTTGACACTGGCCCCGACCCGCCGGTCCTTGAAGGAGGCGGTGATCCGGTCGCGGAGGAAGAGTCCGATGTCGCCGTATACCTTGTTGCCGCTGGCATCGGTGGCGGCATCGGTGTTCATCAGGTGCTGGCCCGCCCCTTCGGCGACGACGACGACGGCGCTCTTGCGCTTGGCCACCCGGTAGTGGAGTGCCTCCAGCAGGCCTCCGGAACCTTCCAGCTCGAAATGGACCTCCGGGATGAGGACGAAGTCTACGTTGCTCCCGGCGAGTGCCGCGTAACAGGCGATGAACCCGGAGTCCCGCCCCATGAGCTTGAGCAGGCCGATCCCGTTGTGTGATCCAGTGGCCTCGATGTAGGCCGAACGCACGGACTGGACAGCCATCGCAAAGGCCGTTTCAAAGCCGAAGCTTTTGTCCAGGTACATGATGTCGTTGTCGATGGTCTTGGGGATGCCCACGATCGACTTTTTGAGCCCGCGCCTGCTGCATTCCTCGGCGATGGCTGAGGCGCCCTTGAGGGTCCCGTCCCCGCCGACGACAAAGAAAATGTCGACCTTCATCTCTTCGAGGAGGTCCACCATCTCGCCGACGTCCTGGTGGCCCCGGGAGGCGCCAAGTACCGAGCCGCCGAAGTTATGGATCTGTGCGACCGACTCCGGGCGGAGTGTCATCGGAGTGAAGCCGTGGCGGGCGATCAATCCCTGGTAGCCGTAGCGGAACCCGTAGGTCCGCGTAATCCCATAGCGCGTATGACACTGGGTGACAATGCCGCGGATGATGTCGTTGAGGCCAGGGCACAGTCCCCCGCAGGTGACGATGGCGGCCGTTGTTTTGCTAGGGTCGAAAAAGAGCCTTTCCCGCGGACCCGCCAGTTCGAAGGTGACGGCTTTTTCCGTGGGTTTTGCGACGGGCGGTTCGGTGGCGGTGTGGTCGAAGAGGACCCGGTCCGAGTCGGAACGGAAACTGACTTCGAAGGAGACGTGGGTCAGGGGGGAAACGAACTGGCACTCTCCAAGATTTTGAATGGTCGTTTCCATGGGTGGTGCCCCATCAACAATCGGCGGTGCCTCGAGATACAAGACTAAACGATTTGGACTCGGAGTGGACATGCTCCGAAATCCGTGAAACTGCCTTTCTTAGGCAGCCTCAGACGCTTCGGGGCGCCGGCGTTCGTCGGCGTTCGTCGGCGGCCGGCAACCTGAGGAGCAGATCAATCGCTGGGGGCTTTCGCTCGCAGTGGATTCGGTTTGTTCCAAAAAATTACGGTCGCAGGCGGTTGGAAACTCGCGCATGAAAAGTGCATGGAAAAGTCCTCCAAACCCAAACGCGTCAAACTCAACCTCGCCATCGACAGCAGCTTAAAGGCGGCGGTGGTTGACGTTGCCGCCAGGGAGGGCCGGAGCGTCTCGTGGGTTGTCGCGAAAGCTTTCACCGACTACGCGCAGGGACTCTCCTCGCGGCCACCGCTTGTCTTTCGACGGGAGGGAAAGCAGGGCTGAAACAGGCCGGGCCCGGGGCGGTGGATACCGGGTTTCAATTGCCATTTCCAATGTTCGGACTGGATTCGATAGCTCCGCAGAGGTGCGCTCACCCAGCCGGGATCCGTTGGCTTGCCGCGCTGCTTGCCTTGACTGGAATGACCTCCTGTTCGCTTTGGCAGGGGAACGACCCGGCCACCCTGCTCAAGGCCAGCGAGACTTGCTACACCCCAATACGCGAGAGGAAAACACCCTGGGGGACCTCGACCGGACCGTCGCAGCCGGTCCCGGTTCTGGAACAAATGCCGCTCGGGAGCCGGGTGTTGGGCACCTTTAGCATCAGCGCTGATTTCCGGCTGATTTTGGAAGCGCTTCAATACAACGCGCACCGCGTGGGGGCTGACGCGGTGGTGGTTCACAAACTGCAGTGGTGGGATATCCGCAACTGGGCGGCTCCCACCACGGTCACCAAGACCGAAAGAATCCAGCCCACCGAGCAGGACAAAAAAGAATACCGCGAGAAACTCAAGGAGTACGAGGAAGCTAAGCAGCAGGGGAAACCCGCAAAGAAACCCTGCGAGCCGACCGAAACGCGGCGGGAGGAACAGGTGTTTGTTCCCGGTCACTGGCAGGTGCAGGGAAACGCTTCCCTCGAAGCGTCTTTTATCGAACGGGTTCCCGCACCCAGATAAGCGCGTGACGGCGTCGGGACTGCGGATCCGCCGCCTCCCCAGCGTGAGCGGCAAGCGCCCTTGGATCCGGATCCCGGCCAATGGATGGGCCATGCACCCCGGCGGTTTCCACGGGGGGGGACGAAGAGTGGGCGGCTTGCACTCGGGCGGTTTTCGGGCTCTGCTAAGCCGCCGCCGCGTCCCGCCCCTTTATGTTCGCCATCTATCTCAGAGTCTTCGCCTACTACCTCAGATACTGGCGCCCGACGCTGCTCGCGACAATTTTGACCATCATCCAGACTCCCTTCAGTCTGCTGAAGCCGATTCCCGTGGCCTTTCTGCTGGCCGAGGTACTGCCCTCCATCGGAAAAGCTGAACACGGTCTCGTTCTGAAGTTTGGGGATTTATTCGAGTTTTCGCTCAAGCCCTGGAACCTCCCGCAGATTGTGGCCGGTTGTAGCCTGTCGATCGTCGTCCTCCACCTGCTCTCGGCTTGGATCAACGTCGTCTCCCAGATGATGTACTACCGGGTGGGACTCCAGGGACTGTTGTCGCTCCGGGTGGATTTGTACAGCTACCTCCATTCGCTGCCCCTCAAGTACCACGACGCCCGCCGCAGCGGCGATTCCACCTTCCGCGTCGCCTACGACTCCCAGTCGTTGGAGGCTTTTTATTCCAAGTTCATCTTTCTGTTTCAGTCCTTCAAGGATCTGGCGGGCTACGTTCTGGCGATGTGGGCTTTGGACGTCAAGCTGACCCTCCTGGCGATGGCCGTCATCCCGTTCATGGTGATCACCTTCCGGATCTTCGCCCAGCGCATCCGTGATCAGGCCACCCGTATTTCCGAACGTGAAAGCTCCGTCCTCAGCCTCGCGCAGGAAGGGCTCAGCTCCATCCGCATGGTGCAGGCCTTCGGCCGCGAGCAGCATGAGATCCAGCAGTTCTCCCAGTCCGCCAACCAGAGTTTGGAGGCGAAGGTGCGCATGCAGTTTACGTCCATGTACAGTTCGATGCTGACCGCCGCGCTGCTGATGACCAGTATGGCGCTCGTCTGCTGGTTGGGCGGCCTCCACGTGCTTGGCGGCACCCTCTCGGTCATGAGTCTGATGACCATCACCCAGTACATGAACTCCCTCTACCAACCCATCGACTCGATCACCTCGGTCGGCTGGGATCTTGAGCGTGCCGCAGGGGCGGCGCGCCGCTGTTTCGAGGTGTTGGATCAGGCCGATGACGTTGCCGACAAAGCCGGTGCACCCGACATCACCTCCACCCGGGGCGAGATCGTCTGCGAGAACGTCGCCTTCGGTTACCAGCCCGAGCGGCGCATCATTTCAGGAGTCAATCTGCGAATCGAACCCGGTCAGACCGTTGCCTTTGTCGGGGCCACGGGCGCGGGGAAGAGCACACTCCTTTCCCTCGTGCCCCGGTTTTACGATCCCGACGAAGGCCGCATCCTGCTCGATGGCGTCGACCTCAAGGACATCACCAAGAAGTCGCTCCGCTCCCAGATCTCCATCGTGCTCCAGGACACGCTGCTTTTTTCAACCACGGTCCGTGAGAACATCGCCTATGGCCGCGCCGACGCCACAGAGGCGGAGATTATGGAGGCCGCCAAACGAGCCCAGGCCCACGACTTTATTATGGCCATGCCGGAGGGTTATGCCTCGCAGGTGGGCGAGCGCGGCAGCCACCTCTCTGTCGGTCAGAGGCAGCGGATCGGGATCGCTCGGGCCTTTCTTAAGAACGCGCCCATCCTCCTGCTCGACGAACCCACTTCCGCCCTCGATCCCACCACGGAATCGGCAATCATGCAGACCATCGAGGAACTCATGGAGGGGCGCACCACCCTGATCATCACCCACCGCATTGCCACCATCCATAACGTCGACAAGATCGTCGTGCTCGGCCCCGGAGGGGTGGTTGAGGAGGGCCGCGGGCCGGATCTGGTCAAGCGGGGCGGCTTCTACGCCGGATTGTACCAGTCGGCGAATCTGGGTGAACACGGGGTGGCCGCGGGTTGACGCCGCAGTCCGGATGCGGGAAGGGATCCGCAGAAGGAACAGATGAGGCAGATGTTTCGGGGGAGGATGGGGCGGTGTGCGCACAAGCCCTGTCTTGACCTCACAAAAAGAGGCGCGTGAAGGGGCTCGGAGACCCTTTCCAAATCAACCCCCAAGCAGCTTGAAAAACAAAGTTTCCGGCGAGTCGCGGAGAGGGGGAAACGGGGGGGCGCAGTGTTCCCCGGAGATGCTGTCTGGGCCCTCCGCGGTTGCCCGTGGGGGCCGTCATGTTTCCTCCATGTCGGAGTTTTGGATAATGTTTTTATTTTGCATCTGCACGGAACCGGGGTGATTTGTCCTCTGGTTTGGAAAATGCAAAATGCTGACTTCAAGTACTTTGTACGAAAAAAATTTGGTTTCCGCGCGCTTGAGGATTTCTGGGCGCATTCCATTGCAAATCAGTTGCAATAAATTCCGAAAACTGCTGAATTCGCCGGCATGAAGTCAGTACCAGTCTCT
>JBILKV010000243.1:0-6172 GCA_044376515.1 Chthoniobacteraceae bacterium | reverse complement strand
TGCGCGTGTCCCCCGCGCTCGGAACCGCCAGGTACGTCGTACAGGTAGTATACCCGCTCGATCGAAAACGGAATTTGGTTCCGCGATTCAATGAAAGTCAGGTTCCCCCGGGGATCTTGAATTTTCGGGAGATTCAGGATTTTACAGTCTGCGATGGACATTATCTGGCTCCGCTCCTGTTGCTTGCGACCACATAGATCTCAGCGGCAATATCCGGATAACGCTCCCCCAACTGCATGAACGCTTCCAACATTTCCGGGGTCCAGGACTCCTCAATCTGTTTGTTGGATACAGGCTTCATCCAGTACCCACCAAAAACATCCACGGACAGGCCTGAATTTAGGAATACATTTCGAAATGATTCCGGATTGAAAACCCGGCGGTGGCCATGGTGAATGTCCATTTCGTTGAGGGCGTCCTCTTGCGGAAGCAAGCCGAGGAGCACCGCCGCCTGGCGGTGGAGTGACCGCGCGTTCGGAACAGCCGCAAACACGCGCCCGATTCCGGGGGTCAACCACTCGCGAACCCGTCCCAAAATGGCTGCCGGATCATCCACATGCTCAAGCACGTGGCCTAGCACAATGTTGTCAAAGGTTTGGCGTGGCTCGAACTCCTCGAAAAGGGCGTTAACGACCTCAATCTGCGGAAAGGCGGCCGCCAATCTCGAACAAAACAAAGCCGACCCCTCCACCGAAACAAGCCGCTTGCCTGTTTGCACAAGTAATTCGGTCATGATTCCTTCGGCTGGGCCCATCTCGAGGATGCTTTCGCCCACTAGGAAGCGCGATGCCACACGAAAAGAATACCTGACCATCGCGGAACTCGGCCCAGCCGCATAGAGGGAACGGCGCGCGATGCCTTCCAGGCTCGCCATTTCATCCGTATTTTTTGAATGCATAAACTGGTTCAGGACTGATTAACAGGCAGGTTGCGTTCGATGAACTCAAGCATCAGCCCACCGCGGAAAATCACAAAGGCAATCCGCCTCCCCCCAAACGCTGGCGCCGGTTCGGGGACAGCAAGGAGTTTGGCGCGGTTACCACGCGACCACTCCACCGCATGCAGAAGCGAGTCAACCCAGTACGCAAAATGATAAAAGCGTGAGCCCGAGCGGAGCCACGGGCTCAAGGTCAGGCGCCCCGGCAAATTTTCCAAAATTTCAACTCTCGGCCCCGGTCCGGTCATGAAAACACCGGAAACCCCTTGGACTTGATCGGTAAACACCGGTCCCTCAGTTTTGTAGCCAAGGAAACGAAACGAAGCCTCCTCGTTTTCCACGGAATTGGTGGCATAACCAACATGATGGAATTCAAAGCCGGCAGGAAGGATGGCGGGGTGGGGAACCTCAATCATGGGCAATTCTACGGGAGGTAAGCATCGCCAAACGGTCTAAACGCGGAGCAAATGCCGGCCAGTCCGCCCGGTTAAGCCTGTGCTCGACCGCATCAAAGAGTTGGTTGTTGATATTGAAATAGTTGGCGATGACTCGCCTAGCGCTTGGACCGCAAGAGTCATGGAAGGAAACCACGCTGGCATTGTCTGCCAGCGTCCGACAGTACACATCCGAGAGCCCGAGAACATCGAGGCCGCACCTGTAAATCATCCATGCACTCTCCACGGCCGCGAGAGACCCCTTTTTTAGGATCCAACGCCCCCACTCGCCCGACGCCCCCCCCGAATGAATGTCGTAGATGGAGATCACCCCCTCAGGCGTCCGACAGGTCCGCCGTTCAATAACGAAATAATAGTCACCGGGACGCGCATAGTAATTCTGCAGCCAGGCCACCTGACCTTCGACTCCACCCGGGGTGGGGTGGAGGTGCCTTCCAAGCTCGGAGTCCTGCCGGAGGCTCAAAATGAACGGCGCGTCTTGATCCTGTATCGGTCGGAGGCGAAAACCGTACCCCTCGACAACTATGTCATGTCGCATTTTTCTCAACGATGGCTTCGACAATGCTCGTCACGTCCCCAAGCCCGACGAGTTCCTCCTCTGTGAAGGCGATGGAAAACTGATCTTCCAAAGCAAACATGATCTCCACGTGCTTCAACGAATCCCACGCCACCGTGGACTTCCTACATATCTCCACGCCGGCTGGCAAACTTTGACCGAGCGCCAAGGAAATCACCTCAAGAACTTGGTTCCTTATTTCGGGTCGATTCATCTGGTGCACCTTCGTAGATAACTTGGACCCCGCAGTTCATCGTGAACCGAGTGACAGCGGACGCCGGTAAACTATACTCACCCTCCCGCGGTGTCTCGCTCAATTCCAGGATTTTTGTAAGCCAATCCAGGGCGGGCTTGTTTCTTGGCGCATGACGCACGCTGAACACGATTCGGTCACAGGCGCCAAACTGGGGCATGCCTGAAATTGCAGAAAATATGATGCTGTCCTCCATGTGCCGGCCCAGAGCCCTGCAGCTGATGCACAGCTCCTGAATTTGAAGGGCTCCGTCCCGGAGTTCGGCGACCACGAGACCAATGACCCCGCTATCTGAAAGCCTGTCCGTCATTTTAATCGTCGCGAAGCTAGCAAGGGGCAGTCTCTTTTCAGCCAACTCAGCCTCATTGAACCTTCGCATTGAAAGGTTGAACTGATTGGTTTTTGCAGAAAGATCCGCTGCTCTGGCAATCCGATCCAAGGCGTTGTACTGGATAGTGACACAGATGTTCAGACTCCGGAAATAATCGATGCTCTCACCGTAAACAGATTTGAGCGCAATGCGTTCGCTGTTGGACCTCAGATCTTCAAGGCGTTTGACGTCATCCATGTCCGTCCGCCATCGCCAAAGCCCCGGATAGAACATGATCGCCCGCCCGGTGATCGAGGCATCCGGGGACCCGAGGACCACTTGAATGGAATCCAATACTCCGACGACTGCCGCCAACTCTCCGGGGTTGTCATCAACGAACAAGATGGTGTCCAGCCCAACCCTCGTCGTGGCTGAGACCCGCCGCAGCGCCTCGCACTTCGGATCCCACGAAACCTCCACGGAGGCGAAGTCGCACAATTTCAGAGGGAAATCCTCTCGGCTTGCAAAAAGTTCATCGACATCACCGCGTTGATTTCGCGACACGAGGGCCAGAAAAACCCCCCGCGAGGCAAGTTGCTTGAGCAGCGCCTGCAAATTCCGGTGTTCAACCGAGAGGACCACTCCCTCGATTCCATCCTCGCCGAGGACACCCTGGTAAAGGGTGTGATCCAGATCGACTGCGACCGTCTTGATCTGTGGCAAAACTGCCGCAGCAAGCCAGTGGCACACCAGTTTGCGAGCCAACACCGGTTGAGCCGCATTTCCAATCGGAGACCCCACCACAGCGGCGGAGCGCAAATCGATCAGACCAACCCCCGATTCCTCGCAAGCTGCCCATAGATCCGCGAAATAGACACCCGGCAGAGAGTCCGCCAACAATTGAACCGCATTGCTTTCCCCGTGGATGGCACCCACCCAGCACGCAATAATAATTGGCGCGGTGCTCCGTTGCCTCAAATCCAAAATGCGCTCCCCCAGCCATGAAATCCATTCCAAGAGAGTCGCCCCTGAATTCGCCGCAGAAAGGTACCGGTCGCTGTCAAGCCAGAGCAACTCCACGTCCGCCGGTTCATAATTGGCAAACAAGAGCGCGTCGTCGTAGTCACTGAGCTGAAAGTTTGCCTCCATCCGGGCGAACTTCAAAAAAGGTTCGGCTAGCACGAGCAATCCCTCGATTGAATGATTGCGCCACACATTCACCCGAAATCTGTGACGTGGCTTTGCTTGAATCTTGATTCCATGCAACGCAACCCGTGAGATTTTGGACGCGAACAGCGTGGCCTGGGCTTCCAACCTCCCCAAAGATTCCTCGCACCGCGAAAGTTCTGGCTGGCTCATCCCGATTAATCAACGGATGCCAAGGTACCCGAGATCGTGACTGCGATCCCCGTCCCGTATCTTCGCGACCGCGATTTCAACCGCATTGAGAATTTCGTCGCAGCGACGGTCGATGTGGTGGCGTTCCATCGCCTGACAGACGCGCTCAACCAGCCCGCTCCCCCCGGAACTGTCGAACTTTTGCAAGGCAAGCTGGTTGATCGTTTTGGGCTCCAACAGATCCCCCAACTCGTAATAAACAGGAGCATCACCCAGCATTTGAACTTCCGGTAGATTTTTGTAGAAGGACGGAAGTATCGGAATACCACCCGTGATCAGCGCATTATATACCCGAATGGGAACACCGCCCAAAACTGGCATAATCCAATGCGTTTTGTGGCGGGCCCATTCCCTCAAATTTTCGACTGCAGAACGATCTTTGTAATCGTTACTCACAAATCCGACAGTTGGATAAGTCGACGTTACAGTCGCGATCGCCCGGTTTCTTCGCGGATAATTCCCATAGAACACATGCGCCCCGAGGGGCGAATCAAGTCTCTCCTCCAAAAATATATCGATTTGTTTCGCTAAGAAAGACCGGGACCATTGGTGCACACCGACAAAAACCGGACCGAGTACGTAGGGTGTAAACTGGGACAATAAAAACGCATTTTCGGAAGTTGCCGAAATATAAAAATCTGAGTTCATTGCAAGGATGGAACTCATTTGAATCCAGTGCTGGGAATCCCAGTCCCAGACCACAAAAATGGCGCTGCTGTTGTTATTGTAAAACTCCAAGTATTGGGGCAGATGTTTTGCAATGTCGTTGTTCAATAGCAGAAAAACGCTATTTTCAGGCAGGTCTTTTGGTGGATCGAGCAAAAAATTCTCGGGAAGGTTCACAAACTTGCGTCTCGAATCCAACGATTCAGCTGCATGCAGGTGAGCCCCAAGATAAACCATTCCGGCGCGTCCCAGAGACAATCGCTTGAGCTTATCCTCCATTTTCTGCTTCTTTGAAAAGGCCCAGGCTTCAAAGAAAGGATCCTGAAGGGTCTCGTTCAAGTCCTTCATTAAACCAGAAATCCTGTCTATCAGTTCAAGAGACGTTTTCATTTTTTCCGGTGGTCGCTGATGTTGCACGTTAAATCCTGTCTCGTCTTCGGGGTAACTTTTTTTCGTATCTCAATCAGAACCTGTCTCTCAGAATGGCAATGATATGACGAGTTGTCGATGATCCAAACGAGGGGGAGAGAACTTTGATCGGTCGGACTCGGAGACTAGCATGTCACGAGAAGTCTGGGGAAGGCTTTTGAAAACCACTCTAAGTTCCTCGTTTATAAACCGCGGAATTGTGTGTTGCACATCGCTCCGATCGGGCAGCGCTGCGGTCACTGCAAACGCGATGGGATTGGCTCCCGACGGAAACCCTCTCTACTTGGCTTTTCTGTAAACCCCAAATACCAAAATCATGGACCGGTGGAATCCCTGCACGGGCAGGTACAGCACTTTCGAGCTCGACGAGACCATGGGGCCGCTTGAGGAGTTCCAGTCGTATCCTCAAGTGGTGTCGGGTTTGAAACACCAGCACGGTTACTGGCGGAAGGAGACAGCGAAGGGATTCATGCCCGCGCCACGGCCACCATCCTCACGGGGACGCGCCCAAGGAAGGCAGCAGGCAATGTGATCCGGGCGGGCGTCTCGGCCGACCAGATTGCCCAGCGGCATCAGGAGTTTCTGACGTGGTTCTTCACTCTGGGGGTTTCCTTCGACGCGGTGCGCCAGTCCGGCAGTTGCGACTCGGGCTATTCCCGCGCCTGCCAGTTTAATCTCTCCTGAAGTTCCGAGACGCAGCCCGTGGCGAACGAGTCCAATACCCGCTGGGCGTTCGAGACCCTTTTCGGAAAAGGGGCAGCCGCAAATCCCGAGTGTGCGGTCGAACGGCACAAGGCCGGGGAACACTCGCGGCTGTATCTCATCATGCGGGATGCCATGGCACTTAAGAAAGAATTGGGCAGGAGCGACCAGCGCAGGCTCGACGAATATCTCACCGGGGTTCGCGAGATTCAGAAACGGATCCAGTCAGCGGAGCGTTTCGGCATCCCAAGGCCCCCGTCGAGCGCCGCGCCTCGGGGAATCCCTGCAAGCCACACGCACTGCTTGCGGTTGATGTTCGAGATGCTCGCCCGCGCCTTCCAGACCGCTTCCGCACGGGTGGCCTCGTTCCTGATGGCAGACGACGAGATCGATCGCAATTTTCCCGACATTGGGTTTCCCTCCGGCCAGCACAAACCCTCCAATAACCAGCGGAATCCCAAAAACG
>JBILKV010000242.1:0-6199 GCA_044376515.1 Chthoniobacteraceae bacterium | reverse complement strand
TCCATCACCCAAGGCTGGGGGGCGGACTTCAAAGGGCTCTTCCCGGGCATGAAGCTCGCCAACCGCGGAATCGGCGGGGACACCACGCGTGGCATGCTCATCCGGTTTCAGGAGGACGTACTTTCGCTCAATCCGAAAGGCATCGTCCTGCTGTTGGGCACCAACGATATTGAGGTCGGCGTCCCGGCCGACGCGATCGGCCGCAACTTCGAAAAAATCTTTTCCGCAATCAAGGCGCACAACCCGAAGGTTCCCGTGGTCCTGTGCCGCGTCTTTCCAAGCAGCCCCGAAAAAAAGCGCCCCAGCGAGGCGATCAAGGCGGTCAACGCGCTCTATGAAAACACCGTCCGCGGCGACTCGCAGGTCACCGTCGTGGACACCTGGACCCTGTTCGCAAACCCGGATGGCAACGCCAACGGCGCCTGGTTCCCTGACCTGCTGCACCTCAATCCGGACGGCTATGCCCGCTGGGCTTCGGGAATCCGCCCCATATTCGCCACCCTCGGTTTTCTCGACAACACCGCAGACTCCTTTGAACTGGAAGCCGGTTTCATCAGCCTGTTCAACGGACGCGATCTGACCGGCTGGGGCTTCCGTGCGACGCCCCCGCGCAAACAACCGGCCAATCCCAACCCGAAACCCGACGCCCCGGTGTTTGTCGAAATCCCGGAGGCGATCACCTTTGACGGCAAGACCGCGAGCAACGACGGCCGTTACCGGGCGATCAACGGGCGCCTCGTGGTGACCACGCCCCCGGAAGGCCGCAGAATTCAGCAACTTTCCACCGTCCGCGAATTCGACACTGATTTCATCCTCAAGCTCGAGTTCCGTGCCACGCCCAACGCCGATAGCGGCGTCTTCATCCGGCAACCCCAACTGCAGTGCCGGGACTACGCCCTGGCAGGCCCCTACAAGGACCTCAAAAACTACAAGCCCCAAGACTGGAATGAATTGGTTGTCACCGTCCGCAGCGGCGTCGCACGTGCCGAGTGCAACGGGGAGTTGCTCACCGAGGACATGAAAGTACCCGCCACCGGCCCGATCGGACTGGAGGGCGACCGCGGCCAGATGGAGTACCGCCGGATACGGCTCAAACCGCTCGAACGCTGAATCCCCCCGGGAGGGTTGGACGGTCTGACTCGGGCAAGCTCGGACGCTCAGAAAGCCCGCGGGGAATGCGGTCCCACGCGGGCTTTACAGCATGCCGCAAAAACGTACCGCCAGACCTCATCCCGCTTGCCCAACGGGCCGGCCCGCCGCACTCTCTGAGCCTTATGAAGCTGAAGCGTCTCCTGCTCGCCGTCCTCGCCCTCGCGCCATCGTTCGCCTCCGCCCATCCCGGACACGCGGCGTCCGCGCTGCACCTCCATTCCGGCACTCCGAGCGCACTCAACTCCTTCGACCCCACGGTTGTCGCCGCAACGCTGCTCGTTGGTTCCCTACTGCTTGCATCGCGTTTGCGGAACCAGCGCTAGACTGCGTGTCGCAACCGGGAACGCCCCGGCCTGATTTGCAGCAGTGACGGACACGGAAGGCCGCGTCCGAGGCGGTTTCACTCTGGGAAGCAGTCTTTTGCGACGCTTTCTGCCGAACTTCCAACCCACTCCGAAAACTCTCTTCCCCCTCCGGGCACGATGTTGGATCAGACTTCGTCCACAGCAGCGGCACACGCTCCGAACGCCCCTGCCGGCACCGTCCTCAAGGTGGGCTGCGGGGAGTGGGGATTCCGCAACCTGCCCCTGCAAAAGCATTTCGAGATCGCGGCCGGTTTTGGCTTCCGTGAACTCGAGTTCGGCATCGGCGGCGGCCAACCCGGCCGACTTCCGGAGGAGCCTACTCCGGAGGATATCGCCGGGTTTCGCGCACTGGCGGCAGACTGGGGGCTTGCCACCCCGGGCTGCTGCATCGAGAACGACTTCACTCTGGCCACGTCAGAACTCCACGAGGCGCAGGTGCGGAAAGCCATCGCCCAATCGAGGGCGGCCGCCCTATGCGGCGCCAAACAGGTGCGGTTTTTTGCCGGCTTTACTCCCCTTTCGGCAATGAACGAGGCGCTCTGGCAGCAACTGATTTCCGCGCTTATCGCATGCGACCGCGAACTCGAAGCGTTGGGCCTCACCATGGCGATTGAAACCCACGGAGCCATCCGCTGGCTTGCGGACGGTTCGGCCGCCCACCTGCACACGGCGACCACCGACCGCGGCGCCCTTTCCCGTCTCATCTCTGAATTACCGGAGCGCATCGGCTTCAACTACGACCCAGGCAACGTACGCGCGGCCGAGCCGGCCGACACCCGTTACGCAGTCGACCTGCTCGCGGGCAGAATCACCTACTGCCATTTGAAGGACTGGGTCCGCTCCGGCGAAGGCTGGCTCGCCGCCGCCGTAGGCGACCCAACCGATGGAATCGACTTCGGCTCACTCCTCACGAGAACCGGCTACCACGGCACCTTTCTGATCGAGTACGAACCCCTGAAAGACACGCAGGATGGCATCGCCCGCAGCCTCGCATCTCTTCGCTCCTCTGGATTCACCCTCAGCTTTTGAGCGGGAGGTGTCCGGAGAAGCGGGGGCGTCGCCTCCATCCGCGGGCCACTCCCGAACAGCGTTTTGCTTCGAAAAGAAAAGGGGCACCCGACAGGTGCCCCTTTCAAGAAAAAGACCTTTTGGCGGAAATCAAAAAGGAATCTCGTCGCCCGTTGGATCCAGATCAGGGTCGCTGGGGGCAGTCGGACGGGGTGCAGGCCTCGCCGGAGGACGCTGCAAGGGCCGCCCAGCATCCTCGTATTCGCCCGAATAAGACTGATCCGAGGAACCGCCTCCAGATCCATCGCGGCCTCCGAGCATCTGCATGACCTCTCCGATGATCCGCAGTCGGGACCGCTTCTGCCCAGTCTGTTTGTCATCCCAAGTGTCGAGCTTCAACCTTCCCTCGACATAAACCGAGCGGCCTTTCTTGAGATATTTTTCAGAAATCTCCGCTAGTTTGTTGTACATCACAATGTCAACAAACGTCGTTTCATCCCGTTTCTCGCCGTTGTCGAGTGTGTAGGAGCGGTTCATCGCAAGCCCGAACTCCGCAACCGGCCCACCCTTAGGGAGGTACTTCACCTCGGGGTCCCGAGTGAGATTCCCGATTAACATCACTTTGTTCAGATTTGCCATAGGAAAAGAGGGATAAGCGACAGATTGGAAACGGCGAAGACCGCCCTCAATCAAATTCGGCTCAGGCCGCCTTGACGGTTGCGAGCTTCAGGTAGTGCTGGCGGTAAACCTGCTCGTCCAACTTCAGTTTGGTCTGCATTTTGTGGATGAAAGCCGCCTCGGCCTGAAACACAAAGTTCACGTAAAACCCGCTGCTCAGATCGCCGGGAGCGTAAGTGAACTGGCGGTGTCCCATCTTCTGGACCTGCTCAAGCACGGCCCCGTCCTTTTTAAATTCGGCTTCCAAGCGCTCGATCACCTCCCGGGCGCCTTCGTCGTTGCCCCGCACATTGAGAATTAACAGTCCTTCGTATCGGTTCTTCATCACAGTAAAAAGTTGGTCGGACACTATGGGGGGCGGTTCAGGGGCAGGTCAATTAAAAGCGTTCATGGCGGCAGCCAATCCTTGGGACTGCGCCACCCCCACCGCCGCCTCCGCACGCTCCAACATCTCCTCGAGCGCCGGAATTTCGTCCTTTCGAAACTGCCCCAAAACATGCCCGACGGCCCCCTCGGGGGCTGCGCCACCGATTCCCAAACGCAGGCGGGCGACCTCTGGGGTGCCCAGCGCCTCCACAATGCTTTTCAAACCCTTCTGGCCCCCGCTCGAGCCCCCGGCACGCAGCCTCAGCCTGCCCAGCGGAAGCGCCATGTCATCCGAAACCACCAGGATTTGCGCCGCTGGAATCTGAAAAAATCCGGCCACCGCGGCGACGGCATTCCCGCTCAAATTCATGTAGGTCTGCGGCTTGCACAGAAGCACTCCGTCCAGCTTTGCCAACAGAGCGCTCCACGCCCGCTCCCTTCGCCATTCTGCCTTTCCCATGGCCAGCCGCTCTAGCAACAAGAACCCCACATTGTGTCGGGTCCGCTCGTATTCCCGCCCGGGATTTCCCAGGCCGACAATCAGCCGGTACGGCAGTTGAGACACGCTCATCCTAGAATTGAACCTCTGCCCTCCCGCGAACAACAGATCTAAAGCCGGATCGTTTGTCTGCGCGAACCGTGCATTCCATCGCTTTCACCCCACAAACCAAACGCCGTCCCACCTCGGAGGGACGGCGCTGTCGAAAACTGGGTGACGAAGGAGGCTACTTCTTGTCCGCGTCGGCCGCTTTCTTCTCGCGGATCACCTCCGGTTGGGAAGGTCCTTCGGCTGAGGCCCCAGCGTCGGTCGCGACGGTGCCCGCGATCCTCAGCACCGTCAGCTCGCCGTCTCCTTGAAAACTAACCCCTTCGGGCAGGTGAAGGTCCCGCAGGTGCACTGCCTCGCCGATGTTCATGGCGGACACATCCACGCGGATCACCTCGGGAAGGTCCTTTGGCAGACACTCTACTTCCACCGAGTGGAGGAGCACCTCGAGGCGACCGCCGAAGTTTTTGACACCAACGGGTTCTCCCACGGTCTCCACCGGAATTTCAGCGTGCAGTTTTTCGTCGGCGGAAACCGCATGGAAATCCACGTGTAAGATAGTCGAACGCACAGGATGATGTTGCACCTCTTGCACCAGCGCGAGTTTGTGCGAAACGGAAGCGCCGTCGGCGATCTCAAGCTCCACAAGGAAATGCTCGCCCGTCGCGTGGTTGAGAATCTCCTGCATTTGACGGGCGCCGACCGACAGGTTCGTAGAGGCCTGGGTGGAACCGTAGATCACGGCGGGCACCTGACCGGCGGCACGGAGTTTCTTGACCGAGGTGCGGCCGACGCCCGAGCGGGTCTGGGCCGAGAGTTTAACTTGCTTTGACATAAACGCTTTAGTGTTTGTTTTTCTTGCTGATCTCGAAAAGCGAGCTGACAGATTCGTCGTCGTGAATCCGCTTCATCCCCTCTCCCAAAAGCTCGGAGATGCACAGGGAGGTCACCGTGAAGCCCGGGACGTCCCGGACGGGAACGCTGTTGGTCGTGATTAACTCCTCGAGCGCACTGTCGCGCAGACGCTCCTGCCCAATGTCGGAAATCACCGCATGACTGACGCAGGCGATCACCCGTTTCGCCCCCCGTTCCTTCAGGATTCTGGCCGCACTGGTCAAGGTGCCGGCGGTTTCAGTCAGGTCATCGACGAGAATCACATCGTGGCCCTCCACGTCGCCAATCACGTTCAGCGCCTCGGTCTCCGTAGCGCTTTTCCGGCGCTTGGCCACGATTGCCAGACCCGCGCCCATGTTCTCGGCATAGGAAGAGGCCATCTTCAGCCCGCCCACATCCGGAGAGACCACAACGGGCCGCTCAAAGTCGCGCCGGTTGAGTTCCCGGACAATCACCGGTGCCGCATAGAGGTGATCCACCGGGATGTCAAAAAATCCGGCCACCTGCTGGGCGTGCAAATCCATCGTGAGCACCCTGTTGACCCCGGCTGCGGTCAGCAGGTTGGCGATCAGCTTTGCGGTGATGGGCACCCGCGGTTGGTCCTTCCTGTCCTGACGCGCATAACCAAAAAAAGGAATGACCGCGGTGATCCGGGCGGCACTCGCCCTGCGGACGGCGTCCACCATGATCAGCATCTCCATGAGATTCTGATTGGTCGGGGGACAACTCGGCTGAACGATGAAGACATCCCGGCCTCGGATGTTCTCGTTAATCTTAACGAAAGTTTCCCCGTCGGGGAAAGAGGTGACCGTGGCGTCCCCAAGCGGCACTCCGATGTAGGCACAGATCCGCTCGGCCAGCACCCGATGGGCCGACCCGGTGAGGACCTTCATCTCTGTTGGGATGCGGAACATGGGATGGGGGGGCGGGATCATAGCCGCCTGCATTGCGAATACAACCGGAAAAATCCCGTCCCAAAAGCGCTCCAACCGATCCCTGCCATACGAAGACTTTGGCGTTGATTGACAGCCTCCCGTGGGCGGTATTGGTCGCCGAGCGCCCGTACTCCCACCCTAAAAGCGGGCCGCATCGCGCCACAGAGTTCAGCCACCGCCCACCTTTCCTCCCCTTCTCCCCTTCTCCCTTCCCCTTCTCCCCTCCCATGAGTCCCTCCCCCACCTCCCCCACC
>JBILKV010000241.1:0-6242 GCA_044376515.1 Chthoniobacteraceae bacterium | reverse complement strand
CTTTAGGAGCTTCCGACGTCCCACTTCGGTCCACCTTGAAAAGAGCGGCCAAGCCAACGGAACGTGCGGCAACCGTCGGCGCGCACCCGTTCGAGCACTCCTTGTTGGCCGCTGAACATAGGCCTATGAAGGTGCTCTTGTTTCCCTCTGACCTCCCGACTACGTCAGGTCGATGTAGATGTTCAGCCCGCCTTCCTGCGGCACCTTCGGCTCCGGCGGCATCGTCTTGATCAGCAGCGGCACGAACGTCTTCGGATCCTCCTGCGCCAACCGCACTAGGTACTCCACGCCCCCCACCTGCTCAAACGCCATCTGGATCGCCTCCCGGATCGACTGGTTCACCTTGTTCGGTGTGCCCTTTGCCCGCCCGCCCCAGCGGGTACCCTTGGGTGGCATCGGGGGGACTGCCGCTCCGGGTGAAACGGGGGCAGTGAGCGAACCGGACGGAGCAGTTGCCGCCACGGCGAAGTTAGGCAGGCATTGGACATTTGATGTCATACCCCTATTTCGCCACTACTTTAGCGGAAACTCCAGCCTCAACCGTCGTTGACCCACGATAAATCTACGGTGGTCGGCCGGCTTCGTAATCGGACCACACCCCACACAGAGGTCCTCGCTTTTGGCGTGTTGCCTCATCCCGCGCTGACTCGGCCAGCACAAATGCGAGATGCTCCGATGCCAGTTCAAAACGCTGCAAAATTGACCAAATCAATACCCTTTAGCCTCGAATAAAAACCGCCAAAAAGCACGGAGTCTCAGGTGGTCTGACGCTTTACTGCGTCGAGCGTCTTGCCGTCCTTTGTTTTCCATTCGGTCCAACCGTTGGCGCTGCGTCCCATCAGTAGCGCAGCAGCCTTGCTTGGATTCGAAACAAGAAGGTCCTTAACAACGATGAGCGCGTTGCCTTCTTGCCGCATCTCACCGGCCTCAATCATCCGTGCTCTCACTTGATCCCAACTGGAGCCCGCGAACGACGGAACACTCTTCACACGCCCCTTCGACCCTTTAAGCACGACAAAGCCCTCGCCTGTGTATTGGCCTCGTCCATCGGCGCCCGAAGCTGTGCAATAAAAGAGATTCTCAGCCTCCTTCCCGACCACCGGTTTCGCCAAGGGAGCGAAGAGAGGGTAGCCGAGTGTCATAAGAAGGGTATGGCCGGTCTCGTATATTTCGAGGCAATCGGCCTCCAGCGGCGCCGGGGTATGCGGTTTGCTGCCGCTGTTCCCGTTCTCGTCCGCATAGCGGCCAGCACTTCTCACCGCTTGGAGACAATGCCATTCCAAAAAGAGCGCGTGGGTCTGAGTGAGACTGTTCGTCCGAGAGATTAGGATAGCAGCCCGTTCCCAAAAATCTTTCTGGTTGTCGTGTGCTTTGAGTCGGCCGCGCAAATCGCCTGTCTGCCCTATGTACACACGTGGCTCCTCAGTTTCCTCACTCTTGCCAAAAAGAAAATAGACAGCGACCTGACTGCTCTCAGGCATTTTGAGAAAATCACCGATGAGGCTACGGGGCACCTCAACGATCTGCACGATACGGGTCGTGATCTCGGCCACACGAATACCCTGAGGCTCCCCGCCGGGAAGAAAGATTTGGATGGTTTTGGGAGTGGGGGGCATAGGAGCGGTGAAGATGTCTTCTATGAATGTCGGCTACGACTGAAAATTATTACCAAGACAAATAATCATAAGTAAGAATGTTGACCTTTCGCGCAACGCCAACGGGTGCGATCGACATATATTGGTCGAGGTGCCAGGTGTTGTCGGTTACCCGTATATTTTTAGCCTTTCTGAATCTGTCAGCAAGACACGCAAGAGCCCCACCCACTGCTGCACCAAAGACTCGGAACGCGCATTGCGACGCCACTGGACCACTAGGCGATCATTCCCCCGCCAGACGCAGGCATTCGTTGCGGAGCCGGCTGCTGATGAAGAGTCCGTTGTCGATAACGCGGTCGAGTGGCGCCCTGACCTCGGGGATCAGCGAAATCTTTTTGGCCCGGAGCAGCAAGGCGCAGGTGCCAGCCACTTCGAAGCCGAAGACATCCATCGCAACGCGACGCCCCCTCCGCTCGTCCATTAGGACGCCTGAAATGCGCTGTTCTTTGGCGAGCTGTAAAATCGAGGCCTCCCCGGGATCGAGAATAGTGGCCAACATCGGATCAAGCGTCGGCGTCGCCAGAATCTCGATGCTCGACAAGACCGTCTCGATTCCCGCCGCGTCCCCGACATCTTTGGCTCGAAGCTCCGCTGCGACCGCGGTGGTGGTGAGCACTTTTGGAAACAGTGCGGCAAGAAGATGCCCCAACCCGGCTTTGCAAAGTGAGATTACCGGGCTGGTGTTGCAGACAACGGTTCGCTGGAAAAAATCAGACGTGGGCGAACTCCCGCTTCATTTCCTCCTCATCCATGTCAATGACTGCCACGCCGCTTCTGCTGGCCTCGTTCAAGAACGCCACGCGACCCATGCCTGCCATATGGGCAGCCTGACCGGAGGTGATCTCCCCCAGCTCGAAGTATTTCAAGGCCAGAAAAAACTTGCTGCGCTGTTCCAACTCCGCGCGGCTCTTTCCCTGCAAGGTCAGGCAGGTCGGAAGCTCGATGGCAAGTGTGGCGGTCATGTCTCCAGCGTAGCCTGCGGCCAGCCGAGGGGCAAGAAGGCCTCGTTCACTCGTTTACAACCCTCCCATAAAGAGCCAGCGGAGGCTCGTCTGACGTGAAGCCTCTTCTGGTGGACCATGGACTGATTGCGCGCCCGAGGTCTCCAATCATCCGGCGAGGACTGGCCCGGAAAGTGGAAACAAGCGGTTCAGAAAAGGGGCGGTTTCGTTTCCAGTTTTCACGACTTTCGTTTCCAGCCCGTTTTCGGTTTTACAGAGTAAACGCGGTCTCGTTTTCGGCCCGTTTCCACTTTCTTTTACATTCGTTTCCCCGTTTCCGCCCTAGGCACGGAAACGGGAAACGAAGCGCCGCTTTACGGCAGGGCGTACTGTCTGCCGTTCGTCTTCAACCGCCCAAGTTAGGCCAGCTTTTTTGCCGTTCTGGAGACGTTGCCCTTGATCAGGCCCATTTCCTCGGCGATCTCCGAACAACTGGTCAGCCCGTCCCGCACCCACTGGAGCACCATATCGATCCGGTCAGCCTGCTTTGAGGAGATCTCTACGTCACCGCTTGCTTGGGTTTGGAACACCCATTCCCTCACGGCCTGCTCCGTCGAGCTGTTGCGATCCTTGGTGAAACGCATCAGGATGTGCGCCCCGTTGCGCGGTTCGCCCGTTTCCTGCGGGTCGTCCAGACGGATCACCGAGAAGGCGGCGTCTTCGCGCCGGCTCGTGCCCCGCATGTTTTTGCCGTCTCGGCCTGAGTGCGCGACAATCAACACGGCGATCCGGTGCCGACGGAGTTCCAGCAGCCACGGCAGAACCGCTTCCCGGGCGTTGGCGTTGTTTTCCTTCACGCCCAAAAACAGGCAGGAAAGGTTGTCGAGCACAAGAAGCTTGAACCCGCTGTTCAGGCAATAACGGGTCACAGCGGCCTGCCATGCGGGATCGGTTAGGTTCAATACGGCGCCCGTTTCGTGGAACAACATCTCCCGATTCTACGGGATTGTGCAGATGTACTTTGGGGATCACTCACCCCCTCATTTTCACGCGATCTACTCAGGGCAAACGGCCATCATAGATATCGAGACGCTGGCCTTTATCGAGGGACAGCTGCCGGCTCGGGCAAGAGGAATGGTTGTCGAATGGGCTGCTTTGCACCAAGAGGAATGACGTGATGCCTTCCGCCGAGCGGAAGCGATGGAATCTCCATCGAAAACTGCCCCCTTCCGTAAGGAAAAGCTGGCCCAACAAGTCGCGGTTTTTGAGCGCCCCGCGACGATACCGCGCGCGCTAGTTGCGGAAACGGAGCGAATAGCGAATTCTTGCAAATATCCCCCACAGCTTGTCTGTCCCCTCTGTAATCCCCGAAGCCGGAAAATATTTATGAATGATCGGAAGCCACCAACCCTTTGGAGAGCATCTCTCCAGTTTGCAAAAGACATGATTGGCCTCGCCGGATTGCCGCTGGTGTTGGGATTGGTTTTCCCAAGCGGTGCGCGAGCGGAGGTGCGATTTGCCCACGTGTTTGGAGATCATCAGGTCTTACAACGCGAGATGCCGGTGCCGGTATGGGGGACCGCCAAACCGGGAGAGGCTGTTGCCGTCACTTTTGCTGCTCAAACCAAGCGGACCGTCGCGGATCGCGATGGGCGGTGGACGGTCCGCTTGGATCCGATGCCAGCCAGCGCTGAGCCGCGCGAGTTGAGGGTGCAGGACCAAACCCTGAAAGACGTCCTGGTGGGAGACGTCTGGATGTGTGCCGGCCCGAGCGGAGGGTTTGAGCGTTCTACGGCGAGCCTCTACAGGGTGGGTGCCGCCGAAGTTTCCAAGGCGTCACATCCGCTCGTGCGGTTGCTGCGGCCGGTTCTCTACGGATCGCTCATGCCGCTGGAGGACATTGATCGGTCGAGTCGTTGGACGCCGGTGCGTCCGGAGAGTATCGGCATCTATCCCATCAGTTGGTATTTTGGCCGGGAACTCCACGCGCTGACCGGGGTGCCGGTGGGGCTCATCCAGGTTCACAGCCCCTCCGAGCGGCTTGGGGAATGGGTCGCCTGGAAGTTGGATCCGACCAACCCTCGGCAGGTTCAAATGCGGACGGCACTTTCCGGTCGATTGGCTCAGGACATTGTGGCAATCGAGCGGTGGCTGGAAGAAACCCGGGAATGGAATGTCGGGCAGGCTCTGGAACGCGGATTTCCGTTCCCCACCCACATCGCTCCGGAGGTCCAAGGGCCTTCAGTGCTCAGCCCGGGCGCTTCGTGGGCTTACAATTATAATGTGGCCCCTTTTGTTGGGATGGGGCTGCGTGGCGTGGTTTTTTTGAACGAGTTCGGCAAGGCCTCCTTCACGAAGGACTCAGTGTCGGCCGTGATCCGTTCATGGCGCGAGGCATGGGGCCGTCCTCAAATGCCATTTCTCTTGCCTGAGCGGATTCAGAACCCACCGGGATTGCCCAGTTTGGAAGAGGTTCTTGGGCAGGCTTCGGCGCTTCCCATGGTCCACGTGATCGCGCGGCCGGCGGATGCCGATTCTTCAACTCCAAACGCCACGCTCTGGAAGGAAGTGGCTTCTGCAGCAACGAAAGTTCCGATCGGCCCGGCTCCGGATGAGGTGGACGTGCGGCGATGGGAGGCCGCCACGCCGGTGCAACCCCTGCCGGATCCAGCGGCACTTCTTGAAGCGGCCTGCGTTTTTGGCAACCACATGGTGGTGCAAGCCGGAATGCCGGTTCCCGTTTGGGGCTGGGGAGAACCGGGTGCGGAAGTGACGGTTTCATTTGCCGCTCAGCAGGTGAAGGCAACGATCAGCAAGCGAGGCGAGTGGCGGGTGGTTCTGGCCCCCCTGACCGTGAGCCGGACGCCTGCGCAGATGACGATCACGAGCACGCGGAACGGACGGACGGAGAGATTGACTTTCGACGACGCGCTTATTGGCGAGGTCTGGGGCAACTCGGGTCAGTCCAACGCGGGCCGGGTCATGGGGGCAACGCTGGGGTTTGCCGAGGAGCAGACCAAGGCTCACTGGCCGGAGATTCGTTATTTGCGGGTGGTGGAGGCCGGAAGCGGGTTCCCACTGCGTCGTGCACGTGGCACTTGGGTCGTGGTCACGCCCGAGACGGTCGGGATGATGCCCGGCCAGGGGTACTATTTCGCCAAACAAATCCACCAGCACCTGAAGACTCCCTGCGGTATTTTGAATTCAAGCGCTGGCGGTTCCACGATCTTCGCGTGGACGACGGAGGCGGCACTCTCCTCCTCCCCGAAACTCAAACCGCTTTTGGACCAGATGCTCAAATATCGGGAGGCCCGTGCCGCGCGTTTCCCGGCTCTGCGGGACTCCCTCCGCATTTGGGTGGAAGGAGCGCGCCGCAATGGAAACCTCTCCCGGCCCATGCCCTTTTATCCTGTGGAAGCGATGTTGCTCGAAACCATCGAGGCACGAGGCGGACTTCTCTACAACGCAATGATTCATCCGATTTTGGGAACCGCTCTGCGAGGCTTTCTCTGGAACCAAGGGGAGGCGGACACCGGCGCTGGGATCCGCAGCGAGGGCTACACGGAACTGATGGAGAGTATGGTGGCGGACTGGCGCAAATCTTGGAGGCATGAATTCCCGTTTTACTTTGTCCAAATGCCTGCGG
>JBILKV010000081.1:0-18067 GCA_044376515.1 Chthoniobacteraceae bacterium | reverse complement strand
ATAAAGAGTAAAGACGTCAATCCCTTGTTCCCTGAATGGAATCTGTGGCCGGTGAACGGAAGAATGCTGGCGCTTAGCCAGGCCAAAAAAGAAGCGACTCCGCTTGATATTAGTTTCATTGATTTGCTGGTAGAGAAGTCCCACGCAATTGCTGATACATTTCGATTGATTGCGGCGTTCAGCGACGTGCCTACCGCGACAACTTTGCTGCCCCAGGGGATTACGCCCAGCCACCCACAGGTGAATACCGAATCAGTGCCACTTGCATTCAATGTCCCATTAGAAAATCGCACAGGGGTTGAGCGAATGAGTTTGAGAAGATGGCGCAGTGCCGAGCAGCAGGTAATGAACTTGCTTAATGCGTCGGGGTGGAATGTTGAAGATGTCAGTCGTCAAAATATTGGGTATGACATCGAAGGGCGAATGCCGGATCGAGAGCCTGTATTTGTCGAAGTAAAATCAATTACTCACCCTGGCCAGCCTTTCACTCTGACAAGTAACGAGGAAGCGGTTGCAAGGCAGAAGGGATCGAAATACTTGCTAGCGATCGTTCGCCAGTCAGGCGATTTTCTTGAAGTAGCTTTTATTCGTAATCCGGTTCAACACCTCAAGTTGACACGCCAATGCCGTCAGTGGGTGTGGGAGTGCGCTGAATACACTTTCGATCCGCAAAGTTTTCCACTCGGGTAGCTGTAAATTTCAACTCTTGATCATGTGCCCCTTCCGTTCTGGGCCGGATCACTGCGTACCTTGATTCTGTTTTTCGGCGATTCGAAGCCTTTTTGGAATTCGTCAAATTGAACCTCTCCGCATGAACTCTTTCGAATTTACCTACTGCATCCTTCGTTATCGCAGGGATCCAGATTCCGGCGAATTCGCCAACATCGGCGTCGCGCTCTGGTGTCCGCAAACCCGGTTCCTGGGTTTTCAGGGTTGTTCCCGCTACGGACGCCTCACGCATTTTTTTGGTGACCTGGATGTGGACGGGTATCGCCGCCTCATCGGGTATGTGGAGCGCCAATTCCAAGTCCTCGCAGCCGACCTCCATGAGGCCTCGCTTTTCGAGCCAGCCGCCAACGTGCTGGATTTGGCCGCAAAGGTGGTGCCGATTGACGATGGTTCTCTCGTCTGGGGGGCGTTGCGCGGCGGATTGACGCCCGACCCCAGTACGGAATTATCGCGGCTTTTCCAGCGTTACGTCGGCTCGCTGAATGAGCCAACGGAGCGCGCCAGTCGGTCCGACAAAGAAATCTTTCGCGAGGTTTTCAAACAGGCGTTCGATCCCGTCGCAAAGCACATCCATCCCCACGAAGTGGTCGCACCTAGGACCCATCATGTGTTCCCACAGGCTTGGAAAAACGGGGTATGGAATGTCTACGAAACGCTCTCCTTCGATCTTCAAACCCCTGAATCCATCGAAGAGAAGGCGGAGCGTTGGCTGGGAAAAGGCACCCTTCTGATGGAGTCGGATGCGACCCCGAAGATTCATTTCCTCGTCGGAAAACCGCGCGTCTCATCCAACGCAAAGGCGTTTGAAGGAGCCCGTGATGTCCTCCGCAGTGTGCGTGATGCGGTGGTGATTGACGAGGACCACACGGAAGAGTTCGCCGCCTCGCTCCGGCACCAGATTGAAACCACGGCGGCCAGTGTGTGAGTCGTCTTTTGATTACCCCCCATGAAACACGTCCGCATCGCCCCCATCGACCTCAAGGCCTCCAAGGAAATCAACGAAGTCTGGATTCATGACCGCATCGCCGAGGACACCACCATTCTTGGCCTGGGCGATGTCACCGTCCGCGACCGGGAGCGCATCCATCCGGGAGCCGGCCGCCTGGACATGCTCCTCCAGGACTCCGAATCCACAGTCCGCTACGAAGTCGAAATCCAACTCGGCGCCACCGATCCCTCCCACATCATCCGCACCTTGGAATACTGGGACATCGAGCGGAAGCGCTACCCACAGTATGAGCATATCGCCGTGATCGTCGCCGAGGACATCACCAGTCGCTTTCTCAATGTCATCAGCCTCTTCAACGGCTCCATTCCGATCGTTGCCATCCAGATGCGGGCGGTTCAGATGACCGAGGGCGTTGGGCTCATCTTCACAAAGATTCTGGACGCCACACAGCGCGGTTTGGAGGACGAGGACGAGGAAGCCTACACCCCGGCCGACCGCGCATACTGGGAGTCCCGCACCTCACCCGCTGCCGTGAAAATGGCGGACCAAATCCTCGAAATCGCTCGCGGCTTTGCGCCACCCGATATCCAGCTCACCTACAAAAAGCCGTACATAGGATTTCAAGTAGGCGGGAAGTCCGTGCTCTTCGCGTTGTGCCGACCGCGTAAAAACACGATGAATGTGGAAATTTTCCTCCTGCAATCGCCCGAACTGGAGGAGCGGATCGAAAAAAGCGGGATCACCCTCATCGACTACAAGGCTCGCTCCCGGAGGTACCGGTTCCGCCTCACCGCTTCGGAAATCTCCAAGCACCGGGACTTGCTGAGAGACATGCTCGAAGCGGCCTACCGCCTGCGCAACAACGACTGATCCCCCTTCGCGCACCCCTCCCATGCCCCTGCCGCTTTCACTCCCAGAACTCCTCCACGGAAACACCGTGGAATGGGAGCGGCTCGAATTCAAAAAGGGCTGGAACCCCGCGGCCGTAATGCACGCCATCTGCGCGTTCGCGAATGATTTCCGCAACCTGGGTGGCGGCTACATCGTGCTGGGCATTGAGGAATCCAACGGCCAGCCCGTGCTGCCCCCGGCAGGTCTCGCCCCCGAACAACTCGACGCCATCCAGAAGGAACTCATGGAGCTGGGGTATCACGCAATCGCGCCCTACTACCATCCGCTGGCGGTACCCTACGAAATCGACGGCCGCCTGATTCTCGTTCTCTGGGTGCTGGGCGGACAGACCCGGCCGTACCGGTGCAAGGTGTCACTGGCCAAGGACGCGAAGGATTGGGCGTATTACATCCGCAAAGGCTCGACCACTGTGCGGGCCACGGGAGCCGATGAGATGGAGTTGATGTCCTTGGCGGCGACGGTGCCTTTTGACGACCGCCTGAACATGCAAGCCAAAGTGGACGACCTTTCCCGGGAGTTGCTCCTGGCCTACCTGCGCACGGTGGGCAGCGAACTGGCCGCCCAGGCTCCCAGGCTGTCCATGGAGGAATTGGGGCGCCAAATGGGCGTCGTGGGCGGGCTGCCTGAGGCTCCTTTCCCGCTGAATGTGGGCCTCATGATGTTTCATCCGGAGCCGTGGAGGTTTTTCCCGACGATGCAGATTGATGTCGTCTGGTTCTCCGCCGAAGGACCAGGAGGCAGCAAGTTTTCAGAGAAGATCTTCCGTGGACCGTTGCCGCAGATGCTCCGGGAAAGCCTGGACTATTTGAAGCGCAACCTCATTTCCGAAACGGTCATCAAACATCCGGACCGGGCAGAGGCCACGCGGGTGGAGAATTTTCCTTACGATGCCGTTGAGGAGGCCGTGGTGAACGCCGTGTACCACCGTGGCTACGATACGCGGGAACCGGTGGAGATCCGGGTGGAACGGGAGGAAATGGTGGTATTGAGCTACCCGGGACCAGATCGTTCAGTGCGCCTGGAGCAGTTGCAGAAGGGCAAAGCGAATGCACGCCGCTATCGGAACCGGCGGATCGGGGAGTTTTTGAAGGAACTGAAGTTTACCGAGGGCCGGTCCACTGGGATTTCCAAGATTCTCGGAGCGATGCGTGAAAACGGCTCGCCCTCCCCGGAGTTCGAGTTCGACGAGGACCACTCCTATTTTTTGGTCCGGTTGCCCGTTCATCCGGCTGCCTTGGAAGTGGTGCAGCAAAAGCCCAGGCCAGAGTCAGGGGCCGAGTCAGGGGCCGAGTCAGGGGCCGAGTCAGGGGCCGAGTCAGAAGTGCTCGAGGCGATCGGTTCAGGGGCGCTTTCCCTTCAAGAATTGGCCGAGAAACTTCATCGATCTTCTGTCACCGGGGCGCTCAAGAGGAACATTCGGTCGTTGCTTCAAAAAGGTCGCATCGTCCGCACCCTCCCCGACAAACCCAACAGCCGGCTCCAAAAATACCGCCTGCCGTAATCCCCTTTTTTCCCACCACCCAATGTCCGCCGCCACCCTTTCGCGCGACCTCCGCAAAATCCTCGCCGACTCCACTGTACACGCACGCGCCGCCGCGGAACGTGCCTGCCTCGCCGCCCTCGAAAACCTTGCCGTCCATGAGGGCGATTACCGGCCCCACATGTCCATCGAGCAACGCCAGCTCCGCAACCGGCTTCGCGCCCGCGGCCGCGCACTTGGCGATGTTCTCGACCCCCATTCCGGTAAACAGGACATCACGCGCCTCTACGAACACGCCGCCTACGAACACTGGCACCGGCTCCTCTTCACCCGGTTCCTCGCCGAAAACCATCTCCTCCACACCGACCCCGAAAACGGCCTCGTCCCCGTCACCCTCGACGAATGCGAGGAACTCGCCCCAGACCTCGCCGCCAAAGACGGCTTCGATCTCGCCTGCCGCTTCGCTTCCCGCATCCTCCCCGGCGTCTTCCGCTCCAACGACCCGGTTCTTGATCTCGTGCTCGCCCCCTCCGACCAGGCACGGCTCCGCGAACTCCTCGCCCAACTTCCCACCCCCGTTTTCACCGCCCAGGATGCCCTCGGCTGGACCTATCAGTTCTGGCAAACCCAGCGCAAAGAGGAGGTCAACGCCTCCGGGGTGAAAATCGGTGCCGCCGAACTCTCGCCCGTCACCCAGCTCTTTACCGAGGATTACATGGTCGAGTTCCTCCTCCACAACACCCTCGGTGCGTGGTGGGCGGGCAAACTCGGTCCCCTCCACGCCGCTTCCGAGTCGGATGCCCGCGCCCGCGCCGCGCTGCCCGCTCGCGAGGGCATTCCCGCCCTGGAGTGGAAATACCTGCGTTTTGTCCAGGACGCCGACACCGGCCAATGGGTTCCGGCGGCCGGCACTTTTCCAGGTTGGCCCGAAGCCGCAGCCAGCCTCCGGCTCCTGGATCCGAGCATGGGCAGCGGCCATTTCCTGGTGTTCGCCCTGTCGATTTTGGTTCGGCTGCGCATGGAAGAGGAACGCCTCACCGCTGCCGCCGCCGTGGTTGCGGTGTTACGCGACAACCTCCACGGCCTCGAACTGGACGAACGCTGCACCCAGATCGCCGCCTTTAATCTCGCGCTGGCGGCCTGGAAACTCGCCGGCTTCCAAGGGCTGCCCGCGCTGCATCTGGCTTGTTCGGGCCTCGCCCCCCATGCGCCCGAGCGCGACTGGATCGCCCTGGCCAAAGACAACGACCGGCTCAAACGCGGGATGCAGCGCCTCCACGCCCTCTTTCAGGAAGCACCCGTTCTGGGCAGCCTCATCCAACCCGACGCCCTCGCCGGCGACATGGTCGATGCCCCCTTTAGCGAACTGGCCCCGCTCTTTACCGAGGCGCTCGCCGCCCTCGAACTCTCGAAGCCTGAGAACGACGCCCTCGAACAGGCCGTCACCGCCCAGGGCCTCGCCAAGGCCGCCGAACTGCTGGGCGCACGCTTCACCCTGGTTCTCACCAATGTCCCCTATCTGGGCGCAGGCAAACAAACCGACGCCCTCAAGCAGTTCTGCGAACGCCACCACAAAGACGCCAAGGCCGATCTGGCCACCGCCTTCCTCGAGCGCTGCCTCGCGTTCTGCCAACCCGCGCACGGCTCCACCGCTCTGGTCACCCCGCAAAACTGGCTCTTCCTCGGCAGCTACAAAAAACTCCGCCAACGCCTTCTCAAGGATGTATCGTGGAACTCCGTCGCCCGCCTGGGCGAGAAGGGTTTTGAAAGCGCAGCAGCAGCAGGTGCATTCACCGCCATGATGACGCTGACGCGGCGCACGCCCGGCGCGGGGCACAAGCTCACCGGACTGGATGTCGCAGCCGCAAACACGCCGGAACTCAAAGCCGCGGCACTGGCACAGGACGCGGTCACGCAGGTGAGCCAGGAAGGGCAGTTGGGCAACCCGGATGCGCGGGTGGTTTTGGCTGTGTCACAGGCAACAGCCGTGCAGCTGCAAAGTTATGCTTACAGCCATGAGGGCCTAACCACCGGCGACATTGACCGATATGTTCTTAAGTTCTGGGAAGGTCCGCTATCTAAAGGCATCGTACCTTACATTCAAAACGTCGATAGAACGGTCTTTTTTGGTGGCAGAACTGACGTCATTCATTGGGGGAAAGACGGGGAAGTGATTAAACAAGCCCCCACATCGTTTGTTAAGGGAGGCAATGCATGGGGAAAAGTCGGTATTCGCGTAACGCAGATGCGGGCACTTTCGTGCACGTTGTATTCAGGGGAGATTTTTGGAAAAAGCGCCGCCACAATCGTACCCCACGATTCTGCGCATCTTCCCGCGATCTGGTGTTTCTGCTCCTCACCCGAGTTCAACAAAGCCGTCCGCGCGATTGACCAAAAACTGAATGTTACCAACGCCACGCTGGTAAAAGTCCCCTTCGATCTGGAGCACTGGCAGAAGGTGGCGGCGGAGAAATACCCCAATGGGCTGCCCAAGCCGTATTCGAGCGACCCGACCCAGTGGCTCTTCAATGGGCATCCCAAAGACTCGGACGCCCCCCTCCAGGTCGCCGTCGCCCGGCTCCTGGGCTACCGCTGGCCCCGCCAAACCGGCTCCGAGTTCCCTGATTGCCCGGCCCTCGGTCCCGACGGCCTCGAAGCCTTCGCCGACGATGACGGCATCGTCTGTCTGCCCGCCATCCACCGCGAACAACCCGCCGCCCACCGGCTGCGCGAACTGCTCGCCGCCGCCCTCGGCCCCTTTGACGAACGCCAACTCCTCGCCCAAGCCGGCGCCAAGGCCACCCGGTTGGAGGACTGGCTCCAGGACGAGTTCTTCGAGGCGCATTGCAAACTCTTCCATGCCCGCCCCTTTGTCTGGCACCTCTGGGACGGTCGCAAAGACGGGTTCCACGCCCTGGTGAACTATCACAAGCTAGACCACGCCACCTTGCAGAAGCTCACCTTCGCCTACCTCGGCGATTGGATCCGCCAACAGGACGAAGACGCCCGCGCCGACAAACCCGGAGCCGCCGAACGCCTCGGCGCCGCCCAAACCCTCCAACGCGAACTGGAACGCATCCTCGAAGGCGAGCCGCCCTACGACCTGTTCATCCGCTGGAAACCGCTCTCCCAACAGCCCTGCGGCTGGCAGCCCGATCTCAATGACGGCGTCCGGATCAATATCCGCCCCTTTGTGCGGGCCAAGGATATGGGCAAAAAAGACGCGGGCCTCCTCCGGGCCAAACCCGGTTCCATCCATTGGAACAAAGACCGCGGCACCGAACCCGAACGCTCCAAAGCCGAATACCCGTGGTTTTGGTGCGCCACCGAACCGGGCACCGATCCCGCCGGCGGCCCCGCCTTCTCGGGCACCCGTTGGAACGACGTCCACCTCACCCTGGCCCGCAAACGGGGGGCGCAATGACAATGAGTGCGATGACCGTTCTGGACTCCCTCCTGGCCGCGCTCAAGCACGCCGCCGAATACAACCGGCACGACCAAACCAAACCCACCGTGGTGCTCTGGACCGATCCCGACCGGCTCTGGGAACGCGTCCTGCCCACGCTCCGCAAAGCCTCCCCCGAACTGCTCACCCTTTCTTCCGAAGCCACCGACACCGAAGGCGTTTCCACCTACCTCCGCTATGTCCTGGGCAAATGGGACCCTGAAAAAGGCGTGCCGCTCATCTATCTGCCCGGCATTTCCCGTCAGCATTTCCGCGGTCCTGCCGGGTTCCCCGAGGCCGCCAAACACCTTTACGCGCTCCAGTTCCAAGGCCAGTTCTGGGAACACACCAACGGCAAGGATTGGACCCCGGTTTCGTTCCTTGGCTCCACGCCAAACCATGGCGGGTTGGGCCTGGATGTGGCCAAAGACCAGTCCACGAAGGAGGCGGTCAGCGGCCAGTTGGAAGTCCTGCTCCAGACCGAGGTGAATGCGCTCGCGGGCAAGAAGCTCGATGCCGCTGCCATCAACCGGTTGGCCGTGGATGATCCGATCCGGCAAATCTTGCGATGGATGGGCGCTTCGGGCCGCACCCAAGACTGCGGCTGGTCGGACGCCGAAACCCAGGCGTTTTATGCGATCTGCAAACGCGACTTCGGGTTCGACCCCGCAAAGGACGGCCTCGTCTATGCCCAGGATCGCTTTGTGGAACCCGACGGCCCATGGGATCCGGTCTGGAACCGGTTTGCCGAAGCGCCCTCGGCGTATCCGGAAGTCGCCCGGGTGATGGAGACAGCCCAGCCCGCGGATCTGATGGATCGAAGCAACCTGCGTTTCCCCAGAGTCAACGAGCAACGCGAAGCCGAACTGCGCCGCGCTTTAGCCGGGTTGGAAATGCTTGCCCCCAGTCCCGCCCGCGAAACGCTGGCGCGGCTCGTTGGAGAACACCGGGAACGCGCCGCCGGTCCGTGGGCCGCTTTGGGTCGCGCACGGTTGGCTGAGGCCACAATTTTGCTGGGCGAAATGCTAGACGCCATGGGTCGTCAACGCCCCGGCACCGATGCCGCTTCCTTCGCCGCAGATTACCAAAGCGAAGGCTGGAAGGTGGACGCCGCCGCACGCCGCGCCTTTGCCCTGGCCCGGGACAAGGCTGATGCCGAGGCAATCCGAGCCGCCCTGCGGGCCGTTTACCTGCCTTGGTTGGAAGCCGCCGCCGCACACCTCCAGTCCGCACCGCCTGAGCCCGATAGCAGTTCCACCCGGACAACCGGCGAAGCGGGAACGGTGTGGCTGTTCATCGACGGTTTGCGGGCTGATCTGGCGTTGGAGTTGCAGGGCCGCTTGGAAAAGACGGGCTGGGCGTGTACGGCGCATCCGCGCTGGAGCGCATTACCCACGGTCACGGCAACCGCGAAACCGGCGTGGCATCCGCTGGCGGCGCATTTGGAGGGACGTGAATTGACCGAAACCTTCCAGCCGCAGTTGCGCGGCAAAGACAAAGATTGCGACACGGCCGAGTTTCGCAAACTGCTCAAGGAGTGCGGCTGGAGCTGGATCGACGCCTCTGAAACCGGCGTCCCTGCCCAGACGGGTTGGACGGAGGCGGGCGCGTTTGACCGGTACGGCCACGATCAGGGCGCCAAACTCGCGTGGCGGGTAGAGGAGGAATTGAACGCCATCGAGGCCCGCATCCGGGAGTTGCTTTCGGCAGGTTGGAGCAAGGTTCGGGTGGTGACGGATCACGGCTGGCTGTGGCTGCCCGGCGGTTTGCCCAAGGTAGATTTTCCCAAGCACCTCACGCTTTCCAAGTGGGGCCGATGCGCAGTGGCCCAGCCGGGGGCGCAGCATGGATTCCCCAAAGTGGGCTGGTACTGGAATAGTGCCCATGCGGTGGTGCTCGCCCCCGGTGTGCACTGTTTCCAGCAAGGCACCGAATACACCCACGGCGGCCTGACGCTTCAGGAGGCGTTTTTGGTGGAACTCGAAATCACGGGAGGCGCCTCCGCCCAAGGAGAAACGCAGCCGGTGACGATCGAATCCGCACAATGGAGCGGTCTCCGGTTGCGCGTGCGAGTGACGCCGGCCGAACCGGGGTTGCGGCTCGATCTACGGACCCGCGCGGGCGATCCGGCGAGTAGCGTGCTTCCGAGTGGCGCGTCCAAAACCACGGACGCCGACGGCGCAGGCAGCCTGGTGGTGGAGAACGAGGCGATGGAGGGCAATGCCGCCGTGTTGGTGGTGCTACGCGGCGACCAGATCGTGGCGAAGAAGAACCTGACCGTTGGAGAAAACTGACCTCTTTCCTTATGCAAATCGACGCACTCGACACCCTTTGCGCAAAAGCGTTTGAAGGATTCATTGTCCGCAAAGACCTGGTCCGGCGTTTCAAGGGCCAATACCCCGTGCCGACCTATGTCGCGGAGTTTTTGCTCGGGCGTTATTGTTCCAGCATCAACGAAAGCGAGATCCAGGAGGGACTCGAAATTGTGCAACGCCAGCTCCAGAGCCGGACGGTACGAGCTGGAGAGGAGGAGCTGTTCAAAGCCCGGTCCAAAGCCGAGGGGCGTGTGAAGTTGATCGACATCGTCACGGCCCGTCTGGACGCGAAGAACGACTGTTTCCTGGCAACGCTCCCCAGCCTGCGTCTCAACGATGTGCGGATTTCCGAGGAACTCGTGCGCACCCACGAGCGGATGTTGACCGGCGGCTTTTACGCCGAGATCGAACTGCATTACGACCCCAGCATCGCCGAGGAAAAGAACGGCAAACCGTTTGGTGTGGAATCCCTCCGCGAGATCCAGCTTTCCAAGAGGGATGTGCTCGAAACGCTTTCCAGAGGGCGGGCGATGTTCAGCTTCAGCGAATGGCGTGATTTCCTGCTGCGGAGTATCGGCCTAGAGCCGGGGGCGCTCCCCGAACGGACCCGGGACGTGATGCTCCTGCGCATGGTGCCCTTCGTGGAGAACAACTACAACGCGGTGGAACTCGGGCCTCGGGGCACCGGGAAGAGCCACTTGTTTCAACAGGTCTCGCCCTATGCCCACCTGGTGTCAGGCGGCAAAGCTTCGGTGGCGCGGATGTTCGTGAACAACACAAACGGCCAGCGGGGCCTGGTGTGCCAGTACGACGTGGTCTGTTTTGACGAGGTGTCGGGCATTTCCTTCGATCAGAAGGACGGTGTGAACATCATGAAGGGCTACATGGAGTCCGGGGAGTTCAGCCGGGGCAAGGAGAGCATCCGCGGATTTGGGGGCGTGGTGATGGTGGGCAACTTCGATGTGGACGTGGCGCATCAGCAGCGGATCGGGCATCTGCTGGGGCCGTTGCCACCGGAGATGCGCGATGACACGGCGTTCATGGACCGGATCCACGCGTTCATTCCAGGCTGGGACGTGCCCAAGGTGAGCCGGGACCAGTTGACGGATCACTTCGGGCTGGTGAGCGATTTCCTGTCCTCGTGCTGGAACCATTTGCGGGTGCAGTCACGGGCGCAGAAGTTCCAGTCGCGGATTCATTTTGGGGGCGCCCTCAGCGGCCGGGACACGACCGCCGTGCAAAAGACGATGAGCGGCCTGCTCAAACTGATGTTCCCCGACACCAACGGCGACATCCCCGACGACGCCATCGAATGGGCAGCCCGTCTCGCCCTCGAATGCCGGCGTCGTGTGAAGGAGCAGCAGAAGCGGATTGGTTCTGCCGAGTTCCGGAACACGCAGTTTAGTTACCTGTTGGGAGATGAGGGCGTAGAAAAGTTCGTGGCGACACCCGAACTCCACAGCGAAGACGAGATCGCCAGCGACCCGCTTCCTCCCGGGCAGGTGTGGATCCTGTCCCCAGGCGGTCCCGACGAAAACCCGGGACTGTTCCGTGTGGAATGCAACGAGGGCCCGGGTTCGGGTGTGAAGATCCTGAACCAGCCGCCTCCAGGCCCCTTCAAGGAAAGCGTCCGCTGCGCCGAACAGAACCTGTACGCACGGGCGAAGGAGCTGGTGGGCGACCGGGACCCGCGTTGTCACGAGTACACGCTGCAGATGCGGGCGTTTGACGCGTGCAAGAGCGGGAGTGCAACGGGAATCGGGGTGCTGCTGGCCCTGTGCTCGGCCTTACTGGGCAAGAGCCTGAAGGGTGGGTTGTGCGTGGTGGGCGGGTTGAACCTGGGCGGCTCGATCGAAACGCTGGCGAGTCCGGTGAACGTGGCCGAGGTAGCCGCGAGCAAAGGCTGCACGGCATTGCTGATGCCGGTGGCCGCCCGGAAACAGCTGGTGGACCTGCCCGACGACATCGCGACCAAGGTAACGATCGTGTACTACGGCGACGCCCGGGACGCTTTGCTGAAGGCGTTGGGGGATTAGAAGGGCAGCTAAACCGAGAGAATCGAAAGAAATAGAAGCACGAAAACGTTTTCAACTCTGACGTGACTCATCCAGGCGTCTCCCTCCTCCTGTTTCACCGTCCGCGCGCAGGCTTTCTTAGAACTGCCCTATGACTCTCCCAACCGTAAGCCTGTCCATCCCACGGTCACCACTGGTCGAGGCTTTGACGTTGCTTAATAAGACTGCCACGCAGCGGCGCGGAGAGCAGGCCATTTTGAGCTTTGACGGAAAGCGCATGCTGATTGAGTTGGGAGGAGGCTCCGTTGCGGTACCCGCCACGGGCGAGTGCGATTTGCAAATTCGAGTGCTGGGGATCATGCTTCTTAAGCTCGGGACTGTCATGCCCGCAGAAGATCCTTTGCCTTTTGTGCTGGAGGATGGCACTCACTTGGGGATTGCAAGCATCCGGCTCTCTTGCCACCCCCAACCGGTTGGTTCCAAGGCTGTTGATCTTCCGGTCAATGCCGAAAAGGATTACATTTTGCAGGCCCTTTCGGGATTGACCCCATTGCAAGTCGAACAGTCAGGCCTTTCCACGGTGCATGCCAGAGCTGTGGCCTTACAGAGAGTTACAGATGCCGCCCGCATCCTGATGCCCCTGGGCATTTCCGAGCAAGACCTACTCGTCTTCGTGGAAAAGCATTCCACCGATCCCGATATCTTTCTCCCCTAATGTCCCGGCCCCGCTCTCCGAAAAACTTATTGAAATCGCCCTGCCTTTCGAAGGCACCTATCGGGCTTCGGCTCTAGAGAAATCCATCCGGCATGGGTACTCGTCCACACTTTATTCTTGATGGTAGTGGAGGCCGATCGCGGCGGCGAAATCAAAAGGACACTTCACTCTATGAGGTAGCCTAAAGGGGCGTTTGAGAAGGGACTTCATATTGGTCACGGGTGCCGACTAGCCGGGTTTTACTGTTCGATTACCGGCGAGAGCGAGGGTAGTAGAATGGCACCTGCGCACGACTAAAACACTGGCGGACGAGTTAGAACTTTGTGTTAGAACTTTGCCTTAAAGTTGCCCGAATTTAATCGCAACCTGTTGATTATCAGCAGTAGTACCGGTGGTGGGACTCGAACCCACACGGGGATTGCTCCCCAACGGATTTTAAGTCCGTTGCGTCTGCCATTTCGCCACACCGGCATTCGTCCGTATCCACCCCCGCAGACCGAGGTTCCAAGATGCCGGGGAGAAACAATACTGAAACATCCCCACGATCAACTCCCGATCTCCATCCTTCCGTTGATTCGCGCGGCCCAAAGAAACTACTCTTCCGCGCGAGCGCTCCGCGTTGGCAGGCCCCGCGGACGGTCATGCAAACCCGATGATACAACAAAGCAGCCACGACTATGGCCACCTGATGCGGCGTTGGCGCAGCCTCGCCCGACAACTGAGGTTGCGCTTTGAATTGATCGCCACAGTCGATGATTTCCCTATCTACTGCGTGCGATCCCCCGCACTCGCGGGCAACCGGGGGCTCTATCTTTCCGCCGGAATTCATGGGGACGAACCTGCCTCTACTGAGGGACTCCTAGCGTGGGCACAGCGCGCGCACGTCCAACTCACTCACCTTCCAGTTCTCATTTTTCCGTGCCTCAATCCATGGGGACTCATGATGAACCGCCGTTCTGACTCCTCAGGCAATGACCTTAACCGGTTGTTTCACACGGACCATCATCCGACGGTGGCGGCCGTGTGCCGGGTTGCGGAGCCCTATTCGTTTGAGTCGGCGCTATTGTTGCACGAGGACTATGATGCTTGCGGGGTTTATCTCTACGGGTTGTCACGTTATTCAACCCTGGGAGACTCCATCCTGAGCGCGGCGGCGGCGGTGATCCCGAGAGATCATCGGCCCAGGGTTGAAGGGCGGCGTTCGAGAAATGGACTTGTGGCCACAAGTTTTTCTCCGAAGCGGTACGAGCGGATCGGCCATCCGGAGGCAGTTTGGCTGCATCTGCGCGGGTGTTCGCGCAGCATCACTTTCGAAACGCCCAGCGAGGCTGGACTCGAATCGCGGATCAATGCGCAGGCTGCGGCAATAGAGCGGTTCGTCGAACTGTGCGTCATCCCGGACTGATTTGATGTGTGCCGTGGTTGCCTTCTATTGCTTAATCAGCAAGCATTGGAAATGCTCATGGTCCAGCCGTTGCGGCTGCAATTACCCACTATTGGGACGCTGATGGCCCTGTGGATCTCCGGTTGTGGTCCGGTACCGACCGACTCTCCCCAACGGAAACTGAGTCTGGAGCCTTGGGTGTCGATTCTGCAGACAAGTTCCGAATCGGGACAGCCGGTCTTTTTGCCGAGGGAACAGGCTCGGCGCGAGGAACAGAGCAAACAAGAGGCGGTTACGCTTTATCCCGAACTGGGTGTCGAGGGCAGCGCGGTGAACCGGGAGTTCGTCCGGCGCTACAAGCTGTACCGGGCTATCAACCCTGCCTTTTTCACTGAACCCGACTGGCCTACACGCTTGGCCGCAATGCTCGCGCAGGATATCGGGCTTGATGCTCGCAAATAGAACGAGTGGGGGCGTCCGTACTGGTCGGAGTGGCGGGCGGTAATGCGGCGAATGCTGGATCCTGCATCAATGAGACCAACCTTACGAAGAGCGTCTCACGCCGTCGCCCCTAACGGAATAGAACTGGATTGAGGAGCAAGCCCTTCCGGCATCCCACCGATGCGTGCCGCTGAAGATCGAAAGCGTAAACGGCTTGGAAAACCAATTCGAAAAGAGCGGCATCAAACCAAGCAAAGCTCCTACCGTGCTGGAAAGCGCTTGGTGATGCGACTCTATGCACACGCGCTGCAGATGACACGGGTTCGTGCTGTTCAGCGAAGGTTTAAAACCAGTCTAGGCTGGGGCATGCGTGAAATTAAATGGCATGGGACCCTGAGAAATGCGGTCGATGCGGTGCTGCGTGCCATGGCGATGAACTCAGGAAAGTGTTCAAGTGGGTGGGGCAGGTGGAGCAGGGGCAGAAGTGTCTTTTGTTGGATGCTGCTTCGCCTTCTCCACGGAGCTGCATGAAAATATCGTCTGGTCTCTGGCGCATCGGTCTTCGCGATTAATCTTCCAAGTCGACGCGGGCAGTGCCCGTTGCGGGCAGGTTTTGCACGACGTCCGCGTCAGAGTGGTCCGGATTGATGCAATCGGAAATGATCTTGTTGACCACCCCCTCCAAATGGGCTGTGAGCAAACGGTTCATCTCGAGATATTCCGGCCAGAGTTCAGCATCTGCTGCTTTCTCCCCAATCCGGACACATACCGAGGTCCGGCGCATCCGCGGATACCGGTAGGGCCGGTAGTCTTTGGAGCGGCAAAGAGCGAGAAAAAGTCGCATCGACCATTGATTCCGAAGCGAAAAACGGAACTCGATCGGCGGATCCGCCGGTGGTTTGACGGCCTGCTCCCGGAGTCGGTCTTGGAGTCTGTCCAGCGCTGCTTGCGCGGCGCTGCGTTCCCCAGCGGTGGATGCTCCGGCAAAAACCGCCATGATTTTTCGGAGTTTTTCTCGAATTTCTTGATCTTCTGGCATGCTAAATAATGGGAGGCTGTTTGCGCGGAGCTTTTTTCGCCGCGGTGATTCCAACATTTGCGCAGTTGAGCCGGAACGGGCGCACTGTTTATGGGATTCGTTCCGCCGATGGGAAATCGCGGGTGAGTAGAAATGCGCGGCGATTCAAGTGGGGCGTGCGGTTGGCTTGAGAAAGCGACGTCGAGGAGTGAGCAACAGATCGGGTGAGCAGGCGGTGAAATGGAAACGTCCGATCGAGATATGTCAGCCTTCCACCGCAGGGCAGGTTTTGGATGGGTTCAATTTGAGCCCGATCTCCGATGTGCAGGAGATCAAACGAATCTCACGCGGAGCCGCGAGGGTCGCAGAACGTATTCACAGAGAAAATGGACGGAAGTCTCTCCACTCACCGCAGCTTTTCGTGCGCTTCTTTTTCCGGGTCAGCGCCTTTTCCTCCGGTGTTTTGCAATCCGCACGTAAGCTTTAACGCGTCGGAGCCAGCGGCGAGCCCAGGCGAATTCCAATGCAAGAATCGCGAGTCCCGCAGGAATCACTAGAACCGCAGGGCCAGGGGTGAGGATCATGACCACCCCGAGGAGCACAACCGAGGTGCCGACGGTCGCGATGACGACTTTCTTTGCCAGACGCAGCGCGCCGTTTTCCGGTTGGTGGGCATAGGTGGCGGGATGCACCCAGCGTCGCCAGTCGGTTGGGATGTTGGTGCGCGGCATGCCGGAGTTCCCGCTTAAAGAGTGAGAAAGTTCTGCAGCAGTTTCTTTCCCTCCAAAGTCAGGATGGATTCCGGGTGGAACTGGACTCCATGGATTGGGAGCTCCCGGTGGCGGAGGCCCATGACCTCACCCTCCGCTGTCTCGGCGCTAATTTCCAGACAGTCCGGGAACGTCTGCCGGCGCACGAGCAGGGAATGGTAGCGGGTGGCTTCGAAAGGCGAGGGAAGACTGGCGAAGACGCCCTTTCCATCGTGCAGGATCGGAGAGGTTTTGCCGTGCATCAGCCGGTCCGCGCGGACGACCTCACCCCCGAACACATCCCCGATGCATTGATGGCCGAGGCACACGCCAAAAAGCGGCAGGCGCGGGCCGAAGTTCCGGATGACGTCGTTGGAGAGACCCGCTTCCTTGGGCGAACAGGGGCCCGGGGAGATGCAGATACGCTCGGGTTTGAGCGCTTCGATTTCACCGAGGGTGATTTCGTCGTTGCGCTTGACCAGGATTTGCGCGCCCAACTCGCCAAAGTACTGGACCAGATTGTAGGTGAAAGAATCGTAATTATCGATGACCAGCAACATAAGATCCCGGCAGTCAGGGGTTGAGCGGAGCGGTGGAGCGAGCACGGCCGATGGCGGCCATCATTCCCATGGCCTTGTTGACGCACTCCTGATGTTCTCCCTCGGGGGTGGAATCGGCGACAACGCCGGCGCCGGTTTGCACGTAGGCACGCCCGTCTTTGAGCACTACCGTGCGCAGCGCGATGCAGGAGTCTGTGTTGCCATCGAAGCCGAAGTAGCCGACCGCACCCGCGTACACGCCGCGCTTGTGTTTTTCCAACTGCCCGAGCACCTGCATCGCGCGAATCTTGGGCGAACCGGAGACGGTCCCGGCGGGAAAGGTGGCGCGCATGACATCGAAAGCGGTTTTGTCCGGGCTTAAATCGCCGGTCACATGTGAGACAATATGCATGACGTGGCTGTAGCGTTCGATGGTCATGAAGTCGGTGACCCGCACAGAGCCAAAGGTGGAGATCCGCCCCACGTCGTTGCGCGCGAGATCGACGAGCATGAGGTGTTCCGCACGTTCCTTGGGGTCGGCGAGCAGGGCGGCGGCGTTCGCCTCGTCCTCCGCGGGGGTAGCACCGCGGCGTTTGGTGCCGGCGATGGGGCGGATTTCAACCCGGCCCCCCGTGGCGCGCACGTGTACTTCGGGCGAAGAGCCCACTAGCGCAAAACGCCCTGCGAGCTTCAGGCAAAACATGTAGGGCGACGGGTTGACGTCCCGCAGGGTGCGGTAGAGGGTCAGGGGGTCGCCAGCATATTCAGTTTCAAAACGCTGGGAGGGAACGATCTGAAAAATGTCCCCAGCATGGATGTAGTCTTGGCTGACGCGCACCATGTCCAGATATTCTTGGCGCGTAGTGTTGCTGAGGGCTTCCGCGGGGGCGACCGGTTCGGTGGGCACGGGCAACTGTGGCAGGCAGGCCGGTCGGGCGAGGCGCTCCAAGATTTCGCGGGCGCGCGCCCCCGCCGCCTCGTAAGCCGCGTCGGCCTGCTCGGGGGAGGGGACGTGAGCGTTGACCAGCACCCGCATGCGGCGGGTTCGGTGGTCGAAAATGAGGACCGTGTCGGTCAGAAAAAACAAGGATTCGGGAAGGTCAAGCGGATCGGGCTGGGGCTCTCCCGTGGACGGTTCAAAAAAGCGGATGGCGTTGTAGGAGAGGAATCCAACGGCTCCCCCGGTGAAGCGCGGTCCAGCGGCGTCCTCCAAGCCGGGTGGTTTGACCCAGCGGTAGCTCGATAGAAGACGTTCAAGCTCCTCTAGGGGGTCTTTGGTGAAGGTGTATTCCGTCGTGTCGCCGTCCTCGGTGAGGCGTACCCTGCGGCCGCGGGTCTCGAGAATCACCCGTGGATTGGCCCCAACGAAGGAGTAG
>JBILKV010000080.1:0-18246 GCA_044376515.1 Chthoniobacteraceae bacterium | reverse complement strand
GTAGCCTGTTCCCGCGTGGGTAATGGCACCTCCCGCCACGCTGTTTCCGGAAGGCGAGACAAGATTGGCGGGCACGGTGACGTTGAATCCGTTGGAGTCCAGAGTGGCGCCGTTTGGGAAGATGGTCACCGTGCTGGTGGTGCCACCGGCTGCAATCAGCGCCGTGGTGGAAGTGCCTGCCTGAAGGGTGCCTCCGTTGAAATTCAAAACCTGCGCGCCGGCCGTTCCGAAGCCTATGCCATCCGCTTTCAGCACGCCTCCGTTGAGATTCAAATAGGCCTCGCCCGCGTACGGACTATTGCTGCTGCTCGAGCTCCCCAGGGTCACGGTGGTGGAGGTCTCGAACACGCCGCCCTGAATGTTGAGAATCGAGTTTCCGGAAACAGTCACGCCTGGGAGGCTGTGCCCATATCCGATGGAGAGGATGCCGCCGCTATGCACGAACGAGCCGCCGGTCATCGTCAGTACGCCACTGGCGTCCGAAGAAACGGCGGTACGTCCAATCATCAGATCGGTTGCCGACACGGTTCCGCCGGAAAGCAGTCCCACCCCGACGCCGGGGATGGCACTTGAGGAAGCGCCGACGGTTACGCGATAAAACGAGATGTGCCCGCCAGACGTCTCCAAATACCCAAATCCCACTGCGCCCAAAGCCAGGGGATTGGACGAGGAGAAGGCAGACGCGGTTGTGGAGCCTCCAAAAACATAAAGCGCCGCCTGCCCGCCGGCACCGGAACCCACGAGCAAATTCGGCTGAATCGTATTCGCCCCGGGGAGGATCTGCACCACGCCGTTTCCAATTTGAAGCCCGCCCCCAGAAATGAGGGTGCCTCCCAAAACCAAGGAGCCTCCATTGACGGTGGCAGCCCCGCCAACCGCGTTGGATCCGTTGAGGACCAGTTTCCCTGCTCCCGCTTTGGTTAAGGCGAATCCTCCTGTGATAGCGCCGCCTACCGTGAGTGTTGCCGCATTGACGCTTAGCGTGGAGGCCCCGGCGAGGGTTGCGGCACCCGTTCCCAAGTCCAGGTCGCTGGAGCCAGCGAAAGTAAAGCTGCCGTTCCACAGCTGCGGATTGTGGGTGGAGAGCGTGAGCGGCGCGCCGCTGGTGTTGTCGAGCGCGCCGCTGGTGAGGATCAGCGAACCGGTGCCCAACGCGCCCGCATGGCCGAGTCTCAGGGTGCCGCCCGCGAGGGTGGTGCCGCCTGAGTACGTGTTGTTCCCCCGGAGCGTGAGCACACCGGGGCCGGTCTTTCTCAGCGACAGAACATGGGTGCCGTTGTTGGGGTCGGCGATGATTCCGTTGTAAGCGGCCTCCCCTACGGCGTTGGTGGTGTCCAGCACGAGGGTGGAATTGGTCGCAAAAGTGGTGCGGGAATCGGCCAGCAAAAGGTCCAAATCGGCTGCGGTGAAATCGGAGGGCCCTCCATAAGCGAGTCCGACAGACGCGCCGGAGAATACACGCACCGTGGCGCCAGCCATGTTTCCGTTGTTGAGGGCAAAGCGGTTGGCAAAAAAGAGTGAGCCTCCGCTCACCGTGGTGGCTCCCGCGTAAGTGTTCGTTCCGCTGAGGGTGAGCGTACCCGCCCCTGTTTTGGTCAACCCGCCGCCGTTTGCGGGTTCGTGGGGCATAAGCGCGCTTCCCGAGAGCGTGAACGGCCCGGCGGAACCACCTCCGCCGAGAAAAGTCGCCGTGATGGTATCCCCGGCTGCGTAGCCAGAACCCGGGCTCGTCACGATAATCCCCCCCACGGTGCCGGTGGTGACATTGAAGTCGGCGATGGCGGAGGCCCCCGAGCCCGAACCGTTCGAGGTGAGCAGCACGATCGGACGGCCGACATACCCACCCGCGGGTGTCATCGCAAAAGTGCCGGGAACGAGTCCATAGCCCGAGGGCCCGAGGATTGCCTGCGGGATGGTGATGTTGAACCCGTTACTGTCGATCGTTGCTCCGTTCGAGTAGAGATAAAACCCAGCGAGATTGTTGACGAAAGACGTGGTCGCGGCGGTTGCCCGCAGCGTCCCCCCGTCGCTGTTGAGCAGCGTGAGTCCGGAGGTCTGCGTTGCCAGGAATCGTCGCGCCGAAAAAACTCCACCCGGTTGCAGGTTGACCATGCCGGTTGCCACCGTTCCCGAGGCGACCGTGCTGGACCTGTTCAGGTCCACATCCGTGCCGGATCCGCCGGAGCCGACACCGCCAGAAAATACATTGATGGATGCATTTCCGTAAACTCCGGAGGAGTAAAAAAAGACGGTCGATGAAGGCATGGTGACCGAACCGCCGAAGATGTTCAGCTGTCCGTTGGTATAAGCCGCGCTGCTGGGGCGTCCGAAGACGATTGAGGATGTCGCTCGGATCGTTCCCGACACCACATCGAGAACTCCATACCTCCCGCCGTTTCCGCCCACGCCGATTTCGGGAACCGTTACGGACACCGGCGTATCGTGGCGGTAGTAGCCGTATGCCCCGCCGGAATAGCCGAGTTGGAAGACTTGCCAAGTGGTGGCCGTGCCCGTGACTTTCAGGGTTCCCTGGTTGATCAGGGCCCCCACGGAGGCGGCTCCGCCGAGGCCTATCTGAAGATATCCTGTGTTTACCGTCGCTCCGGGGGCGATGGTAAGCACACTTGTGCTGCTGCTGCTCCCGACACTCAGAACATTCGTCGTACTGGTGCCTGTTTGAACCGTCAAGGATCCACCCGCAGCCACTGCGAGTGTTCCTCCCGCCACATTGAACGACGCAAAATTCGAGTGTATTCCGGAAAGGAGGAGGGTGCCATCTCCCGCCTTGCTCAGCCCAAAGCCTCCCCCGTCCAAAGACACTCCAAGGTTGAGCCCCCCCCCGCTGCCGATCGAGAATCGGCCGCTGGCGCCCAGCTGCAAGGCCCCTCCGTCGGGGGCAAGCGTCAGCGGATCCAGCGTCGAAACCGTCATGCTGCCCAGGCTGATGAGCGTTCCCATCGAGAGGGTTCCGCCGTTGCCTGTGAAAAACACCGTATCCGCCCCGGTGAAGGTGTACGTGCCCGTCGCCATGGTCCCGCCGATGGAGGTGGCGGTACCGGCATTCACCCAAAAAAGCGATTCATTGTTCCAAACCGCGCTGCTACCGGAAGTGGAAAAGCCACTGCCCGAGAGCATGCCGTTTTGGTCCAGAAAGACATTCGCCGCGGAAACCTGTCGGGAGCCTGCGAACCACAGGAGCGCAAGACCAGTCAGAAGACCGGGGCCGCCGGTGAGACTCAGACACAGCATCAGCAGTCCCGACACCGTCCGAGTCAGGAAGGGCAGCAAGCGCACCACCTCCAAAACTTGTTTCTGGCGAAACGCATCAAGGATAGCGTGGGGTGAATTCTGGGGGGGGGGGTGCAAAGAGGGGGTGGAGTGACTCTGGTCGTTGAAGAGGTCTTTCCTGTGCACAGGGGAGGGAGCCTCGGGGAATCGCCGATCAGCTTGGGGGTTTGCCGTCTAATCGGGATTACAGGTGGATCTTAAGAAGATCTCATACATGCATGGGGGGGCGGGGTATTTAACACCCAGAGCCATTTGACTCAGGGGCGGTAGATCTCGAACCCCTAAATCAGATACAAGGATGAGCTTCAAATAAAGCAGGATATGAGCGTGTCTGGCGGGTTGGATCCCAACTTCGGCGAAGTGGGTGTTTTCCATTTCAGGAGCACGGTCGGCGGAGTATGGGGACAGACCCTTTCGGTACTTCCGGTAGCGGAGATTGGAGGAACTGCGCAAGCGGGTCATCTTCAGCGCTGCCGGTCAGGGGAAGTGAGCTGGCAAGACGTGACTTTCCGCTTAAGGTCGGCGATTGGTGCGCGCCGCATTGTCCCACGGAGTGCGCAAAAATCTGAGCATCGATGAAAGCGCCTCTCAACAAAAAATCAGTTCATTTTGCTCTGTCCCTGATAGTTTCGCTGTTTGGGCCCTTTATTTTGCCACTGCATGTGGGTGGCGTTTACGAGCCCCTTGTTTCACTGCTTTTTTTGTCTGATGTCTGGAGAGGCGAAGCGGAAATCGCGTTCTATGTCATATTTGGCGTAGAATGGGCGGTTTACTTTCTTCTCCTCTATTGCGTTTGCAGACTCATGCTGCGCCCCAGTAGAAGCAACTGAGGACAGACACTTTCGGGGATCCTCCCGGCTCGCTTGCCTCCCACGAGCAGACAGGTGAGACGCCTGCAGGCCCAGAAAAACTGCTCCTGATGAGAGAGCTCCGCGGATCAGCCCGCCGCGCACGATATTTTGCAAGGCTCCTGAAAGTGCCGAACCAGGGGGAACCTCACGACTCGCAACCTGCGTGAATGCAGGACAGCTGCGGAGAAAACAAAACGCAGATTTTTTCGGATGTCGCAGATCGATGGAGACGGGGCGGGGGAGTGCCTCCTCAAGTCCGGATGAACCACTGGCCGGGCATGGGCCTCACGCGTTGTTTCAGTTCGAGCGACAGGAGCGAGGCGATCGTCTGCGCGGGGGTGAGGCCGCTGTTGGAAATCAATTCCTCGAGTGAGCGTTCCCCTGTCGCGAGCGCCTCAAGCAGAATAGTTTCCTCGGGAGGCAGTGGGAGCGAGGGCGGGGTCCCGTTGCGGGAACCATTGTTCGAGTGCCGGAAAAGTTCCTGCAGTTCCTCGAGGATGTCCTCCGCGCAGGTGACCAGCTTGGCGCCGTGCTGGATGAGGCGGTTGGTTCCGGCGGAGGACTCCCGGTCGATGGGGCCCGGGACCGCGTATACCTGCCGTCCCTGATCGGTTGCGAGGTTGGCCGTGATGAGCGCGCCGCTCTTTTCGCCGGCCTCCACCACCAACAAGTCCATGCTCCAACCGGCGACAATCCGGTTTCGGTAGGGGAAGGTCTGGGGGTTGGGAGGCGAATCAAAGGGGAACTCGCTCAAAACGGCACCCTGTTTGGTGATGCGCTCTGCGAGAGTTGCGTTCTCTGGCGGATAAAGCTGGCCGATCCCCGACCCGATCACTGCGATGGTCCGCCCCTTGGCGGCGATGGCGGCCTGATGCGCGGCCGTGTCGATGCCCCGTGCCAGACCCGAGACGATGGTGAGCCCGGCGGCGGCAAGGCGGAAACTCAGGTGTTTGGTCGTTTCCACCCCGTACAGGGTGCAGTGCCTCGAACCGACCACCCCGATGGCATGTCGGTCGGCGTCGGTGAGCGTGCCGATGGCCTCGAGCAACACGGGGGCGTTGTGGAGTTGGAGCAGCGCTTTTGGGTAGTGGGGATGCCGGTCGGTCAGCAACCAGCCGCCGTAGCTTTCGAGTCGGTCCAATTCGCGCTGGGCCACGCCGTCGGAGGCGGCCGAACGGATGCCGATGTCCAGCTCGGTGGAAATGCCGTTGACCCGGCGCAGTTGGGCGGAGGTGGCGTTGAGCACCTTTTCGGCGGAACCGATTTCCGCCAACAGCCGCCTGATTTTGACCGGGCCAAGATTGGGAACCAAATGCAGTGCAAGCAGGGCGATTTCCTCGTTCATCCCTACTCGCATCGCTTCAGCGGGGGGCGGGTGGTCCGTAAAACTCTGGCGAGGGACCGATAAATTTTGGATCCCACGGGGGCGGCGCGGGTTTGGGTTTGGTCAGGTCCTCCCAATAAGTGAGTTCGCCGCGGTAGCCGCCAATCTCTCCAAGGAGCAGGTCACACCGGAGCCACCACTGTTCCAGAGAAGGCGCCGACCGCTCCGGCTCCGCGGTATGCGGGAACACGAGGTAGGTGACCTTCAGGTCGCTCTCGGCCCGGTTGGCGAGCGTGGCTTTTGTGGTGATCTCGCGGCACAAACGCAGGGAGCCTTCGCCGGATTTGACGCTCGGCCCGGCGTCTCCGACCACCGCCGGGAAAAGGCGTCCGCCGTGGATGACCACGCAGTAATCCCCGATTCTGGCGGCGGCAGGCCCGTCCTTCCGCGAAACCACAGGCAGGGGCAGGACGACAAAAGGGTCCACGCTTCCCACCAGAAAGCTGCTCTTTTTCAGCTGGGCGATTTCGTTTTTGAGTGTGGTGCGGCTGTCCTGCAGCTCCTTTTGGCGGACGGGCGTGACGTTCGGGCTGGTGAGCTCTTTTTCCGCATCCTTTAACTTTTTTTCCCAGGTTGCGAGAAACGGGTTGGGTTTGGCTGAGACCTTCGGCCACCGGTAGCTGGTGAAGGGTTGGAAGGTGCCGCTCACCCCTTCGACAGTGGGGACCCTGTCGCCGTCGGAGCCGTCGGTGTCCACATCCATGTCGGACTGGATCAAAAGCACGCGGCGTTTGGTCAAGGGGGACTCCAGCTCCAGAATGGTTTCAATGTCGTAAAAGTTGTGGCGGCTCAGGAGCGCATCCAAGCGCGTGAGGTTGGTTTGAAGGCTGGCCACTTTTCTTTGATAAAACTCCTCGTAAAGCGGCGAGACCCGGCTGCTTTGCAGGAGAAGCGCCAGATCCGGCAACACCGTGCCCAGTTCCGGATTGAGGAGCAGCAACTCCTCCAGGTTCTGGTGCGGTCTGGGCACGCGCACCCGTAGTTGCAGGTCCAGCTCGTAGCTGGAGGCTTCTTTACGCTCGGTGGATGCGCTGCCGCCGAATTCCGCGGAGAAGCTGGTTTTCAGGGTGATGCCGCTGAAGAGCCTGGCTGTGTCGAGCTTCTTGTAGGGGATGGTGATCGGGCCCGGGGAGGGAGCTGGGGGAGGGACGGATTCCGAGGGTGCTTCCGGCGGCGGGGGCGTGGGGGCCACCGACCCGTCGGGAGGGGCCTTGCGACAACCCGAAAAGCCCGCCGCAATCGAGAACGACAGAGCGATTGAAGCGGCTGCAACCGGTCTGTTCATGAGCCAGTGCACAGAAGGGTGATGCGCCCCGGGACGATCGTGGCGGCCTTGGCTGTGGGAGCGCAATTTCAGCGCTTCACCAGCGCCACAATCCCGAAAACAATGCCCACGACGCTCAGGACAATCATCGGGATGGCCGGCATTGCCGCGCCTTTTTTGAGGTAGGCCGGCAGGAAACGCCCCAGGAGCAACAACGAAACTGTCATTCCAAGAATCAGCCCGGGCGTGGTCTTGACCGGAATTAGGTACCCGGAAGCGGCAAGCAACAAACCCGAAACCACCCCGGCAATCAGGGAGGCCTTGCTTTGGGCTTTGAGGAAACCCATCAATCCTCCGGCGGCTGTCAGGGCTGCAAATACAAAAAAGTAGATTCGGGCGGCGGTGAGCATTTCAAATCTCCTAGCGCAGCGCCGGCCGTTGGGGAAGCCTAGGAAACGGCGGCGGCAAACGGCGCTCACCGGAAGTGTGGATGCATGTTGGTTGCAAAATTGCACTGCGCTTGTCGCTGAAGCTGGGTTTTACTACGTATGCGCGGCTTCCAACCGCGGGCTGCCACACGTTTCCCCGGATGAAAAAAAACTTCTTGTTCCTGTTGCTCCTCTGTCTGGGCGGAGGCATCTGGTGGCTGTCGCAGGCCTCCTCTCTGCCGCCCTGGGCGCTCTCTCTCCGGAGCAAAGTCCTGAATTCCGACAACCATGGCAAGCCACCCGGTACCGCTGCGGTTGGTGCGGGGCGGGGGAGCGAGGGCGCCCCTCCGGTCCCGGTGCTTCTGGCCGTCGTGGAATCGCGGGATGTGCCGATTCACCTCAATGGTCTCGGGAACGTTCAGGGAATGAACACCGTGACGATTCGTTCCCGGGTGGATGGACACTTGGAGCGGGTTGCCTTCGGCGAGGGCCAGGACGTGAAGGCGGGGGATGTGATCGCCCAGATCGATGCACGTCCTCTGCAGGCGGTGCTGGACCAAACCCTCGCCCGCAAAAAGCAGAACGAATCTTTGCTCGCCAACGCCAAGCGCGATCTGGAGCGCGACCTGAGCCTCCTGGCCGAAAAGGTGAGCACCGCTCAGAAAGTCGACACCCAGCGCGCCTTGGTGGAACAAATCGAGGCGACGCTCAAAGCCGACGACGCGGCCATCGACGCGGCAAAAATTCAGTTGGGATACGCCACGATCCGCTCCCCCATCGACGGCCGCGCAGGGATTCGCATGATCGACGAGGGCAACGTGGTGCGGGCGCAGGACCCGGGGGGCATCGTGGTGGTCACCCAGTTGCGCCCACTTTCGGTGGTCTTTACCTTGAGCGAACAACACGCGCACGCTATCCGCGCCGCGGCGCAGAAGGGCACGCTGGGCGTCGTCGCCCTCGGTCGGGACAACGTCTCCCGGCTTTCCGAGGGCGTGCTCAGCGTGATCGACAATCAGATCGACCCGACCACCGGGACGCTCCGGTTGAAGGCCACTTTCGCCAATGAAAACCTCGAGCTCTGGCCGGGCCAGTTCGTCAACGTACGCCTCCGGTTGGAGGTTCGTAAGGGCGCGACGGTTGTGCCCGCGCAGGTGGTCCAACGCGGACCGGCGGGTCCGTTTGCGTTTGTGGTTGCTGCGGAAAACGCCGTTCAGATGCGGCCCCTGCAGGTGGGGCGTGTTGAAGATGGCCTCGCATTGATCGACTCCGGGTTGGAACCCGGCGAACGGGTCGTTTTGGACGGACACTACCGCCTCCAGCCGGGCAGCAAGGTCCGGGCGGTTGACGGCGGTGACAAGGGGGCCGACGAAGCCCGCAAGCGCATGGCCGAAGGCGGGAACCTGAAGGCGCGTCCGTGAACTTCTCAGCGGCCTTCATCCGGCGACCGGTGGCCACCGCCCTCCTGATGGTGGGCCTGATTTTGCTCGGTGCGCTGGGGTATGCCTATCTGCCGGTTTCCGCGCTGCCGGCCGTGGATTTTCCTTCGTTGGAGGTGCGCACCGCCTACCCCGGTGCCGCACCGGAGGTCATGTCCTCTCTGGTGACCACCCCCTTGGAACGCCAGTTTGGGCAGATCAGCGGGTTGGAATCGATGACCTCGGTCAGTTCGTTTGGGTACTCGAGCGTCGTCCTCCAGTTCGGGCTCGACCGCGACATCGACGCCGCCGCGCAGGACGTGCAGGCCGCCATCAACGTCGCCGGCGGTGTGCTCCCGCGGAACCTGCCTTCGCCGCCGGTCTTCAGCAAGGTCAACCCCGCGGATCCCCCGGTGCTTACCCTGCGGATCTCCTCTGAAACCTTTCCCCTCGAACGGGTCAACGATCTGGCGGACACCATCCTCGCCCAGAAGCTCAGTCAGGTCAGCGGGGTGGGGCTCGTCACCATCCAAGGCAGCCAGAAACCCGCCATCCGGATCCGCCTCAATCCGGCCCTGTTGGCGGCCATGGGGGTGAGCCTCGAGGATGTCCGCAGCGCCATCGCCTCCTCGAACCTGAACATGCCCAAGGGCAGTTTTGACGGGCAGCGCCAGGCGTTCGCCATCCAAACCAACGACCAGATCACCTCCGCGGCCGGGTTTCGCCCGATGGTGATCGCCTACCGCAACGGTGCGCCCATCCGCGTGAGCGACGTCGGGGATGTGATTGACCACGTTGAAAACAACCGACAGGGGGCGTGGGTGGGGGCGAAGCCTTCCGTGGTGGTCGATGTGCAGCGCCAGCCGGGGGCGAATATCATCGGCACCGCCGACCGTATCAAAGCGCTCCTGCCGCAGTTGCGCGCAAGCCTCCCGCCTTCAGTGCATGTCGAGATCCTCAACGACCGGACCGAAACAATCCGCGCTTCGGTCCGGGACGTGCAGTTCACCCTCGCCCTCGCGTCGGCGTTGGTGGTGTTGGTCATCTTTGTGTTTTTGCGCAAGTTCTGGGCGACGGTGATCCCGGGGGTCTCCCTGCCGCTCGCGTTGATCGGCACCTTCGGTCTGATGAAGATCGGGGGGTTCAGCCTGAACAACCTTTCGCTGATGGCCCTCACCATCTCGACGGGGTTCGTCGTGGATGATGCGATCGTCATGATCGAGAACATCGTGCGCTATCTCGAGGAGGGATATTCGCCGATGGATGCCGCGCTCAAGGGGGCGCGCCAGATCGGCTTCACGGTCATCTCGCTGAGCGTTTCGCTGGTGGCCGTCTTTATTCCGCTCCTTTTCATGACGGGTTTGGTGGGGCGTTTGTTTCGTGAATTCGCCCTGACCCTGAGCGCTGCGGTGGCGGTGTCCGCGGTCGTTTCGCTCACCCTCACCCCCATGATGTGCTCGCGCCTGCTCAAGCCGCACGGCTCCACCACACATGGTTGGCTTTTTCAGGTGACCGAGCGCGGCTTTGACGCCGTACGCGCGATGTACATGGCCGGCTTGCGGTGGGTCTTGCGGCATCAGGGCTTCACGCTGGCGGTTACCCTGCTGACGGTTGTCGCAACGCTCTGGCTTTTCAAGGTGACCCCGAAGGGCCTGCTGCCGCTGCAGGACACCGGTCTCATTCAAGGGATCACCGAGGCCGCCCCTTCTGTCTCCTACAAGGAGATGGCCCGGCATCAGGCCGAGTTGGTCGCCCTCATTGAGCGGGATCCGGACGTCGCGAGCGTGGCCTCCTTTGTCGGCGGCGGCGCTTTGAATTCCTCCACCAACACCGGCCGGGTGTACATCTCCCTCAAACCGCGAGACCAAAGACGTGCCGGTGCGGAAGAGGTCATCGAAAGACTGCGCTCCACGGCGGCGCACCTGCCTTCGATCGCCCTGCTCATGCAGGCCGTCCAGGATCTCCGGGTCGACAGCCGGGTGAGCCGCACCCAATACCAGTACACCCTGCAGGGGGCCGACGACGAGGAACTCGACCTCTGGGCGCAACGCTTTCTGGAGGCGCTCCGAACGCGGCCCGAACTTTCCGGCCTCAGCTCCGACCAGCAACGCGGCGGACTCCAGCTGCGGGTGGATGTCGACCGCGACAAAGCACACCGATTGAACGTCCAAACCCAGGCCATTGACGACACGTTGTACGACGCCTTTGGCCAGCGTCAGGTCTCGGTTGTCTTCACCCAGCTCAACCAATACCGCGTCGTTCTGGAGGTGGACCCGGCCTTTCAACAGGATCCCGACGCGCTCGAGAAGGTCTTCGTCAAATCCACCACCGGCGCGCTGGTCCCTTTGGGCGCATTTGCCTCGATGCGGACCGTTGCGGCGCCCCTCTCGCTGCAGCACCAAAACCAGTTTGCGGCGGTGACCCTTTCCTTCAACCTGCCGCCGGGCGTGTCGCTGAGCGCGGCGGTGCAGGCCATTGAAGCCGAGCGCTCCCGGATCGGCATGCCGGAGTCAATCACCTGCGCATTCACCGGCAGCGCCGCAGAGTTTTTGTCGTCGCTCGCGAGCACCCCGTATCTGCTGCTCGCCGCGATTGTCGTCATCTACATCGTGCTGGGCATTCTCTACGAGAGCTACATTGATCCGCTGACCATTCTCTCCTCGCTTCCCTCTGCCGGAGTGGGCGCTTTGCTGGCCCTGCGGCTCGCCGGGATGGACCTCAACCTCATCGGGATCATCGGGATCATCCTCCTGATCGGCATCGTCAAAAAGAACGCCATCCTTCTCATCGACTTCGCCATCGAGGCGGAACGTGAGACCGGCGCCCCGCCGGTGGAGGCCATCTCGCAGGCCTGTTTACTACGGTTTCGCCCCATTTTGATGACCACCGCGGCCGCTCTTCTGGGGGCGTTGCCCCTGGCCTTTGAAAACGGAGCGGGCGCCGAGCTGCGCAGGCCTCTTGGCGTGAGCATCGTCGGCGGCCTGCTGATGTCCCAACTGCTGACCCTCTACACCACGCCAGTGATCTACCTGCTCTTGGGACGCCTGAAGCGGCGGGGTCGCACCGCGGCCCCATCCAACTCCGAAACCGCCCAGACTGGGTTGCTTGCGCAGTGAACCTCTCCGAATCCTTCATCCGGCGGCCGGTGGCCACTTCCTTGCTGTCGATGGCGCTCCTGCTGCTCGGGCTGGTCTCCTACCAGTGGCTGCCAGTCGCTCCCCTGCCGCGGGTGGATTTTCCCGTGGTTCAGGTGAGCGCTGTTCTGCCGGGGGCGGATCCGGCCACCATGGCGGCTACTGTGGCCGCGCCGCTTGAACGCCAACTCGGGCAGGTGTCCGGTGTGACGGAAATTACTTCGGTGAGCATGGCGGGCTCCGCAAGCGTGGTGCTCCAATTTGATCTGGATCGGAAAATCCAGTCGGCCCTCAAGGACGTGCGCGCCGCCGTTTCCGCAGCCCGGGCCGACCTCCCGGCCAACCTGCCGTATCCGCCCTCTTCGAGGACCGTCAACCCGGCGGATTCGCCGGTCATGATCCTTTCGATGACCTCCGAGTTGAGTACGCTCAACCAACTCTATGAATTTGCCGAAACGGTGGTCGCCCAGCGGCTGAGCCAGGTTTCAGGCGTGAGCCAGACAAACGTGTCGGGCTCTTCCAAGCCCGCGATCCGCATCCGGATCAACCCCTCTGCCTTGGCCTTGAGCGGGCTTGGGATGGAGGACGTCCGGGAGGCGATCGCCCGGTCGAGCCTGCGCCTGCCCAAGGGCGGCATCGACGGAGACACCCTTTCCTTCGCCTTGGATTCCAACGACCAGTTGATTGATCCCGCGGACTTCGGGCGGATCGTAGTGGCGCAGCCCAACGGGGTTCCCATTGCGATCCACCAACTCGGTTCGGTGTTTGAGAGCGTGGAAAACACGAAGGTGGCCGGCTGGACCGGACTGACCCCCGCTATCCTGATCTCGGTCTACAAACAGGCGGACGCCAATGTTATCGAAACCGTGGATGCCATCCGGCGGCTGCTTCCCGATTTGCAAAAATGGCTTCCGCCCACGGTGAAACTCGCAATTCAAAGCGACCGTACGCTCACCATTCGGGCGTCGGTGGAGGAGGTGCAGTATTCGTTGCTGCTGAGCATCGTGCTGGTTTCGCTGGTGATGTTTGTGTTTTTGCAGCGGCTGCGTCCCACCCTGATTGCCTGCATCACCGTGCCGCTGGCGCTGGCGGGCACCTTTGCCGGCATGTACCTGCTGGGCTACAGCCTGGACAACCTGTCGTTGATGGCACTCACCATCTCGGTCGGGTTCGTCGTGGACGACGCAATCGTGGTGATCGAGAACATCTTCCGCCTCCGCGAGAGCGGCCATTCACCAATGGCGGCGGCCCTTCTGGGAGCCGGGCAGATCGGGTTCACGGTCATCTCGATCACGGTTTCGTTGCTGGCGGTTTTTCTCCCGTTGCTGGCGATGGGCGGTCTGATTGGAAGGCTGTTTCGCGAATTTGCCGTCACCCTGAGCCTCGCCGTGATCGTGTCTGCGGTGATTTCACTGAGCCTGACTCCCTGTCTGTGCGCGCGCCTGCACGGATCGGAGGAGGAGCGCACCAACGCGCTGCAGCGCTGGGTCGAGCAGATGCTCGCCCGCGTTACCGCGGCTTACGGTTGGACCCTCCGCTGGGTGTTGCGCCATGAGGTTCTCATGCTTGGTGTGACCCTTGCCACGGTCGCGGCCACCGTCTGGATGTACGGCCGGGTGCCAAAAGGTTTCTTTCCCCAGCAGGACACCGGGATGCTCATGGGGAGCGTTGAGGCCGCGCAGGACATCTCCTTCCGCGCCATGGTGGAGCTGCAAAAGGAGGTCACGCGGTTGGTGCTCGAGGATCCCGCGGTGGAGACGGTCAGCACCTACATGGGCACCTCCAGCTTTGGAGGGAGTCCAAACACCGGCCGCCTTTTTGTGGCGCTCAAACCCTTGAAACAACGCGGGGCAACCATGGAAGAGGTCATCGGCCGGTTGCGCAAAAAGACCGCCGCTGTGCCCGGGGTGCGGGCATTCATGCTTGCCATGCAGGACGTCCGCGTCGGCGGACGCCATTCCAAGGCCCAATACCAGTACACCCTCCAGTCGCCGGATTTGGAGGAGCTCAACACCTGGGCCCCCAAGGTGTTGGGGGCATTGAGGAAACTGCCTGAATTGCGCGATGTGACTTCCGACCAGCAAACCGGCGGGCTGCGGATGAACGTGCGCGTGGACCGCGACGCCGCCGCACGCCTTGGGGTGACCCTCGCCGAGGTGGACGCCGCCCTCTACAACGCCTTCGGTCAGCGGCAGGTCTCGACCATGTACAAGCGCTTCAACCAGTACCGCGTCGTGCTCGAGTTGGAGGGCGAGTACCTGGAGGACCCTTCTGCACTGGAGAAAATCTTCGTCAGGGCGAGCGGTGGCGGGGCGGTGCCGCTGGCAAGCGTGGCGCGGTTTGTGCCGAGCAGCGCGCAACTTTCGGTGAACCATCAGGGACAGTTTCCGTCGCTGACCTTGTCCTTCAATCTCGCTCCCGGGGTCTCACTGGGTGAGGCCACCGGACTTGTCGCGGAAGCGGTGGAGGGAATGCAGTTGCCCGAGAGTATTCACGGCAGCTTTCAGGGAACCGCCCAGGTGTTTCAGGCTTCGCTGGCCACGCTGCCGATGCTGATCCTCTGGGCGTTGTTGGCGGTGTATCTGGTGCTTGGCATCCTGTACGAAAGCCTCATCCATCCGCTGACCATTCTCTCGACGCTTCCCTCGGCCGGTCTCGGGGCGCTTGTGGGGCTGCTCCTGTTCAATCAAGAACTTTCGATGGTGTCCTTCATCGGAATTATTCTTCTCATGGGGATCGTGAAGAAAAACGGCATCCTGATGGTGGATTTTGCCATCGAATCGACCCGCACGTCGGGAATGAGCGCGAGGGAGGCCATTTATCAGGCGTGCGTGACACGGTTCCGCCCGATCACGATGACCACGTTGGCCGCGCTTTTCGGGAGCCTTCCGCTGGCGATGGGCACTGGAGTCGGGTCGGAGCTGCGCAAACCGTTGGGGATTGCCTTGGTGGGCGGCCTGCTGCTTTCTCAGGTGGTGAGTCTCTACACCACCCCGGTCGTTTACCTCGCTTTCGAATGGTGCCGTGAGACGCTCGTGCGCTTTTTTTCGAAACTGCGTGGAAACTCCACCGAGTCACCGGTGTTCAATCAAATATGAAGCCTTTCCTTTCCCTTGGAATCTCCCTGCTGGCGTTCGCGTGTCACAACGTCCGCGCTGCGGAACCCGCCCCCCCAAGGGGCCCCCTCGCCAGAATGAGTGCCATGCGTGAGCGCCTCGGCCTGACGGATCAACAGTGGGAGAAGCTCCAACCGCTCCTCAAACAGGAGGGGGATCGCGTCCGTGCAATCCTCGATGACAACTCCCTCTCGGTGGAGCAAAAGAGAGCAAAGGCTGGGGAAGCCACCGCTGCAGGGCGCGAACAGATCAAGGAGATCCTCACTCCAGAACAGCGGCGGAAACTGGCGGAGGAAATGAAGAATCGTCCGCCCGGTTCGCCGGGGGATGTCCCACCCCGAGTGGCGGAACTCAAAGAAAAATTGGGCCTCTCCGAAGAGCAGTTTTCCAAAGTGCGCCCCGTCCTCGCCGAGGAGGGCCCTAAGCTGAAGGCGCTCAGGGAAAACCAGACGTTGAACCCGGAGGAACGCAGAGCCGCTTTCGAGGCAAGTTTTGGACGGATCGCCGCGGAACTCACCCCCGCCCAAGCCGAGAAGTTGCGCGAGGAAATGGCCGCCCGCCGCCGCTGATCGGACGGCTCTGGCTGCGGTGGGTGACTCGAAGCAATTCCGGGTCTGCAGAATTCGTGGAGAGCCCGGCTCCTTCAAAAGATCCGGGTCGCAAGACAAACCAAACGGATCCTGAGGACCATGGACGTCTCGTCCGCTTTGGCCTCTGCCGACAGATCACTTTGGTCCCAAAAAACGCGTTCGGACACAGTTTATCCTGAGCGGTGTAGGCTCCGACGGGTTGCCGCAAAAAACTCCGGAAAAATCCCCGAGGCGGCTTCATGCCACGTACCTGAGTTTTCTGGCTTATTAGCGATGGGAACCCCGTGAATGAATCGTTCGGCCTTGTTGAGAAAAGCGGCGCGGATTTTCGCCAAATCTGACGCCCCCCAAGGGGCGCTTCTCTTTCAGCCCATGGCAACGCCATGGGAAAACCGTCCCAAAAAAAGAATACGCCCTGAAAGGGCACACTCACATGCCTGGTCCATCCGAAAGCGTGGCTTAATCATAGGGCGCCCCTTCATGGCTTAATGTTTTATAACGGATCAAACCCACGGCGTTGCCATGGGCGGCGAGTGGCCTACCTCTTCAGGGCGGAAACACTCCGGTTATCATTGAGAGTTGGTATCAGTTGCTCGAGGCGGCCTCAGTTGGGTTTGTTCGGAATAAATCGAGCCAGCCCAGCTTCCCTTTGCTCACGGGGTGTCTTTCCTGGCTGGACGCGCCTCCGTTGCGTTTTTCGACCGGTGGACGGGCCGTTGCACGGCGTGGAGTCGGCGAGGTCGAACCGAATCAGCGGGACGTGACAGTTTTTTCGACGGGGTTAAAAAGGGGGATGAACCTCGCCGACCTCCCTTGGCCGCGGATCGCTTCCTGCGCGCCGGACACCACCCTTGTTTTTCCTATTGCTGCCATTGAACAGCATGGCCACCACCTCCCGGTATCCACGGACAGCATGCTGCTGGCGGAGGTGGTCAGGCGCGCGCAGTGCGTCCTGGGCGGACAGCCCGTTCTGTTCGCTCCACAGCAGTGGCTGGGAAACTCGGACCATCACCTTCACTTTGCCGGCACCCTCTCGATGGAGCCCGCGGGGTACATCAGAATGCTTTGTGGCCTTTTGGAAAACGCGGTCCGCCACGGGTTTCGACGTGTTGTCTTTCTCAACGGCCACGGTGGCAACGACATTCCCGGCCGGCAGGCGGTTTTTGAAACCCGGCAGAGGCACCGGTCGCGAAACGACCTGCTGCTTCTCTTCACGACTTACTGGGACCACGCGGAGCCTTGGGAGAGCCGTTCCGATTTGGTGCAACGCGCGATGGGGCACGCCTGCGAGTGGGAGACTTCGATGATTCTTGCCCTGAACCCCGAGTTGGTGGGACCTACCGCGCACCTGTTGGATGTGCCGATGGGCTATGAGTTTGAACCGGCCTACAGAGGGTGGATTACCGATGACAGGTCAAAGGTGGGCCACATTGGAGCTCCCCGCCACTCCTGCGCCTCCAAGGGAGAGCACCTTTTTGAGTGCTATGCCAAGGGGGTGGCCGGCTTCCTGAAAAAGGTCGCAGCGTGGCAAAATTCCACGATTGGCGAGGGGTGGCAGTCGGCGTAAGTGATACCACGCATCTGAGTTTTCTGGATTATGAGCGATGGGAACCCCGTGAATTCATCGTTCCGCCTTGTCGAGAAAAGCGGCGCGGATTTTCGCCAAATCTGACGCCCCGCAAGGGGCACTGCTCTTTCTGCCCATGGCAACGCCATGGGAAAACCGTCCCCAAAAAAGAATACGCCCTGAAAGGGCACCCTCACCTGCCCGGTCCATCCGAAAGCGTGGCTTCCTCTTGGGGCGCCCTTTCAGAGCTTCATGTTTGATAACGGATCAAACCCACGGCGTTGCCATGGGCTGCGAGTGGCCTACCCCTTCGGAGCGGAAACACTCCGGTTATCATTGAGAGTTGGTATGGGGCAGGAAGAATGCCGTGCTCTCCATGCCCGCGGCAGCCGTTTCGAGCCCAAGAACGGAGATAGAGCGGATCTCACGCGGGACCGCGAAAGGCGAGGCGAGCGCGGTACGGAGCATGTTCACAGGAAAAAGAGAAAGGGCCGCAGCCACTCCTCTGCGGCTTAACGTGAAATTGTCTGAGAATTGGATTCACCCGAAGCCCTCCTCTTTTTGCGGCAACCGAGGCCCAAGACACCCTAGAGTAACGCTGGGCACCTTCTCAGGGTTGCATTCCCCTTGGGGGCGGCCCACTCTGTGCGGGATATGGGTAAAGAGGAAGCTATCAAAACGCAGGGAATTGTCAAAGAGGTGCTCCCGGGCACGATGTTCAGGGTCCAACTCCAGAATGGGGCTCTGGTGCTTGCACATATCTCGGGGAAGATGCGGAAGCATTTCATCCGGATCGTGCCCGGAGACAATGTGGAGGTGGAACTCTCGCCCTACGACCTTTCAAAGGCGCGGATCACATTCCGGGCAAAGTAGTTTTAGATCATTTTTTTAAGCCGTTTTTGATCTGAACTCCGTAGCGAGGGATGGGGCTCCACCCCACCGGCAAGCGCGCAAATCGAGCCTTCCAAACCTTCCAAACCTTCCAAACCGAGCCTTCCCATGCAACAGTGTGAAAAGCGGATGCAGAAGGGGCGAACGCGGGTCCCGGCAACCGAACGCTCGGAGGAATCGAGGGGAATCCGCCCTGCAGGGGGACGGGGGGCGAGTGCCGAGCCAAACACACGGGACTATCTGATGGAGACGGAAAGGCGGACACTGAACAACCAGACCGAACCGGAACAGTCGCGGAATTCCGAGTTTTCATTTCCC
>JBILKV010000240.1:0-6345 GCA_044376515.1 Chthoniobacteraceae bacterium | reverse complement strand
AAACATTCGATTTGTAAACTAAATTTTACGTGCGCGCCTGCGCAGATTGAAACGCACGGCGCCCGGGAGGCCATCGCGCAGGGTCCTGCGGATGTGCAAAAAAAACGGTGACCCGGAAGGCCCGCCCGCGAAAAACGGACGCCAACCCGCCGGATCACCGGAGAAGCAATTGCGACTCGCAGCCTAGAAAGCCACGGCAAAGCCGAATAGTGCCGAGAACTTCGACGTGGTCTGCGTGAGGCCGCCGCTCAGGTTGGTGTACACCGCCACACGCGGGGTGGCGGTCCACTGCAGGCCGGCTCCGACAGCCGAGGACGGATGTCCTTCACCAGTGTTGGTATAACCGTTCACAAAGAAAGCGATGTCAGTGACCACCTCCTTTTGCAGCGCCCAGGAGAACGCCCCCTGCGCCTCGCGTTTGCCGGCGTCTGAATCCTGTGTAAAGACGCCTAGGTTGTATTCAAAAGCAATGTCGAGCGGCAGGGTCTGGTCGAAGTTGAGACTCACCGACGGCTGGGTTCTCCCACGAAAGGCCCGCGAAGCAAGGTCCGTCTGCACGGCAACCTCGATACCAAAAGCCGGCAGGTGGGAATCCTTGACCTCATCGGACACATGCCACTTGAAATCAAAAACCTGCGGGCTGATGCCGGAGGGGCCCTCGCTGCCCTGAACCTTCGTGTAACCGTCGGAGAGCAGACGCAATTCGAAATCGTTGGTCAACCCGTAGCGCAGCAGGTAGCCGGCGCTCCACTGGGTGGGTGTTCCGCCCGACGAACGCCGGCTGTAGTTGAACGGCGCCAACTCGACGTAAGCACGCCCCTGCGGCAGGGTGAACGCACTGTTGGGAAAATTTGCCAGATCCGGGCCGGGAGTGCTGATGGAGGCCTCGTTGGATTTCTGATCCTCAGCATGAAGGAGCACGGCGCTTCCCGCCAGAGAGAGGCCCGTGAGGCAGACGGTTTTGACCAGAGAGTGAGCGAATGATTTCATTGGGGTGTGGGGTGAATCCGGAAGGCTTCCGGATCCGAGTGCAAGCCCTCGGGAGCTCCCTCCTGTTTGGCACAAGAGGGAAAAAGGGACAAGCCGCCTGCGCAAAAACGAATCAAAACCGCCCCGGTGTTGGCAGGCTACAGGAAGCTCTCGCGACCTGATCGCGCGGCCGGGCACCCCGATCAAGCCGCCGAAAGGATCTGACCCGGAGTCGCGACACCGCGGAGCACTTGGAGCCAGCCTTGGCGGTTTGCCTGTGAAAATTCCCTGCGCCCTCCGCCGCTCCAAGCAGGGCGGACCCGGCCTCATTGACCTCTGGGCTGCTCCAGCTCATGGAGCATTTGCAGAAGGTGTTCCATAAGGATCCGTGAGGCGTCCTCCTGGACATGGTTAGTCCCCAGCCACGTCTCATACCCCCCCAACTCGTGTTGTTCGGCGGTGGGAAGGTAACCGTGCCGGCCGTTGGCGAGCCCCACCACAATGGTATGCGCGAAGGGACTGCGTTTCTTGATCTCGAGCCCCATTTCAACGAAGGCCTCAAACGGGATGCCGCAGACCGCCGTGTCCCCGATTCTGACGGCCTGCAATTTCACCGTAAGTGCCTCCTCCGTGCGTTCCGCTGCGCGGAGCGTGCTGCGGGCGTAGTTCTGCGCAAGCCGGGGGAGTTGTTCGATCCCGTCCTTGTCCTTCACCGCCAGAAAGGCTTTCGCCTGGGCAACCTCCTGCGCGCTCGGACGCCGGTATTTGAGCGCGACGTCCCGAGCACGCATCCCAAGGCCTACATCGGCCCGGTGCTTCTCAATCTTGCGGAGCGCGAACCACGCAGCGTCGGCGGTCTTCCCCGCGACGATCCGGATCTGCTCGAACGGTTCCCGCGGTGGGCGCGTGGCGCCGAAGGGGATGTTGTTGATGTCGCCGGAGGCGCCGTTGGAAAGCATTGCGACAAAGCCCACCGGACTGCCGACCCGCGAGGGAAAGACCCGCGCAAACTCTCCAAAGTAATCCGCCGAAACCTGCGCCTTGGGAGAGCCGCCCACATAATGAAGGGCGTAGTTTGCGTAAAGCGCGAGCGGTTGGCGCCGTGAGTCCTGAAAGGAAAGCACGCTCACATCCGGATCGGTGGGGCCGGCGGGCCGATCGATAACCTCCGGACTGGTTCCGGGGTTCATTTTTACAGCGTCATACTTCCCAAACGGATTGGGAGGCATTTTCCCCGGCCTCAAAAACCAGCGCCGGTTGAACACCTCCTCGGGAAGCGGGTGCGAAGCCGATCCAAACAAGGCAGGCTTGAGGCTCGCATCGGCCCGGACGATGGCTTCGACCACGCCCTCGACAAACACCTGGCGGTAAGCCACTGCCGGTGCGGCCCCCTCCCTCGGGTGGGACGGACCCGTGTGGGTGTGGGTGGAGGAAACAAGCATACGCTCCACCGGTATGCCAGTCTTCGCCGCGGCGCCGTTCTTGATCTCATCGAGCACCTCCGGTCCCGCCCCAAGCGTATCGACCACCGCGAGGGCAACACGAATCACACCATCGTCGAGCACGATGGCTCGCGCGTGCAGGGGGTCATGCGCGCCTTCGGCCATGTTTGCCGAAAAACCGCCCGGCATGTTGAGCGGAAACTCGCGCGGCGTGATGTCCACCGCCGCCGCCCCAGCCCGGAAAAGCGGAATTTGGGCAAGGCTTGGGGACACGGTGCAAAGAGCAAGGGCCGCCAGAAAGGGAGCAGGTTTCATTGGGTGGTGAGGGAGTTGCAGGGTCCTGTTTAGACTCTAATGAAGAACCTGTTACGTTGGAGGGAGAAACACAACAGCCAAAGGCCGGCGTGAATCACGGAGCGCTCCACCACGGTTCCGTAGATGCCGGTGAAAAAAGCGGAGCCCCAATCGATCTTCGCGGTGGCTTGAATCCACGGGTCTGCAACAGGGCGGCACGATAGATCCCAATCGAGTTGGTGCCCGCGATTTGCAGGGCCCGTCTCCACGAGCGCAGCGCGCTCACCTCCACCGTCCGGTAAGGGGCAGCAGGAGGAGGCGAACAGCACCACTGCGACGACCTGCGCCCTCAGGCCGCTCGGTGATCCGCAAAATGGCCGGAGAGCTAAGGGGCCGCTAGAGAAAACCCGCGGCGATCAACGCCAGAATCGGCTGGGGCACCGAACCGTCCACCGTGAAGATCCGACTCCCCTGATAGGCCTGAACGTACTGGCCGTCCCACTCGAAAAGCGTGCGGCCCTGATACTGGCTGATTTTCTTTCCGGAAATCTCGAGGATCCGCGAGCCTTGGTACTCGGAAACGTAGTGGCCGTCCCATTCAAACCTCCGGCTGCCCTGGTACTGCGAGACGTAGCGGCCGTCAAACTCGTAGAGCCTGCGCCCCTGGTACTGGGAAAGACACTTTCCATCCCACGTGTAAAGCCGCTGGCCCTGATACTGTTGGATGTAGGAGTCTGCCATGGAGAGAGGGGTAAAAATGAGAAACGCCAGAGCGGCAAGAACGCTCCAAAACAAAAACCTGCCGCGTGTCAAAGAGGGTGAAGATGCCACAGGGATAAGTGTAGCAAAGTCTGGATGCGAAGGACACTTTATCTGCTGCCAGATTGCCACGCTGTTACCGCTGCATCCGATCGGGCTCTGATTCAACGGCGGGCGGGCCGCCCCGCCCTCTTTTGGGGTCCCACTGCAAAACTGCCAGCGCGCAGGGAAGCGCTTTCGCCGGTTGCCATTCGGGCGCAGCGCTTCACGACAGACCCCGCTGGTAACGGAAGTTCGGCGAATACTCGGTGGGGTCGTACGACCGCGCCCAGACCGCCGTCGAAGCCCCCGAGAGGGGCGGGACCAGCCAGTCCCAGCGGCCCGTAACGGGCCTTCCCGCAGCGCGCTCCTCCTCCTCAAAACGGACATGCGTCTGGCTCACGGTATGGTGGTCCGCAATCCGTACGCCCGCAGCCTGATAGGAGTGGAGCACCGCGCGGTTGAGTTCCACGAGCGCCCGGTCCCGCCAGAGGGTGGATTCGCGGTGGGAAAAAATCCCGAGCCTTTGCGCGATCTCAGGCAGCATGTCATAGCGGGAAATATCGGCGAGGTTACGCGCCCCGATCTCGGTGCCCATGTACCAGCCGTTGAAGGGCGCGGCGCTGTACCCGATTCCGCCGATTTCGAGAAGCATGTTGGACACTACGGGTACGGCGTACCAGCGCAGCCCAAGCCGCTCAAACCATTCGTGTTCCGGATGGGAGAGGCTCACTTCCAGAACACTTTGCCGCGGCACTTCGAAGATCCTGCGTTTGCCTCCCGGGCCGGAAAGCAGCAGGGGCAGCACGTCGAACCTCCCCCGCCCGACGGGAGGCCGCCATCCGAGCCGGATGCACTCCTCCGTGAAAGCCACCTCCGCGGGGTCGCCGAGGATCGCCCCGTCTGCCGCCCCGTACCCGGCGTAGCGCACCAACTGGTAGTTCCAAATCCGCCACTCCGAGCGGTTCCGCGGACGCGCCGGCGCAAACACCGTCACCAGCGGGCGGACGGCCCCCCCGTTGGTCGCGGCCTCCACGTGAGCGATGCAGTGCGCCGCCGCCTCCTCGAGCGAAGCCACCTGCCGCGCGTCGCGCACCTCCAGTTGCTTCCAGAAAAACCGCCCGATGCAGCGCACGCTGTGCCGCCAGGCAAACCGGCAGCCCCACAAAAGTTCTGCAGGCGTATGCTCGTAATAACCGTGCCTTTCAATCTCCCGCCTTACCTCCTCTCGCCGCGCGGACGTGACGGGCGGACCGCCCGGCTCGATTTCAAGCAGGTCGAGGAACGCCGTTGCCTGCTCCCTGAGAGACAACCGGCGCGCGGGGGCGAGGCGTTTGTAGACGTCCCGGGCAACCGGCTTGGAAACATCCGTGTTGTGGGGGGGGTGTGGGCAAAAGGACATTTGACGTCACAACCCCTGAGCCGGTGCGTCGGCGCCGAGCGATGTTTCCTCCCAAGCCTTCAGTTCGGCCTCGCGCTGAACGAGTGTCCGGCGGGACTTCTCCAGCGCGTATTTTCCGAGGACGAGCCGTTGCGGCGGCCGCTCCGCATCAACCGCCCGCAGCATGGCTTGGGCGGCGCGCACCGGATCGCCGGGCTGCTTGCCGTCCATCGTCGCCAGAAATTTCGCGAACTTCCCGGAGCTGACCTCATACTCGGGAAGGTCCGACGTAGCGCGCTCGAGACCACGTGAAATGAAGTCGGTGCGGAACGGACCCGGCTGCACAAGGGTGACCTTCAACCCGAAGGAACGCCCCTCAAGCGCTAGCGATTCACTCAGCCCCTCAAGCGCACACTTGGCCGCGCCATAGATTCCAAACCCCGCGTAATTGGCGATGGCAGCGGCTGCGCTGATGTTGAGGACATGCCCGCCCCTTGCGGCGCGAAAGTGCGGCAGGGCAGCACGGATCAGCGCAAGCGGCCCAAAGAAATTCACAGCGAAGTTGCGGTCGATCTGCCCCGGGGTTGCTTCCTCCACCGCACCCACCAGTCCGTACCCGGCATTGTTGACCAGAACGTCGAGACGGCCAAACACGCGGACGGCCTCCCCGACCACGGCGCCGCACCGGGCGGCGTCGGTGACGTCCAGTTCCGCAAGGTGGGCGGTGCCGGGCCAGCGAGCGGCTAATTCCAGCAGCGCCGCGCTTTGCCGCGCGGTGGCGACCACACGGTCCCCCCGCTCGAGGGCGGCCTCGGCCAGCGCCCGGCCGAATCCGCTGGAACAACCTGTGATCAGCCAAACTTTTTCGCTCATGAACGCATTGATAGCGCACCTCCCGCCTTTGGCACGGTCGAAATGGACGCGTTTGGGGAAGACGCCTGGTTTGCCGCCACGCGCCGCCGGGGTGGGGTTACTTGCGCGCCTCGGGGACCACCTTGAGCCGCACGGAGTTCTTGCCCCGCTCGACGGCCACCTCGACGGACTGCCCAATTTTAACGGCGTCGAGCGCAAAGGTGTAGTCGTAGATGTTGGTGATCTTCTGTCCTCCGAACTCGACAATCACGTCGCCCCCCTGAAGGCCGCCCTTTTCGGCGGGGCTTCCGGCGCGTACGCCGCTAAGCTTCACTCCCTTGACCTCCGTGCCGTAGTCGGGGATGGAGCCGATGTAGGCGCGAAGCGTTTCACGGGATCCGGATTCCTGTTGTTGCGAACGCTCCACCCGCGCGAAGTCGGGCCGCTCGGGAGCCGAGGCCAAATCCTGAACGAGGGCTGCTGCGAAGCGGCTGATCCGCTCCAGCCCGGGGTAATCGAGCTTGTCGGCGGTGTCCGTTGGACGGTGGTAGTCGTCGTGGGAACCGGTGAAGAAGCTCAACACAGGGATACGCTTGGGATAAAAGCTGG
>JBILKV010000239.1:0-6353 GCA_044376515.1 Chthoniobacteraceae bacterium | reverse complement strand
CCTGTCGGAGCTGGCGGCGCTGGCGTGGGAAACCCGCGCGTCGGGGAACTGCACGGAGGCTCCCGCGCTCGAAGTGGTCCGCGCGGCACTGGCCACGCCCGTGTCGGGACTGACGGTGATCGCGGAGCCGGCCGACAACATCGGAGGTGGCGCCCCGGGTGACGGGACGGGCCTCCTGCGGGCCTTTCTCGCACTGGACGTCCCGAATGCGGCCGTCGCGATCGCCGATGCCGAGGCGGTCCAGACGGTATACGATTGGGTTGGCGCGCGCAGTGAGGAGCCTTCCGGGGTCCGTATCGAGGGCCGGCTGTCGCTTTCGGTGGGCGGCCGGAGGAGTCGTTTGGATGCGGGACCGGTCGCACTCGAGGTGGAGGTTCTCTCCCTTTCGGACGGCCGGTTCGAACTCGCGGACAAAAACAGCCATCTCGCCTCCGCTTCCGGCGACTTTTTTGAAATGGGCGAGTGCGCGGTGGTGCGGGCCGGAGGCCTGACGCTGCTGCTTACCAGCCGTCCCACGCCCCCCATGGACATCGCGCAGTGGACGAGCCAGGGCCTCGATCCAGCCCGCTTTTCCTATCTTGGCGTCAAGGCCGCGGTGGCGCACCGCGGCGCATACGAGCCCATCGCAGCGCGCCTGCTGTGGGCGGACACCCCCGGCCCGTGCACGAGCCGGCTGGAAACGCTCGCCTACACACACCTCAGGCGCCCTGTGTATCCGCTGGATCCGGACACCACGGTCTAGCCTTCCAACTCCCGAGATGCTTGTCTGCCCCAAAGTCGTTGCGCCTGAGCAGGGAAAGCCCTCCCAAGTGGCGGTGCTTGGGATGATCCGACGCCACTCTTCCCGCCGGTGCCAGCGTCCGCCACAACGGTGCACACCGCCGCTGGGTGCGTTCTGATTCCCAGCCCACCGCAACCACCCCCCGTCTTCGACCGCCATGGACTCCGCGCCCGCACCCACCGCAGTCCGCCACAGGATTATCCTGGTGACGATGCTCATGGCGTTCGTGCTGTACCTCGACCGGATCTGCATGGCGGAGATAGTCAAGTCGGCTTCCTTCCTGCGGGACACCGGACTCGACAAGCAGCAGATCGGTCGGGTTCTGAGCGCCTTCTTTTTCTCCTACGCCCTGATGCAGATTCCCGCCGGATGGTTGAGTGACCGCTTCGGCGCGCGCCCCATGCTGACCCTTTACATCGTCCTTTGGTCGCTGTTCACGGGACTGACCGGAGCGGTGACGGGCCTCGGCGGACTGCTCGCGGCACGGTTGCTCTGCGGGGTTGCGGAGGCGGGCGCCTATCCGACCTCGATGGCGCTGGTTCGTAAGTGGATTCCCCTGGCGGGCCGCGCCCGGGCGAGCGGCATGGTGGCCTTTGGGGGACGCATTGGCGGCACGCTGGCGCCATTCCTGACCGCGTGGATGATCCTCTCCCTTGGGGGCTGGCGTACCTCCCTCTGGGTGGATGCGGCGCTCGGACTCGGGGTCGCCGCCGTGTTTTGGAAGGTGACCCGTTCGGAGCCGCGCGAGCATCCTGACATCAACCGAGCCGAGTTGGCGTTGATCGGCGCCGAAGGCATTCCGCAGCCGCTCCGTGCGAGTGAACTGTGGAGGGCGCTCGGGGCCTGCACGCGCAACGTGGGGCTTTGGTGCAACTCAGCGTGTCAGGTGCTCATCAACATTGGCTGGGGGTTTCTGGTCACCTGGCTTCCGACCTATCTCGTAGAAGTCCATGGGGTGGAACCTCTTCAGGGCGGGCGCATGCTTACCTGCGTGCTGGCCTTCGGGATGCTGGGCCAGATTGCCGGAGGCTACTTCTGCGACTGGTCCACCAGACGGTTTGGCCTGCGCTGGGGGCGGGTGATGCCGGTGAGCACTTCGATGGTTCTGTGTGCGACCGCCTACCTGATCTGTCCGTTCGTGCACTCGGTGTGGGTCTTGGTGGGCTGCTGTGCGATGGTTTCCTTTTTTACCGACCTCGCCAACCCGTCGACCTGGGCGTTCATGGGGGACATCGGCGGACGGGCCACCGCGGTGGCGGGCGGCTGGGGAAACATGTGGGGCAACATCGGTGCGAGCGCGGGCGCGCTTCTCATTCCGGTGCTCCTCAAAATGGGGGGCGGCGACGGGAAGGTGTTCGTGTTTTTCACCCTCTCAGGGGTCTTTTGCCTGGCGGCCGTGTTGATCCTTCCGATGGATTCGACCAGGAAACTGGACCTTGGTGCACCCAGTCCGTGAAAACGCACCGATCCAACGGTGCATTCAAAGCGCGTCGGACAGGCCCTCTTCCATCCATCCGCAGCTTCACCGCCTTGTGCCGACGCCATCATTGGCCCGGATCGGACATGTGAGCGCGCCCTTTCCACCAACCTCTTTGGGGACTGTTTTCGTCCCGGATAGCCCTGGCACGGCTTCGAGTGCCCGGGGCAGCGGACTGGACGTTGGAGGGATCACCTTGCGCGGGGAGGCCGCCGGCGGGCCCGCAGGCGCAGAAAACCTCCTGCAACCCCCGAGGGAGGGTGTGTGGTGGGGCCGCGGCCCCCAAGGCGGATTCCCGGGGCGCATGGGAAGGCAGTCAATGAGGTGAAAAGCCTCTCGGCACCGCAGGCGCGATTTTGTAGACCTCTTATGTCACGCGCTTTTTTACCTCCCTCCAACCCTCGCACTGCCCGTCCCATGAGCTTTCAGAACTGGTCTTCCATTAGCGACAAAACCCTTGCCATCGTGATGGGGGGCGGCGCGGGGAGCCGGCTCTTCCCTCTCACCAAGGAGCGGGCGAAGCCTGCCGTCCCCCTGGGTGGCAAGTGCAGGATCGTGGACATCGCCGTGAGCAACTGCATCAACAGCGGCCTGCGTGGGATTTACGTCCTGACACAGTTCAACAGCGTTTCACTCCACCGCCACATCCAAGCCACCTACAAGTTCGACGTTTTTTCGCACGCCTTTGTCGAGATCCTCGCCGCCCAGCAGACCCCCACCGGAGAGCGTTGGTACCAGGGCACCGCCGATGCCGTCCGCCAGAACCTCCGCGACTTCCTCAACGCGCCCTACGAGCACTTCATCATTCTTTCCGGTGACCAACTCTACCGCATGGACTTTCGGGACATGCTCAGGCAGCACATCGAAAGCGGCTCGGACCTGACCATCGCCACCACCCCTGTCTCCCGCCGCGACGCCCCAGGCTTCGGGATCATGCATTCCGACGACGAATGCCGGATCTACGAGTTCGTCGAAAAACCCAGGGACCCCGCAATCCTCGATCCCCTGCGGATCGGCCGGGCCCTCCTTGAAAAACTCGGCAAGCCCGCCGACGCCGAGCTCTATCAGGCGTCAATGGGCATCTACATCTTCAACCGGCAGGCCCTCGTCGACGCCCTCGACAACCAGTACGTCGACTTTGGAAAACACGTCATCCCCGAACAAATCCACAAGGCCAAGGTCTCCGCCTACATCTTTGAGGGTTACTGGGAGGACATTGGGACCATCCGCTCCTTTTTCGAGGCGAACCTCGCGCTCGCCCAGACCGTGCCGCCCTTCAACTTTTTTGATGCCGCGGCGCCCATCTACACGCATCCGCGGTTTCTGCCTGCGAGTAAGATCAACTCCGCGCAACTGCGCGAATCGGTGGTTTCCGACGGTTGCGTGATCACCGACGCCACGATCGAACGCGCGGTGATCGGCATCCGCAGCGTCGTCGAGAACGGCAGCGTCCTGCGCAACTGCGTGATGATGGGGGCGGACTACTTCGACAGCGAGCATGCACGGCCGCCGGGCGAACCCGCCTTGGGCGTCGGCCGCAACTGCCGCATCGAATACGCCATCATCGATAAAAACGCGCGCATCGGCGACGACGTCGTCATCAGCCCAGAGGGCAAACCCGAAAACTTTGACGGCGACAGCTTCTTCGTGCGCGACGGTATCGTGGTCATTCCCAAAAATGCAGTAATCCCCTCGGGTACGGTTATCTAACCACCACGCGAGCCCGGGTGGTCCGCAGATGGGACAGCCGGGCTCAGGTGCTGTGGGGGGGATTCGGGACGCCCTTTTTTTCCGGAGGCCGGTTTTTCAACCGGCCGGGCTGCCGGTCATTATCGTGGCGGTGGCTTCCGTTGGAAACGCTCCGCGGGGCCCTGTGGTTCTGGGTCGCGTTTGCGAATCACTTTCGCCGTTTCCAGCCGCCTTTCTTCTTGGCAGGGGCGGGCTTGGGCTCGGAGAGCAGCAAATCGAGGCCGGCGCCGCTTTTGAGTTCACGGATCTGATCCCGCAGCAGGGCAGCCTTCTCGAACTCGAGGCCCGCGGCTGCTGCCTTCATCTCGTCCTCCAATTCCTTGAGTGTCTCGCTCAGGCTGAGGCCGCTGGCACCGGGCGGGGAACCGGCGGCCGCCCCGGCACCGTTGCTGCGGAGAATCGTGTGCAGGCTTTCCTGCACGGCGCGGCGGACGCTGCGGGGGGTGATGTCGTGCTTCGCGTTGTAGGCCTCCTGCCGCGAACGCCGGTACTCCGTAATTTGGAGCAACTGCTGCATGCTCTGCGTGACGGTGTCCGCAAACAAAAAAACCTCCCCGTTGACATGACGCGCGGCGCGGCCGGCGGTCTGGATCAGAGAGGTTTGGGAGCGCAGGAACCCCTCCTTGTCCGCGTCAAGAATGCACACGAGAGAGACTTCGGGAAGGTCGAGGCCCTCCCGAAGCAGGTTGATGCCCACCAGCACGTCAAAGTCGCCGGCGCGCAGGCCTCGCAGGATCTCGACCCGCTCGATGGTGTCGATGTCGCTGTGGAGGTAGCGCACCTTTAACCCCACGTCTTTGAGGTATTCTGCGAGATCCTCCGAGGTGCGTTTCGTGAGCGTGGTGACCAAGACCCGCTCGCCGCGCTCGGTCCGCTGCCGGCACAGCTCGATGGTCTCGTCGATCTGGTCGGCCAGCGGCCGTACCGTGATGCGCGGATCCAGAAGGCCCGTCGGCCGGATGATCTGCTCGGCGATTAAAACCGCACCGGGGGTGGTCACGTCAAAGTCCTCGACGGGCGCGTCGGTGCGGGAGATGCGCACCAGGGGCGTCCCCTTGCCCTCTTTGAACCCGCCCGCGGAACCAGTGGGTCCGGTGAGGGTTCCGGTGTTTCCAACCACTGAGTTGCGCATCTCAAAACCGCCGGGTGTCGCGCTGATGTAGAGCGCCTGCGGATGCATCTCCATGAACTCCTCGAAATTCAGGGGACGGTTGTCGAGTGCGCTTGGAAGGCGGAACCCGTGTTCGACCAGCGTCGTTTTGCGTGCCCGATCCCCCTCGTACATCCCGCCAATCTGGGGGAGCGTAGCGTGCGACTCGTCCACGACCACGAGGTAGTCCTTTGGAAAGAAATCCAGCAGCGTGTAGGGGCGGGACCCCGCCGGACGGCCGGTCAGGTGGCGCGAGTAGTTTTCAATCCCGCTGCAGAAGCCCATCTCCTGCATCATCTCCAGGTCGTATTCGGTGCGCATCCGGATGCGCTGCGCCTCCAGCAGTTTGCCCATCGCCTCGAACCATTTGACCCGTTCCTCGAGCTCCTCGCGGATGGCCCGCATCGCGGCCTGCAGCCGGTCGGCCGGCGTGACAAACTGCTTTGCGGGGAAGAGCGTGAACACTGTCAGATCCCCCTTCGCATGGCCCGTAAGCGGATCAAACTGGGTGATACGCTCCACCTCGTCCCCGAAAAACTCAATGCGCACCGCCAGGTCGTCCGAGGAGCCCGCCTGCACCTCGACGATGTCGCCGCGCACCCGGAACCTGCCACGCCCGAAATCGAAGTCGTTGCGCTCGTAAAGCATCTCGACGAGCTTGGCGAGGAGCACCTCCCGCGAAAGCACCTGTCCCGATTTGATGGTCAGGAGCATCTCCAAAAAATCCATGGGCGAAGCCAGGCCGTAGATGCAGGAGACCGAGGCGACCACCAGCACATCCCGCCGTGTCAGCAGCGAGGAGGTTGCCGAAAGGCGCAGCCGCTCAATCTCGTCGTTGATGGAGCTGTCCTTCTCGATGTAGGTGTCCGAAGAGGGGATGTAGGCCTCGGGCTGGTAGTAGTCAAAGTAGGAGACGAAGTACTCCACCGCGTTGCGCGGGAAGAACTGCTTGAACTCGGAGTAGAGCTGGGCGGCGAGCGTCTTGTTGTGGGAGATCACGAGGGTCGGCCGCTCGACCCGTTGGATGACGTTGGCCGCCGTGAAGGTCTTGCCGGAACCCGTGACGCCGAGGAGGGTCTGGTGCTTGTGGCCGGCCAGCACGGAACGGGACAGCTTGGCGATGGCCTGCGCCTGGTCGCCGCACGGCTGGTAGTCTGCTGCCAGTTCGAAGGACATCCGGCAAGCATACCCCACTG
>JBILKV010000009.1:0-51578 GCA_044376515.1 Chthoniobacteraceae bacterium | reverse complement strand
AGGAGGGTCTGGTGCTTGTGGCCGGCCAGCACGGAACGGGACAGCTTGGCGATGGCCTGCGCCTGGTCGCCGCACGGCTGGTAGTCTGCTGCCAGTTCGAAGGACATCCGGCAAGCATACCCCACTGTACCCCCTCTGCAACCGCCCTCCCACGCGCTTCATCTCCCGGGTCAAGGCCGGGGCGGCGGCGTCAGGACAGGTGCCGCGCAAGGAAGCTGATGAAGTTCGTCGAGAGAATCCCCTCGATGTCCTCGGGGGTGTAACCGCGGCGCGCAAGCAACTCCTGCAGGCGGGCGATGTCGGCGATGCTGTCCAAATCCATCGGGGTCTGTTCGGTGCCGAAGCCTCCGTCCAGATCGGTGCCGATACCTACGTGGCGGGCGTTTCCGGCAATCTGGCAGATGTGGTCGATGTGTTCGCAGATCTTCTCGATGCGCAGGTTGAAGTCGCCGGGCTTGGACTGGAGGTGCTGCCAGCCGTGCACCATCATGATCGCGTCGAAAGCCATGCCGATGACCGCGCCACGCTCCACGAGTTGCTCGATCTGCGAGTCGGTGAGCTGCCGGTTCCAGTTCGCCAGGCTGCGGCAGTTGTGGTGGCTGGCCCAAACCGGCCCCTGAAACCGGTCGAGCGCGTCCGTGAAACTTTCGTCACAGAGGTGGGTGACGTCCAGAATGAGGCCGAGCCGGTCCATCTCCCGGAGCAGCTCCTGCCCCTTCGCGGTGAGCGGTCCGGAGTCGTCCGTTCCATGGCCGTAAATCCCCGGCCCGTAATGAACGGGGCCGAGGGCAACCAATCCGTCGGCGCGGGACCGCTCGAGGTGGCGCCAGCTGAGGATGGAGTCGGCGCCTTCGAGGCTGAGCAGGTAGCCGATGGGCAGGCGCGCAGCGGTCTGTTCGTCCGCGTCGCGCCAGAGTTGCGCGTGGGCCAGTAATTCCTCCTTGGTGCGGAGCTGCTTGAGCTCGCCAAGCTCCTCCATTGCGCGGTAATAGGCGAGCTGTCCCTGCGTATGCGCCCACGCCTGTTCCGGGCTGCGCCAGCCGGGGAGCTTGTGGAACTTTGGCGAATAGCGGGCGATCTGCGTGGCCACGATCAATCCGATCCGCCCCCGGCGCAGTTCCGGAAAACACACCGTATTTTTGCAGCGGTGGGGAAAGGTGTCCGGAACGAGGAGCTCCGAACGGCGGATCTCCTCGAGGGACATCCTTTGATCGCGGTTGAACTCCATGGCATTCATGGAGATGTCCAAGTGTGCGTCGAAGATCAGACTGGGCTGTGGCATAGGTTCCTGAGGCTATGGGAAAAGCGGGACACAACGCAAAGCACTGTTTCGCAGGCGAGCAGTCCCTCCCGCAGAGCCTCCGCTCGCACCGGGACTCCCCGCCCCGAAGTCCGAGGAATCGGAAACAACGCGTCCTTCACGCAGCGCCGCCTGTGAAGGGGCACGGACGTGTTGTCCGTGCTCGATGGCGCTGACAAAAGAACCGACCTCTCCCAAAAATCAGGGGTCACTTCACATGTTCACCAAGCACATGCCGGAGGACCAATGCCGAAAAGACCCCAAAAAATCCGGAAGGCAGACGCCTCCGCGCGAAACACCCTTTCCGCACCGCCATCCAGCAGTCGGCTTCACGAGACAGCATCAAGCGCTCTGCGCTGCTCCCTTCCGGAAAAGCGCGGCAAACGCCCCGTCCACGCCGTCGCGGAAGGGGAGGCTGCTTCGGACTTCGACGAGCGTCAGTTCGGGAATTTCGCGGACGATGCGTTCCACGACGGCCTCGTTTTCCTCGGCCTCCAGCGAGCAGGTGCTGTAGACCAGGGCGCCGCCTTCGCGGAGCAGCGGCAGCGCACGCCGGACCAGCGCAAACTGTTGCACCGGCATCCGCACAAAGTCCTCCGCGGTCAAGCGCCAGCGCACATCCACCCGCCGTCGGATCACTCCGGTGTTGGAGCAGGGGACATCCAGCAGGATTTTGTCAAAGGGCGCCTCCAGCAGAGGACTTTCCGCCTCGGGCGCGAGGAGGAAATCCAGAAGGTGCACGCGCACGGAAATCGCGCCCAGTCTCGCGACATTTTCCTTGAGGCGCCGGATGCGCGACTCATAGAGGTCGCAGGCGATGATCCGGCCGCGGCCGCTCATTTTCTGTGCGATGTAGGTGGTCTTCCCTCCGGGGGCGGCGCAGGCGTCCAACACGCGTTCACCGGAGCGTGGATCGAGGAGGTCCGGGGCGAGGAGGGTGCTCGGATCCTGGACGTAACCCCAGCCGGCTTCGAGCCACTCCGGCGGGATCCTTCGCAGCTTGAGGACGCCGCGGTCGGCGTCGTGGATTTGCGCCTCGGGCAGCCGTTCAACGAGGTGCCCCAGGCTGGTTTTGAGGGTGTTTACGCGGAAAAAGTTTTCCGAAGGCGTGTTGTTGAGCCGGCACAGCTCTGCCGTCGCATCCGCACCGAACTTTGCCGTCCAGCGCTCGATCAAAAAATCGGGATGGGACTCGCGCACGGCTTGGGGTTCGCGCTCAAGAAGTGCGGAAAGGCTGTCCTGCTCGCGAAGCGCGCGCCGGAGCACGGCGTTCACCAACCCCCGGGTCGCACCCGCCAGGGCGACGGTCTCGTGCACGGCGGCGTGCGCGGGAACGCGCATGTGGAGGATCTGGTACAAGCCGGCCCGCAACAGGTTGCGGGTGCGTTCGTCCAGGGCACCCTCCCGCAGTCGTGTAATTAGGAAATCCAGCTGCCGCAAGTGACGCAGCACCCCGTAGAAGAGCTCAGTGAGGAGGCCGCGGTCCGAGGGCTGCAGCGGATGCCGCTCCAGCAGGCCGTGCAGGATTTCATCCGAAAAAACGGTTCCCTTCGCCCATTCCATCAGTGCCCGCTGGCACAGCGCCCTGGCTCCTTTTTGCATCGTGAAACGGGGCGGCTACATCAGGTTGGCGGCAACCTCGGCCATCGGGCTGCGCTCGCCCTTGAAGAGGTTGACGTGCGCCATGAAATCCTGTCCCTGGAGCCGGTTGCGCGTGTAGACGAGCCCGTTGGTGTGCGCATCCACGTAAGGATTGTCGATCTGCCCCAGATCGCCGATAAGCACCATTTTGCTGCCCTTGCCCATGCGCGTCACCAACGTCTTGGCTTCGTGCGGCGTGAGCTGCTGGGCCTCGTCCACGATGAAAATGGACCGCGGAATCGAGCGGCCCCGAATGTGGGTGATCGCCTCCACCTCGAGCACGCCCGATTGCAGCAGCGGTTCGTAAGGTTTCTGCTTGGTGACGACCTCGCCTGCATCGGGCTTCTGTTTTCCCACCGCCTGCGTTGACTTGCGGGCGCTCGCCTTTCTTCCGTCAAACTGCTCAGGCTTCCGCGGCCGCGCCAACAGGTACTCCAGCGCGTCGTAGGAAGGCTGCAGCCACGGCTGCATTTTTTCTTCGATGCGCCCGGGCAGAAAGCCGATGTCCTTGCCCGTCGGCATGATGACCCGGGTGATGAGCATCTTTTCGTATTCGCCCTGCTGCACCTGATCGAGGGCGGCCCCCACAGCGAGGAGGGTTTTGCCGGTGCCCGCCTTTCCGTATACCGTCACCAGCGTGATGTCGGGATCGTAGAGGGCGTCCAAAAAGAACCGCTGCCCGAGGTTGAGGGCCTGAAGGCTGCGTCCGCCTCGGATGTTGATGTGGTCGCGGTGCAGCGTCTGGAACTGGCCGGAGCGGTGGAAGCGCGCGGGCACCCCGCTCTTGGGAGCCTCCGCGCTGCAGAGAATCAGGTATTGGTTGTGGAGGAACTTGCGCCCACCCGTGTCGATCCGCGCATGGCCCTCGCTCGAGAACGCCTGCAACTGGGAACGCGGAACCTGCAGTGTTTCGTACTCGTCGTCGGCGCTGGCGTGCTGGGTGCGGCGAATGTCCTGGTCGTCCTCGACCCTGTCCGTGCGGTAGTCCTGCGCTTCAAGTCCAATGGCGCGCGCCTTGAGTTGGAGGTTGAGATCCTTGGTGACCAGGATGGTGGAGCCCGTGCGCTGGTCGGCGAGATGCGCGGCGGTCGCCACGATCCGGTTGTCCATCCGGGTCAGGTCCGGAAAAAGGGAGCGCGCCGCCGCCGTGCGGGGACCCGTGTCGGCGCTTCCCGCGTCGCTGCCGTAGTGCAGGGCCGCGTCGATGCACACGCGCAGGCGCCCGCCTGCCGCCAGGGGGACGCCCTCGCGCATCTGGGCGACACCGGGAAAACGCTCGTTGAGTTTGCGGTGCACTTCCCGCGCATTGGCGCCGCGCGTGGTGTTCTCGCTTTTGAATTTGTCCAGCTCCTCGAGCACCTCGACCGGAATCCAGACCACGTGTTCCTGAAAAGAGAACATGGACTGCGGGTCGTGCAACAGCACGTTGGTGTCCAAAACAAAGTGCTTCCGGGACTGCGGGGTGGCTTCCATGGATGAAATGTGCTCCCACCCTCTACACGGCCGGCCCTTCGCGCAACAGCATTCCCTCCGGCCTGCGCTCCACCGGGGCCCGACGGAGGCCACCCGGAGATGGGGCGGCGGACGCAGGGTCGGTTTGAAAACAAGGTAACAAGGGAGGTGTCCCGCGCCGGCGTTCGGGCCCACGTCGCACCGCCGCCTTTGTTCAGTTTCTCTGCTCGTTGGGGGCTTTCCGTCCCTTGAGGTTCACAAAGCCGGCTGCCGGACGGGTTGCCTATGTGGGGGAGGGAGGCTTAGAATGCGGGCCAGCTATGGAAAAGATGATCATTATTGGCACCGGGTGTGCCGGATTGACGGCGGCTATTTACGCCGCGCGTGCCAACTTCGCCCCCCTCGTCCTCGAAGGCCACGAGCCCGGGGGCCAGCTCTCCACCACCACGCTTGTAGAGAACTTTCCCGGATTCCCCGAAGGCATCGACGGTCCGGATCTGATCATGGGCATGAAAAAACAGGCGGAACGCTTCGGCGCCCGGTTCGAGTACGCCAGCGTTTCGGAGTTTGAACCGGCTGAGGGACATGTGCGCTTAAAGCTCGAAGACCGCTGGGTGGAAACCGAGAGCCTCATCATCGCCTCCGGGGCGTCGGCAAAGTGGCTCGGACTGCCGAATGAAAAGGAACGCGTCGGCCACGGCCTGACCTCCTGCGCCACCTGCGACGGCGCCTTTTATCGCAACGTGCCGGTGTGTGTGGTCGGGGGTGGCGATTCCGCCTGCGAAGAGGCCACCTTCCTGACGCGGTTTGCCTCCAAGGTGTACCTGATCCACCGCCGCGACACGCTGCGCGCCTCCAAAATCATGGCGGACCGCGCCACCTCCCATCCCAAGATCGAGGTGCTTTGGAACACCATTCCCACCGGCTATGTTCCGGACTCGGACGGCGAAATGCGCGCGCTGACCATCAAGGACGCCTTCACCGGTGTGGAAAGGGAGCTGGAGGTGAAGTGCGTTTTTGTCGCCATCGGCCACACTCCGAACACCACCCCCTTCAAGGGCAAGCTCGACATGGACGCCGACGGCTACCTGCTCCAGCACTCCGGGACCCGCACCAACGTCCCCGGGGTGTTCGCCGCCGGGGATGTCGCCGACCGCACCTACCGCCAGGCCGTCACCGCGGCCGGCCAGGGCTGCGCCGCCGCGCTCGACGCGGAACGTTATCTCTCGCACCACGGCTAGGTCTGCCGCGGACCGCTTCCCCGACCTGCTGCCACCCCGCCCGTCACCCGGCCCCATCCGATGTGGATTGTCCAGCTGGCGCTTCGACGCCCCTACACCTTTGTGGTGGCCGCGCTGGCCCTGCTGTTGCTCACGCCGTTTGTGCTGCTGCGCACGCCGACGGACATCTTTCCCGCGATCAACATCCCGGTGGTGTCGGTGATCTGGCAGTACGCCGGACTGAGCGCGCACGAGATTGAGCAGCGGATCCTCTACGTCCACGAGCGTTCGCTCTCGGCGACGGTGAACGACATCGAGCACGTTGAATCCAACTCCTTCAACGGGGTGGGCATCATCAAGGTGTTCCTGCGCGAGGGCGCCTCGGTGGACGGGGCGGTCGCCCAGATTACGGCGGTCGCCCAGACGGTCACCCGCTTGATGCCGCCCGGCCAGACCCCGCCGCTGGTGATCCGTTACAGCGCCTCAACGGTGCCGGTGCTCCAGTATTCACTTACCAGCAACAAGCTCTCCGAAGGGGAGATGTACGACACGGTCCTCAACCAGATCCGCACCCTTCTGGTGACCGTGCCCGGCGCGCAGATCCCCTGGCCTTACGGCGGGAGGACCCGTGTGGTGTCGGTGGATCTGGATCTCACCGCACTCAAAGCCCGGGGCATGACCCCGCAGGACGTCGTCGACGCCGTGGGCGCGCAGAACCTGATTTTGCCGGGAGGTACCGCCAAGGTGGGCGGGTTGGAATACGACGTGGAGGTCAACACGAGTCCTTCGGTGCTGGAGGAGCTCAACGAGTTGCCCGTCAAGACCGTCGGGAACACCGTCATCCGGCTCAGGGAAGTGGCGCAGGCGAGGGACGGTTCGCAACCGCAGCAGAACATCGTCCGCCATGACGGCACCCGTGGTGTGCTTCTGACCATCCTCAAGAGTGGCATGGCCTCCACGCTGAGTGTCGTGGAGGACGTCAAACAGATGATGCCCAAGGTCATGAGCACCGTTTCGGCCGATATCATCGTGAAGGAGTTTTCCGACCAGTCCCGCTTTGTGAAGGCGGCGATCGACGGGGTGCTGCATGAGGGGCTGATCGCCGCAGGACTCACTGCCTTGATGATCCTGCTCTTCATCGGTTCGTGGCGGAGCACGGTGATCATCGCCATCTCCATTCCGTTGGCGGTGCTTTCCTCGGTGGCCGTCCTGAGCGCCCTGGGAGAGACCATCAACCTCATGACCCTTGGCGGAATGGCGCTTGCCGTCGGCATCCTTGTGGATGACGCCACCGTCGAGATTGAGAACGTTCACCGCCAGATGGCCTCCGGCAAACCGCTGGTCAGGGCCATCCTTGACGGCGCCGAAGAGATCGCACTGCCGGCGCTCGTCTCGACCCTGTGCATCTGCATCGTCTTCGTGCCGATGTTTTTCCTGAGTGGTGTGGCCAGATACCTGTTCGTGCCCCTGGCCGAGGCGGTGGTCTTCGCCATGCTCGCAAGTTACGTCCTCTCCCGCACCCTCATCCCCACGATGGTGCAGTGGTTCTACAAAAACAGCTCCTACGCCGGCCACGGCGCTGAAGCCCCACCCTCCGGATGGATGCGGCCCTTTACGCTGTTCCAGCGCAGTTTTGAAGCGGGCTTCGACCAGTTCCGCAACGCCTACCGCTACCTCCTCGCCGCCTGCCTCCAACGGCGGGTGGTCTTCTGCGCGCTCTTCCTCCTCCTGTGCGGTGGGTCCGCGTTTCTGTTGCCGCTGCTGGGCCGCGATTTCTTTCCCACCGTCGACAGCGGCCAGATCAAGCTCCACCTGCGCGCCCGCTCGGGCACTCGGATCGAGGAGACCGCCCAGCTCGTCGAACGGGTCGAACAATCCATCCGCAAGCTCATCCCCACGCGCGATTTGGACGGCATCCTCGACAACATCGGCATCCCCAATTCCGGCATCAGCCTGAGCTACGCCAACAACGGCCTCCTAGGCACGGGCGACGCCGACATCCTCATCTCGCTTAAGCCCGGCCATGCCCCTTCCGCCGGGTACGAGAAGCGCATCCGCCTCCAAATGGCCCGCGAATTTCCCGGAACCCTCTTTTATTTTCTGCCCGCCGACATCGTCAGCCAGACCCTCAACTTCGGCCTCCCGGCGCCCTTTGACATCCAGGTGCGCGGCCGGGACCAGAACGCAAACCGCGCCATCGCCGCACGCATCGCCGACCGGATCCGCTCCATTCCGGGCATGGTCGACGTCCGCGTCCAGCAACCGGCCGACAACCCCAAGCTCAAGCTCGAAGTCGACCGCGAACGCGCCGCACTCATGGGCCTGAGCGAACGCGACGTCGCCAACCCCGTCCTCCTCAGCCTCAGCGGCAGCGCGCAGGTGCAGCCCGTTTTCTGGCTCAACCCCAAGATCGGGGTCCAGTACCTCGTCAATTTCCGCGCGCCCGAAAGCTCCATCGATTCGCTCTCCTCCCTGCAGGGTATCCCGGTGACCACCAGCGCCAACGGTGCGGGCGACGGACAGGTCCTCGGCAACCTCGTCAACATCCACCGCTCCCAGGGCGCCCCGCTGGTCACCCACTACAACATCATGCCCGTCATCAACGTGTACGCCGGGGTGTTCGGTCGGGACCTCGGCGGCGTTCTCACCGAACTCCAACCAGTCCTCGAGGAGTTCCGTAAGAGCCTGCCGCGGGGGTCCTTCATCGAACTGCGGGGGCAGGCGGAGACGATGCGCACCAGCTTTTTCGCGCTGGGCGTGGGGCTGGCCGCTGCGGTGCTCCTGATCTACCTGCTGCTGGTCGTGAACTTTCAAAGCTGGCTGGATCCCTTCATCATCATCATGGCGCTGCCCGGCGCGGTGGCGGGCGTCGCCTGGGCACTGCACCTCACCCAGACCGCCCTCAGCGTTCCCGCCTTGATGGGAGCGATCATGAGCCTCGGGGTGGCCACGGCCAATTCGGTGCTGGTCATCAGCTTCGCGAGGGAGCAACTCGCCACCGGTATGCCGCCCGCCTTTGCTGCGTTGGAGGCGGGCTCCACGCGCTTGCGCGCCGTCGTGATGACCGCGCTGGCCATGATGATCGGCATGGTGCCCATGGCGCTTGGTCTCGGCGAGGGCGGTGAACAAAACGCCCCCCTCGCGCGCGCCGTTATCGGCGGCCTGCTGTTGGCCACCGTCGCCACGCTTTTCTTCGTGCCTTCGGTCTTCGCGCTCCTCCACCGCACGCGCCCCTCCCACGGGAACCGCCTCGACGTGCACGACAGTCACGGCGACCATGACGGTCTGGAACCGTTGCCCGTCCGGGAAACCGCCGGTGCCGTCTGAGCTTCCAGAGCCTTCGCAGCCGATTTGTTTGATCCGCCTCAAAATATTTTCCATCCCATGAAAGCCAACGCCGCCCCGAAAGTCGGAATGATCAGCCTCGGCTGCGCCAAAAACCTCGTGGACGCCGAGATCATGCTGGGCGGGATCGTCAAGGAGGGCATGCAGATCACCTCCGATGCCGACGCCGCCGACGTCCTCATCGTCAACACCTGCGCCTTCATTGATTCGGCCAAGGAGGAGAGCATCGAGGCCATCCTCGAGTCGCACGAAAACCGAGGCCTCAAGAAGCGGGCGGGGCAGCGGCTGATCGTCACCGGTTGCATGGCCCAGCGCTTCTCCAAGGAGCTGACCAGCGAACTGAGCGAAGTGGACGCCTTTCTCGGTCTCGACCAGGTCGCCGACGCGGGCCGCCTCGTGCGCGAGATCCTCGAGCGCCCCGTCAGTCCGCTGCGCGCTGGAGCCGCCAGCACCGCGACGGTTCTCACCGACGAACAGTGGGAGCCACTCAACCTCGTCTCGCGCAAGCCCGTCTACATTCCCGACTGGGACACGCCGCGCGTCCGGCTGACGCCCCCCCACACGGCCTTCACCAAGATCGCCGAGGGCTGTAACCACCCCTGCTCCTTTTGCGTGATCCCGCAGATGCGCGGCCGCCACCGGTCGCGTTCGGTGGAGTCGGTGGTCAGGGAGGTGCGCCAGCTGGTCTCCGAAGGCGTGCGCGAGATCAATCTCATCTCGCAGGACACCACTTATTTCGGGATGGATCAATGGGAGCAAAAGGCGGGACCGCGCCAGCCGGTGGATTCCTCGCGGGGCACCTCGCTGTGCACGCTCCTGCGGGAACTCAACGCGATCGAGGGGGAGTTTTGGGTGCGGCTGCTCTACACGCATCCGGCGCACTGGAGCGACGAACTCATCGCGACCATCGCCGAATGCGAAAAGGTCTGCCGCTACATCGACATGCCCCTCCAACACATCCATCCCAGGATGCTCCAGCTCATGCAGCGCGAAACCAGTTCCGAACATATCGAGGACCTGATTGCGCGGATCCGCGCGGGGATTCCCGGCATTGCCATCCGCACCACCTTCATCGTGGGGTTTCCCGGCGAGACGGAGGAGGAGTTCGAGTACCTGCTGGACTTCATCAAACGGACGCGGTTTGAGCGCCTTGGGGTGTTTAAGTACTCGCAGGAGGAGGGTTCAAAGGCGGCCAAAATGGAGGGCCAGCTTTCGGCGGAACTCAAGGAGGCCCGCCTGCACAAGGCGATGAAGCTCCAGAAGCGGATCGCCACCGAGTTGTCCGTGGCCCAGATTGGTAAAACACTCCGCGCCCTGGTGGACCAGCCCAAAGTCGCCCGCGGTCACGGCGACGCCCCCGACATCGACGGCCGCATCCTGCTTTCAAAGAGCGCACCGGTGGGTGAGTTTATCGACGTGCGGATCACCGGCGCGCAGACCTACGACCTGGTGGGGCAGCCCGTGGCCCGGGCCGCGCGCTGAGCGGCCGCCCTCCCGGGTTGGTCGCCCGAGCCGGGATCCCACGCGAAGCCTCCGCCGCCGACCACCGGAGCAAGGACGTCGCTTCCGCGGTCCACGGGGGGCGGTCCCGAGGGGTGTGGCCCCGCAGAAACGGCCCCACAGACTTCAGCTCAAGCGGCCGAACCGCCTGCAGCCCTTTTCCGAGCAGATGAGACAGGTCTGTCCCGGAGGATGCGTCGTATCCGCGGAACGTTTTTACGGAGAGAACATCGAACCTCCCGGCGAAGTCGGGTTAACGCCTTGGTTGGAAGTCGATGACGAAGGCCTCCTCAAGGCTCGGTTTGAGCAGTTTGACGAACGCCTGATGGTCAGGGTGGTCGATGTAGGTTTTCACCGCCGCGGTGTCCGCAAAGGTCAACACCCACAGGTGGGTGAAGCCCTTGTCGAGATTTTCGCCGCTGACGTTGGTGCCCCATTCGAGGGATTGGATCTGCGGGATCTTGGATTTGAGGGCGGCAAAGGCTTCCTCCACCTTTCGGATGTCGGCGGGTGCGGCGTCCTTCTTGAACTTGAAAGATACCACGTGGCGAACCGGGGCGTCGGCGCTGAGTGCGGTGGCGGCGGTCATAAGCAGGGCGGTGAGAATGGGGAGGAAACGCATCGGCCGAAGGTGCGGGCTTTCGATGCGATGGGAAAGCGGGAAATTCGGGGAGAGCCATGGGCCGCGATGCCCGCGTCAACGTCCGGGGAGGAGGGACTTTACCGCGTCCAACAAGCCCTTGGCGGCCTCGGGCAACCCTTGCGGCACGGTGGGGGGGAGTTTTTTCAGGGTTTCCGTGACCGCCTCCACTGCGGCGCCCGCAAGGCGGGGGCTGAGGTCTTCGACGGGTTGGTCGAGAGAACCGGTCACGGTGAAGGGGGTCCAAACGAAACCGTCCCGCGAAGCACCGAACATCTTGGTGCGGGCGCTGGGAAGCCACTGGATGACGGCGGGCGGGATGCCGAGTTGCATCCGGCCGTCGAGCGTGCCGCTCTGCACGTGGAGTGTGCCTTGGAGCCGCAGGATGCCATCCGCATCCAGGTCGATGTCGGAGAACTCGGTGCGGTCGGCGGTGCGCCGGACCTTGGCGGAAGCGGTTTTGAGGGCGACCTGTCGGAACCGGGGGGAGCCAACAAAGCTGTCAAGCTGGGAGAGGAGTGGGAAGGCTTCGAGTTTCCCGTTGGTGAGCTTCAGTTCTCCTGAGAGAGTCTCCGTTCCGGCCCCGCTGCTTTGCAACCGGAGGTTGCCTTGCAGGAGGCCAGCGAGGCGCGTCTGCCACCAGAGGGGAAGAAAGGGTTCGGCGACGAGGTTTTCAAGTTTTGCGTGAAAATCGCGGCCGCCCTCTCGGCTCCATTCCCCGGAGACGAACGCCTGGCCGCCCTTTTTGATTTGCAACCGGCTGCTGCGCAACACCCCGCCGCCCCCGCGCAGCGAGAACTTCGCCTCCTGCAACTCCCCGGCGGGAAGACCCGGAACACTGAGGTCGCCGCTTTCGAGCCCGACCTCCCACCCGTTGCCCGCCTCGCTGGGGACCGCGGTGAGCCGGCATTGGCGCAGCTCCGCGCCCAACAGCGAAAAGCTGGCGCGGTCGGTATGCAATGTAGCGATGCGGGTGCGGTTGGGCAGCAGTCCCGCGAGCAGGGCCTGCCAAGCAGGCGGCGCGCCCAGCCGCGGTGCGGACGTTGAGCCCGCTGGCGAAGCCGCGGAGGATGTCCCTGCGGCCGGTTGGGATGCCGGAGGGGCCGGTGCAGGCCGGTTTAGATCCACGCTCAGGCGCTGGAAGCCGAGATGTTCAATCCTCCACAGGCGCTGCCAAAGGGCCGACAGATCCACGTCCGCCCGTACCCCCTGAACTTCTGCGGAAGCGAAGAAGGCACCGGGTTCTCCCTGGAGTTGAAGCGTTTCGGAGGTGAGGGTCGTCCCCTGACGCTGCAGCGGTGCAAGCCGAGATTCGGCCTTGAGTGCCCGCCCAATGGCCGCCTCGGTCCGCAGACGGAAGGCCTCGCTTGCGAGATAGGAGTTCAGCCACGCTTCAAACACGAAACACGCAGCCGCAGCCGCAACCAGGCCGCCACCGACGAGCCACGACAGGGGGCTCCGGGCCGGACCCCTCCGGTGACGCTTTTCGGGTTCCTGCGCGTTGGGGGGGGCTTCGGACATGGGCGGAAAGGTTCGGAAGACCGCTCAACCGTTGAGCCGGCGGTAGAGCGCGTCGAGTGCGCCCGCCGCGGATTCCCATGGGAAGACGGCGCGCATTGCGTTGCCCAACAGATTCTGCCAGATCGGCTTGTCGCGAAAGAGGACGCCGGCCCGTCCGATGGTGTCCCAAAGGGCGCCGCTTGCATCGTCCCGGTAAAGCAGCGCGTTGCCCGCTCCGGTGGCCGGTTCGTAGTCGGTCAGGTTCTCGAGGAGCCCCCCCGTGGCGTGTGCGATCGGCACTGTGCCGAACCGCAGCGCGTTGAGGGGTGCGAGCCCGCAGGGCTCAAAATGGGAGGGAACCAGCAGCGCATCGGCACCGGAGAAGAGCCTTTTGGGAAACTCCGGGTCCCACTCGGACAGGAACGCGAATTTGGCGGGGTGTTGCCGGCAGGCGGCCAGCAGGTCGCGGCGCAGGGTGGGGCTGCCGTCTCCGGCGACGATGAGGCGGACGTCGTCGGTAAAGAGGCGCGGCAGCAAGGGAAGCAGCAGGTCGAACCCCTTCTGGTCGGCGAGCCGGCCCAGCATGGCGAAGACCGGTCCGTCGGGATTGGGTCGCAGCCCCACTTCCACGAGGAGCTCCCTGCGACACTCCGCCTTCCCTGCGGTGGACTCGGCCGAAAAACGAGGGGCGGGGCTCCAGCGCTCCGGGTCCACGCCGTTCGGGATCGCGTGCAGGACATCCGACCGTCCGCGTAGGACATCGTGCAGGCCGCAGCCGCCCCCGGGGGTGAGCAATTCGCGGCGGTAAGTGGAGCTGACCGTCGTGAGGGCGTCGGCGCTTAAAATGCCCCCCTTGAGGAGGTTGAGTGAGCCGTAGAACTCCAGGCCGGTGGGAGCCATCCAGTGGAAGGGCAGGTTGGTCAGCGCGAAGTCGGACGCGGGGAAGGAGCCCTGGTGGGCGGCGTTGTGCAGCGTCAAAACGGTGCGAAACGGAAGGCGCTGTTCGCGTACGAGAGCCGGCACCAAGGCGGTTTGCCAGTCGTGGAGATGGAGGACGGAGGGGGAGGGTTGCAGGCGCTTGGCCAGTTCCACGACGGCCCGCGAAAACAGGATGAAGCGCACCGCGTTGTCCGGATAGGGGGCTGAGGCGTCTCCATAGATGCCGGGCCGGCCGAAAAGTGCGTCGTTGTGGATGAGCAGTAGTTGCGTGCCGTCGTCTTGGATCTTTTCGTAGATCGTTACAGGCTGCAGGGCGTCACCCACCGGCAGCGAAAAGCGAACATCGACGGGCGTGGCATCCTTCATTAGCGTGGGGTAGCCCGGCACCACCACCACCACGTCGTGCCCCAGCGCCTCCACAAAGCGGGGAAGCGACGCGAGCACTTCCCCCAAGCCCCCGGTGGCGGCATGCGGCGCCACCTCACTGGCGGCAAAAAGGATCGTCATAGGACGCATTTGCACCACAGGCCTTCCGCCGCGGCAATCGGTTTCTGTCAGCAGCCGGCAAATCGGGACGGGAAACACCGTCTCCCGCCGCCTCAGCGGCAGATGCTCAACACCTTGGCGACGATATCCGTAGGCCGCGGCAATTGCGCGCGCTCGAGTTCGGGACTGTAGATGGCGGGGGCGTCGACGGCACTGATCCGCAGGACGGGCGCGTCGAGGTCGTCGAAGCAGTGTTCCTGAATCATGCTGGCGATCTGGGCGTCGACGCCACAGAAGGGTTTGTTCTCCTCGATCAACACCGCCCGGTGGGTCTTGCGGACCGTCCGAAAGATAGCCTCATCGTCGAGGGGGCGAATGGAACGAAGATCAAGCACGTCGGCGCTGATATCGTACTCCGCCTGGAGAATCTCGGCGGCCTTTAAAGCAGTCAGCGCCGCCCGTCCGTGTGCGATGAGGGAAACATCGGACCCCTCGCGCTTCAAGTCCGCAACCCCCAGCGGGATCAGGTACTCCTCCTCGGGCACCTCCCACTTTTCGCCGTAAAGCAGGGTGTTTTCCATGAACATGACCGGATCGTTGTCCCGGATGGCCGACTTGAGGAGCCCCTTGGCATCGTAGGCGGTCGCAGGGCACACGACCTTGAGGCCCGGCACGTTGGCGATCCAGTTTTCCGGGGTGTGCGAATGGGTGGCGCCCACGTTGGTCCCGCCGTTGGCGGGGCCGCGGATGACGATGGGACAGTTGATGAGGCCACCGCTCATGTAACGGACAAAGCCGGCGTTGTTGACGATCTGGTCCCACGCCACGGCTGAGAAGCTCCAAAACATCAGCTCCATGACCGGCCGCACTCCGAGCATCGAGGCCCCGATGCCCATGCCGATGAACGCCGCTTCGCTGATGGGCGTGTCACTGACCCGCTTGTCCCCAAACCGCTTCCACAGGCCTTCGGTCACCTTGTAGGCGCCGTCGTACTCGGCCACCTCTTCCCCTAGCAGGACGACGTTGGGATCGCGCTCAATCTCCTCCGCCATCGCATGGCGAAGAGCCTCTCTGTAAGTGATCTCAGGCATAGAAATATCGGTGGAAAATGGAAGTCGAACGGCAGTCCCATTCCGGTACCGCCTTGCACGCGCTCAGGAGTTGAAGAAGTGGCGGCCTGTGCGGCCTGCGGCCGTGTGGCGATCCACCTCGAAGTAGACGTCTTCCGTGATGGATTCCACGCTCGGGATCGGGCTCTCTTCCGCAAAGCGCACGCTGTCCTCGGCTTCTTGCCGGGCGGCGTCGTCGATCGCCTCATACTGCTCCTCGTTGAGCACGCGCTCCTCGAGGAGTTGCGCCTTCCACAGGCTGATCGGATCGTGCTCCGCCTTGTAGCGCTCAATCTCGTCCTCTTTGCGGTAGACCTTGTGTTTGGCATCCGCAACCGAATGCCCGTAGTACCGGTAGGTGGCGATTTCGAGTACCGTCGGCCGCGATTCCCGATGGGCGCGGTCGATCGCCACCTGCAGCTTGGCGCGCACTTCGTACAGGCTTTCGCCGTTGACGGTGTCCCAGTCGATCCCAAAACCCTCGGCTCGCTCGGCCAGGCAGCTCTTGAACACGCTGGAGCGCGCAAGGCTGGTGCCCATCGAATACCCGTTGTTCTCGATGATGTAGATGACCGGCAGGTTCCAGAGGCCCGCCATATTGAGGCTCTCATAGAAGCAGCCCTGGTTGACGGCTCCGTCGCCCATGAAGCAAAGCGCCGAGCCTTGCAGCCCCTTGTACTTCAATCCATAGGCCAGCCCCAGACCGAGCGGCGTCTGGCCGCCGACAATCCCGTGCCCGCCCCAGTAGTTCTTGTCCGGCGCGAAAAAGTGCATGGAGCCGCCCTTGCCCTTCGAGCATCCGGTCACCTTGCCAAACAGTTCCGCCATGCATTCGTTCATGGACATGCCCACCCCGAGGGCATGCCCGTGGTCGCGGTAGGCGGTGATCACATGGTCATTGGGCCCCATGAGCGAACAGGCGCCCACCGCCACGCTCTCCTGACCGATGTACAGGTGCAAAAACCCCCCCATCTTGCCCGACTGGTAGGCTTTCAGGGAGGACTGTTCAAACCGGCGCACGCGGAGCATCTCGCGCAACAGCCGGATTTTGTCGGACGGCGTGAGGGCCGCATTGATGGGCGCAGAGGCGAATTCGCAGGCTTTCAGAGTATCCATGGCGGGTAGCGGATTTGAGGACCTGACTCAGCGTATACCCGGTCGGAGGACTGGGCAACTCCCGAGCGCACCTCGGAACTCTCGGAGCTCGGATGGCCTTTATCGAGGGAAAAACGCCGCGGCCGCTGCTTTTTGCCCCGCCGCCGCCGGCTCCCCGTGCCTCAAAGCAGTTCGACGCCGAACCGCTTCAGCAACGCGGCAAACAGGGTGGAGCAGACTCCTGTCATCACAGCACTCGAGGCAAGGGCCCACCAGAAACCAATCCGCTCGTGAAGCCAGGGGAAGGCCAGAAACATCGGGAGCGTCGGGACAACGTACCAAAAGGTGTACCAGGCATGGTTGGAGATTCTTTCACGGGGCTGGCCCTCGATCCGGAGCCATATCAGGGTAAGAAAGGTCACCAACGGCAGGGCGGCGATCAAACCGCCCAGTTTTTCGCTGCGTTTGGCGCCCTCGGAGACGGCGACCACAATCGCCGCCGTGAGAAGGTATTTGATGACGAGCCATCCCATGGTTGGAACCGTCCACGTGGGGGGAAGCGCCCTCGGTGAGTCAATGAGCGCGCCTGCCCCCCTGTGCACCGTCATTTCCCACCGAACATGGCGGCGCCCATTTTGATTCCCATTTCCTGCATGGCACGCTGCTGTTTCTGGAACGCCTTGAGCGCTTCCAGTTGTTTTTCGCTGAGATAGGCCGTTGCGCCGTTGGCCACCTGCGCCGCCTGCGCGTCGTAACTGGCAAGCACCCTTTCGGCCATCTGCGGCCCTAGGTTGGCCGCGGTGAAATTCTCCGGCTTCGACATGTCGGGAACAGAGCTTGTCTGCGTTCGGGCGGCGAACATCGCCGACACAAGCTGGTCCTCCTGTGCCGGCGTCAGCGGCTCGCCCGCACCTGCGAAAGCCGTGGCTCCCATGTGGAGCATCATCCGTTCCGGCTTGGTCTGCTCCCAGTGTTGGAAGGTCTGGTAGTCGGTCTCATTATTGAGAAAAGCGCGGATTTTCTGGTCGGTGGCCTCGTTGTTTTTTTTCAGTTCGGCGGCGGCGGCGGCCGACTGCTCGGGCGAAAGGTTGCCGCCCATCATTTTTAAGCTCATCTCCAACTCGGCCCGCATCCGTTCGCCCAGCAGGTTTTTGAAATCCTGTTTGTCGGCGCCCTCCAACTGGAGCCGCCCGTACAGTTTACCGTACATCACGTCGAGTTGGGCGAGGTTCTGCCCGACCAACGCGTCGCGCATTTCGGGGGTTTTGAACATTTCCGTCATGGATTGCAGCGGGCCGTTGCCGGCGCCCCCGGCAGGCCGGCCCGGCCCCTGTGCGGTCGGTCTGGCCAGAGCCGCTGCGTTCTTTGAGGCGGCCGCCTCGCTCTCGACGAGCTTTTGCGAAAGGTCGCGGAGCCGCCCCTCCAGCCTCTCGCGCTGAGCGCGCGCCTCGTCCCGTTCGCGGGTGAGGTCGGCCACCGAGGCTTCCAGGGCTTCGCGCACCTTCTCCCCCGTGGTGGAGGCATTTGCCGCCTGCCGGCGCGCTGCCTCCAGTTCCGGGTCACGCCACACGAAGCCCGCCGCAAATGCACCGCAGACCGCCGCCACGAGAATTGCCAGCAAGAAGAGCCTCTTCATTCCCGAGTATTAGCTCGAATCCACCACATGGCGAAGCTTCAGATTTTTGCGGAGGCGCTTTCCTTAAATCCCGCTTCGCTGCATCATTTCCGCATGAACCCGCCCCAGTTCGCTTCCGCCTTTTGCGCCGTCATGGCGCTCGTCGCAACCGCTGTGCAGCCCGCCCGCGCGGAATCCTTCTCCAAAAAACACCTCAACAGTGATTTCTGGGCCGAAGGCGCCGCCGTCGGTGACTTCAACAAGGATGGCATCCCGGACGTGGCCTACGGTCCCTTCTGGTACGAGGGCCCCGACTTCAAAAAGGAACGCGCCTTCGCTCCGGCCACCGCCACCTGGCAACTCACCAAACCCGACGGCGCCGTCGAAGCCAGACCCGGCTTCATGGGCGCCAAAAGCCCTAAAAACGGATACTCCGACAACTTCCTCACCTTCTCCGAGGACTTCAACAAGGACGGGTGGGACGACATTCTGGTGGTAGGTTTCCCGGGCAAGGAAGCCTTCTGGTACGAAAACCCGCGCGGCGCTGACATCCCCTGGACGCGCCACCTCGCCCTGCCCTCCGTGGATAACGAATCCCCCGGGTGGCTCACCGTGACCAAGGACGGCCGCAAGGGGTTGGTGTGCAGCACCGGCGGGGTCCTCGGATTCGGCCTTCCCGTCGAGGGAAAGCCCGCCGAACCCTGGGTCTGGCACCCCATCTCACCCAAGGGCCCGTGGCAGAAGTTCACGCACGGCCTCGGCATGGGTGACATCAACGGCGACGGCCGCCCCGACCTGCTGGAGGCCCGCGGTTGGTGGGAACAACCTGCTTCGTTGGAGGGGAATCCGGAATGGGTGTTCCATGAGGCCCTCTTCGGAAGCGGCGGCGCGCAGATGCTCGTCACCGACGTCAACGGCGACGGCCTCCCCGACGTCATCACCAGCCTTCAGGCGCACGGCTACGGCATCGTCTGGTTCGAGCAGACCCGCGAAAGCGGCGTCCCCGGCTGGAAGAAACACACCATCGTGGGCGACAAACCCGACCAGACGCCGCACGGCACCGTCTTCTCCCAACCGCACGCCCTTGCGCTCGCCGACCTCAACGGCGACGGCCTGCCCGATCTCGTGTGCGGCAAGCGCTTCTGGGCGCACGGGCCCTCCGGCGATCCGGAGCCCAACGCACCCGCCGTCCTCTACTGGTTTGAACTCAAACGCGAGGCCAAGAAAGCCTCTTTCGTTCCCCACCTCATCGACGACGATTCCGGCGTGGGCACGCAGGTGACCGTCGCTCCGCTCGGGCCCGCCCGCAAACTGGGCATCGTGGTCGGCAACAAAAAAGGCCTCTTCACCTTTGAGCGGTAGGTCCGGACTCTGCGGCCTCCTTCCCCTTTTCCATCTCCACACCCCACCCCATGAAACACGCCGTCTTCGCCGCGGGGCTCCTGATCCCCGCCTTCACGTTCCTGAGCGCCCCGGTCTCCCGTGCCGAGGTGACCGATTACCGCTTCAAGATCGAGGTGCTCGCCCAGGGCATGCCCCAGCCCATGCAGCTCAACCTTGCTCCGGACGGCCGCATCTTCTTCAACGAAATCGGCGGCACCCTCAAGGTCTGGAAACCCGAACTCCGCGCCACCATCGTCTGCGGCAAACTCGAGGTGTTCAACGGTCAGGAAAACGGCTTCCTGGGCTTTGCGCTGGATCCCAACTTTGCGCAGAACCAGTGGATTTACTGCCTCTACTCGCCCCCAGACTTTGACGGCCAGCGCCTCAGTCGCTTCACCATGAAGGGCGATGTCATGGACATGACCTCGGAGAAGGTCCTCCTCACTTCGGCCGAGCAGCGCCTCCAGTGCTGTCACCACGCTGGCTCCCTCATGTTTGATCCCCGGGGAAACCTGTACATCTCTTCCGGAGACAATACCAATCCCTTCGGCTCCAACGGCTTCTCGCCAAGCGACGAAATCGCCGGCCGCGAACCCTGGGACGCCCAGCGCACCTCCGCGAACACCGACAACCTCGTCGGTAAAATCCTCCGCATCCGCCCCACGCCCGAGGGCGGCTACACCATCCCCGACGGAAATCTCTTTCCGAAAGACGGTTCCGCAGGCCGCCCCGAAATCTTCGTGATGGGCTGCCGCAACCCGTGGCGCATCAACATCGACCCCAAAACCGGCTGGCTCTACTGGGGCGAAGTCGGCCCCGACGCCCGCGCCGCCGGGCCCCGCGGCCCCCGCGGGTACGACGAAATCAATCAGGCCCGGAACGCCGGCTTCTTCGGCTGGCCCCTGTTTGTTGGCAACAACTTCGCCTACGCCCGGTACAACTTTGAAACCACCGAGATCGGCGATTTCCACAACCCGGCCAAGCCCGTCAATCTCAGCCGCAACAACACCGGGCTCAAGGAACTGCCTGCCGCACAGCCCGCCTTCATCTACTGGCCGTACGAGGATTCGCCCGAGTTTCCAATGCTCGGGACCGGCGGTCGCACCGCCTGTGCGGGGCCCGTGTTCCACTACAACGCGGCCTTTGAAAAGACCAACGGCTTTCCCGCCGAATACGACGGCGCGCTCCTTTTCTGGGACTGGCAACGCCCATTCCTCAAATGGGCCCGCATGGACGCAAAGGGCGACCTCACCGGGATCGACCCGTTCTCCGCAGCCCTTGCCGTGGTTCCCGACAAGGTCAAGGACGAGGAAGTCAAGGAGGGCTTCATTGTGCGCCGGCCCGTCGATGCGCGTTTCGGTCCGGACGGCTGCCTCTACATGCTCGACTACGGGCTGACCTGGGGCGCAAATCCCGATGCCAAACTGCTGCGGATCTCCTACCTGCGCGGCAACCTGCCGCCGCTGGTGCAGGTTCAGTCGAGTGTGACCTCGGGCCGCGAACCTCTGGCGGTGAAGTTCACCTCCGAGGGCACGCGCAAGCGCGAGGGTGGCCCGCTCCAGTACGCCTGGCGGATCCAGGGCGAAAAGAACGTCCTCTCCACCGAGCCCACCCTCTCCACCACCTTCGCCAAGCCCGGCAACGCGGTGGTTGAGTTGACCGTCACCGACGCTCAGGGCGCCTCCACCGTCAAGACCGCCTCCGTCGTGGTCGGCAACACCGTCCCGGCCCTCCGGTTTGAGGCGCCGCAGGAAGGGGACTTCTTCACGCCAGGCCAGCCCGTGTCCTACAAGGTCGCGGTGAACGATTTCGAGGACGGCGAATCCGCGACCAAGGAGGATCTCATGTCGCCGCGTGTTGTGTTGGAAACCCGCTGGCTTAAGAACGCCGGCGACAAGGCCGTGCTCGATCCGGGCCTTTCGCTCATGAAACAGAGCGACTGCTTTAACTGCCACCAAGTCGAGCAGCGCCTCGTGGGGCCCTCCTATCTGGAGGTTGCGGAACGCTACCGTGGCGCCGCGGGTGCGCTCGAGGCGAGCGTGTTGCGCGTGCGCAACGGGAGCAGCGGCGTTTGGGGCCCCATCCCGATGCTCGCCCACCAGCAGCACACTTCTGATGAGATCGCCCAGATGGTCGCTTGGGTGTTTTCCCTCGAACGCGGGAAGACCACCGAGACGGGCAAGCGCGGCCTGGCCGGGGAGGTCTCAGCGCCCAAGGACGGCGGTCTCAAGATCGGCGTGCTCGAGGCGAGTTACACCGACGCGGGCCGCGCCGAGGCGCCGCCCCTGATTGGGAAGGCCTCCATTCGACTCCGCACGCGGCGGATAGAGGCCGAGAGCGCCGAATCGCCCCAGGGCTGCAAGGTGCTTTCGGGCGGCGGTTCCTCGGGAAACAAGTTCCTCGGTTCGATTGCGCACAACCACAGCGCCGCTTTTAAGAGCATCCCGTTACGGCAGGTCGGCGGCTTCACCTGCCGCGTCGCCTCGGGCGGCCCCGGCGGCAAGGTCGAACTCCACCTCAACGCCCCCGACGGCCCGCTGCTCGGCGAGTTTGAGGTCCAGTCCACCGGGGGCTGGGAAAAGTGGGTGGAACTCAAGAGCCCATGCACTCCCGCACCCGACGGCCCGTCGCGCGCCGACGTTTACGCCGTTTTCGTCAACCCGGGTCAGGGCGGGCTGATGAACTTCGACTGGCTCCAGTTCGATCCGCCTTCCGCACGGTAACCCGACACCACTCTCCGCCGAGGGCCGCTCGCATGCGCCGCGCACAACCGGGTGTGGGGCCTGTTTCCCCCATGCCCCCAGACCCGGGCCGCCTGCCGGCAATGACCCTGTGGAACCGGGGTCCTTGCTCCCTCAAACAACAGACCAACCGCATGATGCTACCAACCTTATTGCTCGCCTTCCTTTGCGCGCTTCTCCCGCTCGGGGCCCGCGCCGCGGACGCCAACGTGATTTCCCGCGGAAATCTTGACAACGCGCGCCACAAGTTTGAGCAGCAGAAAACAGGGCACGTCGCCTTCCTCGGCGGCTCCATCACCGAGATGGAAGGCTACAGGCCCATGGTCTGCGAACTCCTTAAACAGCGCTTTCCCCAGACGGAATTCACATTCACCGCCGCGGGCATTTCCTCCACCTGCTCCACCACCGGCGCGTTCCGCCTCGGGGCCGACATCCTCTCCAAGGGACCGGTCGACATGCTGTTTGTCGAGTTCGCCGTCAACGACGATCAGGACGCGCACCACAGCCGTGAGGCGTGCATCCGCGGCATGGAAGGCGTCATCCGCCACCTCCGCGGCCACAACCCACGGGCCGACGTGGTCATGACTTTCTTCCTGAATGAAAATTCCATGCAGAAATACAACGCCGGCGAGGTGCCGCTGCCGGTGGCCGCCCACACCGAAGTGGCCGAATACTACCAAATTTCCACCATCAACCTCGCCAAGACCGTGACCACCCGAATCGCCGCGGGCGATTTTGACTGGAAAAAGTTCGGCGGCGTTCACCCCGCGCCTTTTGGCAACCGCATCGCCGCCGACATGATCGCGCAACTGTGCGATACGCAGTGGGGGGTGCCCGCCCGCGGAAACCCCGCGCCGCATCCGCTTCCCGAGAAGCCGCTCGAGCCCGGCAACTATTCCAAGGGCCGGTTTCTGCCGCATTCCGCGCTCACCCTCGGCGAGGGCTTTGCGGAGGGTGTTCCGGATTGGAAAAGCATTCCCGGCGGCAAGCGCGAACGCTTCAACACCAAGTCTCTCGTGAGCGCGACCCACCCCGGGGCGGTGCTCACCTCGAAGTTTGAGGGCAGTGCCATCGGGGCTTTCGTGCTTGCCGGGCCGGACGCCGGCATGGTCGAGGCCAGCATCGACGGGGCCGCCCCAGTCAAGGTCAACCTCTTCCACAACTACAGCAAGGGCCTGCACTACCCCCGCACCGTGATGTTTGCCGACGGTCTCTCCGAAGGCCCCCACACTCTGAGACTGACGGTCTCGGCAGAGAAGGATCCCGCCAGCACGGGCCACGCTTTCCGAGCCATGCATTTCGTGGGGAACGACGACCGTTGATCCACGGCTGCCCACGCTTTCGCGCGTTTCTGATTCCGGAGTCCGGTCGCACTTGGAGCTCTCCTCCAATTGGGGGTGATTTACCCGGAGCCTTCTGGCTACGCTGCGCCCTTTGCCCCAACTCCCATGCACAACCCTCTCACCCTCGGTAAGTATTCCCTCGGAATGGGCGACCGGTTCGCCCATCAGGCGGCGGCCCAGTTGCGCGCCTGCCAACTCGCCGCCCAACACGGCGCCGACGTCATCCCCGTCTGGAACAAGTCCAACCGCGAGCACACCTTCATCGGCTCCGAGCCCCAGAGCGTCTTCGACGCCGCGCAGGCCGCCGTGCAGGCCCTCGGCTGGAACGCCCCCTGGCATGTGGATGCCGACCACATCCGCCTTGAGACGGTCGATCGCTTTATCCCGTGTTCGGATTTTTTCACGATCGACGTCGCCGATTCCATCGCCAAACCCGCTCCCTCCGCCGACCTCGCCGCCTTTGTCGCCCGCCATACCGAGCTGGTCGGCACCCTCCGCGTCGAGGGCGTCACCGAGCCCTTTGTGCTTACGCCGTCCGAACTCGAGCGCATCGCCGGAAAATACCTGCTGGCCGTCCAGGACGCCGGCCGCATCTACCGCCATGTCGCCCAAGCCAAGGGCGAAAACCGTTTCATCGCAGAGGTCTCCATGGACGAGACCGACGCGCCCCAGACCCCGTCGGAACTCCTGGTGATTCTCGCGCTCATCGCGGACGAAAAAATCAGGGCGCAGACCATCGCGCCCAAGTTCACGGGCCGGTTTAACAAGGGGGTCGACTACGTGGGCGATCTCGCGCAGTTCGAGCGGGAGTTTAACGACGACCTCGCCGTGCTTGCCCACGCGGTTCACCGTTACGGGCTTCCGGCCAATTTGAAGCTGAGCGTCCACAGTGGGAGCGACAAGTTCAGCCTCTACCCGATCATCCGCCGCGCGCTCCGCCGCACGGGTGCGGGGGTGCATGTCAAAACCGCCGGGACCACGTGGCTTGAGGAGGTCATCGGCCTTTCCGAAGCCGGCGGCGAGGGGCTCGCACTCGTCCGCGAGATGTACGCCTATGCGTTGGAACACGTTGACGCACTGTGCGCGCCCTACGCGTCGGTCATCGACATCGACCGCAGCCAGCTGCCGGCCGCAGGGGTGGTCGCCCAATGGTCGGGTGCACAGATGGCTAACGCCGTCCGCCACATCCCGGGCCATCCCGAGTTCAACGCCAACATCCGGCAACTGCTCCATGTGTCCTTCAAACTCGCGGCCCAGCGTGGGGCGGTCTACCTCGACCTGCTCAAGCGCCATGAGGCGATCGTCGGCAAACACGTCACCGAAAACCTCTTCGCCCGGCACCTTAAGCCGCTCCTGATAGACGCGGACTAGGCTGGGTGCCGCAATGCATTTGCGGCCGGAACAGCTGCCGGTGAATCAACCGCAAAGAACGCGAAGGACTCGGAGAAGTACAATGTCGAAAAGCCATTCCACGGCATCAAATCTCCCTGTGTTCCCTGTGTTCCCTGTGTTCTTTGCGGTTGAATGGAGCACTCCGCGGTCAAGGAAAGCCGGTCTCAGCTCGGGGGCACCATCAGTGTGAACGGCCAGACGTAAGCCTGCAGGCTCACCAGCAGTCCGATCAGCGACGCCAGCACCAGACTGTGCACCAACACAAACCGCAGGATGTCCGCCTCCCTGCCGAAACACTGGGTCGCCGTGCTCGCGACCACGATGCTCTGGGCGTCCACCATCTTGCCCATCACTCCCCCGGAGCTGTTGGCCGCACCCATCAGCACGGGGCTGATGCCGGTTTGCTCCGCGGTGATCCGCTGGAGGCTTCCAAACAGCACGTTCGATGCAGTGTCCGACCCGGTCAGCGCCACGCCAAGCCATCCCAGCAGGGTCCCGAAAAAGGGGTAGAACGCCCCGGTGCCCGCCAGCGCCAGGCCGATCGTGGCGTCCGCCCCAGAGAATTTGGTGACGTTCCCGAGCGCCAGCATCGTCCCGATGGTCAGCAAGGAAAGCCGCACCTTCCACACGGTCTCCAGGTACACCGCCACCAGCCTCCCCGGGCGAAACCCCATCACCCATCCCGAAGCCACGGCCGCCGCCAGAATCCCCGTGCCGGTCGCGCTCAGCAGGTTGAGCCTCCATTTGGCGCTCTCGGCGGCGGCTCCAAACGCGGCCACCGGCGGCATCCGCTGGACCAGACCGTCCAGCCACCCGATCTTCACCCCTGTGGAAAAAAGGGCATCGAAGGCTCCCTTCACCGCAGGCGTTCCCCAGGCCAGAATGAAGACGGTCAATATCGCCCAAGGCAACCAGGCCAGCCACACCCCCTCCCGCCGGGCAGGTCCCAAGGAAGCCGGCCGCGCCGCCGCGTCTGCGGCCTCCACCAGCGCGCCGTCCCGAAGCACCAGACACCGCCGTGGCCGCCATACGCGCAGCCACACCACCACCGCCACAATCGACGCCGCCCCCGCCACCAGATCCACCAGCCACGGCCCGTGCAGATTCGATACCGCGTACTGCGGCACGGCAAAGGCCGCCCCCGCCACCAGCGCCACGGGCAAAACCTCCCGCGTGCGGCGCCATCCGCAAAAGGCCACCAGGATCCAGAGGGGCATCACCACCGAGAACCACGGCAGCTGCCGCCCGACCATCATCGACACCTGTTTCGCATCCAACCCGGCCACCTGTTCGAGCGTCGTGATCGGAATCCCAAGCGAGCCGAAGGCCACGGGAGCCGTGTTTGCAATCAGCGCCAGCCCCGAGGCGTGCAGCGGAGAAAAACCCAGTTGCAGCAGGATCGCCCCCGTGATCGCCACCGGGGCCCCGAACCCCGCCATGCCCTCCAAAAACGCCCCGAAACAGAAAGCGATCAGCACCAGCTGCACCCGCGCATCCGGCGCAATGCGTGCAAGGCTTTCCCGGAGCACCTCCATCAGACCGCGCTTCACCGTCAGTTCGTACAGGAACATCACGTTGATGATGATCCATCCGATGGGAAACATGCCAAAGGCCGCCCCGTATCCCGCCGCTCCCAAGGCCATCCTTGCGGGCATCCCGTAGGCCAGCACCGCCACCACCAGCGCCACCGCCACTCCCAAAAGCGCCGCCACATGGATCCTGAGTCGTCCCAGCGTCATCCCCAGGAGCAGAACAGCCGCCGGCAGCGCGGCCGCCGTCGTCGACAACCAGGCATTTCCGAACGGATCGTAACCCTGGGACCAGCTCATCGCATCCTTAACCCAAAAAAGAAGGTCACGCTGAGGAGCATAGGTGCCGAAAGGTGTAAGAAGTTTGGCATGCCAGTTTGCGCTGTTTGCTTTGTTCCCTTCCCCATTCCGCGTCAGGTCTGTGTGATTCTGGGGACTGGAGCGTCCGGGTGACAAGGCAGGGAGCGCACCGCCGCTCCGGGTGCCGCCGCTAGGGTTCGAGATAGGGATTGTGCAGGCGTTCCTCCCCGATCGTTGTCGCGGGGCCGTGCCCGGGTAGCACCTTGATTTCATCCCCAAGCGGTAGCAGCTTGTGGCGGATTCCTCTCAAAAGCAGGTCCCGGTCGCCCCCGGGCAAATCCCAGCGGCCCACGCTGCCCGCGAAAAGCACGTCCCCCCCGAAAAGCACCCCGTCCTCTTTCCGAAGAAAACACAGCGAACCCGGGCAGTGTCCCGGCACTTCCAGAACCTCGAACTCGACCCCGCCCCAGGACGCGGACTCTTTTTCCCCCACCAACGAGCCCGCGGTAAGCGGTTCAACCCGCCAGGGAAATCCCGCGCGCGCGAAAAAATCCGGATCCGTCACCATCGGGGCCGTGTCCGGGTGGTAGACAACCTCGCAGCCGTGCTCCCTCTGGATTTGAGCCGCATCCCAGACGTGGTCGACGTGACCGTGGGTCAAAAGCAGCGTCTCCACCTTGTAACCGCGCCCGGCCAGCCACGCGGCGGCCCCTTCTGGAGCGTCCACCAGAATCCGGGCTCCGCTCAGGTAGTAGCTGTTGGTTTCAAACAAACCGCCCGTGTAAATGTCCATAACAAGTTGCGTTCCTATGTGAAGAATGACGTGCTCCTCCCCGGCATGCGAGGCGGGCGGGGGGAAACTAAGCATTCGTTTCACTTTCTTAAAACCTTTTGTCCCCCGCCTCCGTAGCGGAAGGTAAAGCTCCTTTGCGCTCCCGGAAATTTGTGCCACGTTTGACACGTCTCTCCCGGGTGTCCCCAGAAGCGCACAGGAGCCTCGTTGAGCCTCGTTGAGCCTCGTTGAGCCCGGCGGGGCCCCTCTCAAAACGCCCCGCGGACCTTGCCGACCTTGCCGACCTTGCCGACCTTGCCGACGCCCCGCCGGATCTTGCCGAACCTCGAAACCAGTGGAAACCAGTGGAAACAAACCAGAAAGGGCAAACAAACCTGAAAAATGATGCAACCAACCCTGAATCCACGGCCCGCACCCAGGCCCCGGCTCGCTTCGACCGCGCAGTGAGCCCGGCATCGCGAACCCTGCATGGTGCACCAACGAAGGGCCGGAACAGGGAACCGGGGGCTGATCCCAGGAGGGCCACCGGAGGCGGCTAACCGGAGGCGGCTAACTGAGCCGCGCCTTTGGGGTTCATTTGTTGGGGGGATTTGTCAGCCTTCCCCCCCTTCCTTTACTTTCAGTCCTCCCGCCGGCTGCCACCCGCCTCCCACAACCTGCAACCCCCTGTAAACACCTGTAAACACCTGCCAACCCCGCCGTCTGGAGACCACCGGCGCAAAACCAAGCAAACATCCGGCTGCCCTTGGCTACCCATTCATATAATCAAGGCAGACAACAAACCTTCAAAAGGACAGGCATGATCAACCCAATCCAGGCAACCCCGTCGCTCTGGCCGCCTCGAGCCCCCGCCGGTTCCGCTCCCCACTGGTCCGGAGCGACCACCGTCAGCCCACCCGCCACCCCTTCCCGCACCGTCCTCTGGTTCCAGCCAATCCTCTTCGCCCGCGTCTCCTGAAAGGCCACATTCCATGAAGCTGTTCCGTCCTCATTTCCGCTCCGCCGTAAGCCCAGTTCTTCCCAGCCGGCCGGCCGGCCTCCGGAGGTCCGGCCCCGGAGCCGCCGCCGCCTTTGTCTCCCTGGCGGCCCTGCTCGCCTCGCCGCTCCTGCCGGTGCTGCCCCTTCTGGCTCCGAACCCGCAGCTCCGGGCCGCGGGCGACCCCGACCCGAGCCAGGTCACCGTCGCCGTGGCCCGACTGCTTGAAAACGTCCACTACTCCAAGACCCGTCTGGACGACGCCATGTCCAAGCGGCTGCTGCGCAACTATCTGGAGGCGCTCGATTACAACCACATCTTTTTCACCGAGGAGGACGTCCGCGGCTTCGAGTCGCAGTGGGAGGACAAGCTCGATGATGAGATCCTCGCCGGCCGCACCCTCGCCGCCCACCAAATCTACGACCTCTTCCGCAAACGCGCCGAGGACCGGGTCGCTCTCGCCAAGGAACTGCTCAAAACAGAGCTCAGCTTCAATGAGGAGCGCACCATCGAACTCAACCGGCAGAAAGTCCCTTGGCCCGCCAACGACGCCGAGGCTCGGAAGCTCTGGCGCGACCGGGTCACCTCCGAACTCCTTCAGGAGCGGCTCGCCAAAAAGAAGACCGACCCGGTCCAGAACATCGCCAAACGCTACGACCAGTTCCTGAAAAACCTGCAGGAACAGACCTCTGAGGACGTCGTCAAAACCTTCCTGCTCTGCCTGGCCCAGACCTACGACCCCCACTCGGAGTACCTCAGCAAAAACGACCTCGAACAATTCAGCATCAACATGCGCCTCTCCCTCTTCGGGATCGGGGCCAAGCTCCGCTCCGAGGACGGCTACGCCAAGATCATGGAACTGGTCCCAGGCGGCCCGGCTCTCAAGGGCGGCAAGCTCAAGGTGGGCGACCGCATCGTCGCCGTGGCCCAGGGGGAGAAGGAGTTCGTCGACTGCGTGGACCTCAAGCTCGACAAGGTCGTCAACATGATCCGCGGCAAAAAGGACACCATCGTCCGCCTCCAGGTGATTCCCGTCGACGGCACCACCGGCTCGGAGCGCAACGTCGTGGAGATCCGGCGGGACGAGGTCAAGCTCAAGGACGAGGAGGCCCGTGGCGAACTCATTGAGTGGACCCGTCCCAACGGCCAGACCGTCAAACTGGGGGTCATCGTCCTGCCGTCCTTCTACGGGGATCCCGAGCGCAACCAGAACCCCAATGCCAAGAGCACCACGCGCGACGTGCTGGCCCTCCTCAACCGGCTCAAACAGGAGGGCATCCAAGGCTTGGTCATGGACCTCCGCAGAGATGGCGGCGGCTTCTTGGACGAGGCGGTCAACCTGACCGGCCTCTTCATCAAGAAGGGGCCCGTGGTCCAGGCGCGCAGCTGGAACGGGGAGGTGGCCGTCTCCCGGGACAAGGATCCCACCATCGCCTATGACGGTCCCATGCTCGTGCTGGTGAACCGGCAGAGCGCCTCCGCCAGCGAAATCTTTGCGGGCGCCATGCAGGACTACGGCCGGGCGGTGGTCGTCGGGGACTCCAAGACCTTTGGCAAGGGCACCGTTCAGCAGATGATAGAGCTCAGCCGGGCCGTCCCTTTCCTGGCAAACGGCACGGATGCCGGCGCAGTGAAGCTCACCATCCAGAAGTTCTACCGAGTCGCCGGGGGCTCGACGCAGCTGCGCGGGGTTCAAAGCGACATCACCCTGCCCTCGGTCTTCGACCAGCCCGAACTGGGCGAGGAATCCCTCAAGGACCCGCTGCCCTACGACACCTTTTCCTCCGTGGATTTCGAAAAGTGGGAAAAGCCCCTCCACCTCGACGAGTTGCGCCGGCGCGCGCAGATCCGGATCCCCCAGAACCCCGAGTTCGGCTACGTGCTGGAGGATCTGGACCGCATCCGCAGGCGAACGGCTGAAAACCGGATCTCGTTGAGCGAAAAGGTCCGCCAGGCGGAGCTGGACGAGGACAAGACACGCAAGGAAAATCGGGACCAGCAGCGCCAGGCGCGCGCCGGTGAAAAGGAGCCCAAAGTCTACCGGCTCACCCTCGACAACGTCTCCAAGCGGGAGCTGGTACCCGTGAAGTTTGTGGAGCCCAAAGCAGCCCGGGAGGACGCCGCGGCCGCCGCCGCCGCGGAGGATGAGGACGCCCCGGCCAACGACGCGGTGTCCGAACCGCAGAAGGACAAGGATGGCAAGCTCGTCTTCAAGAGCGCTCCGTTCCGGTACGACCCGGTCAAACAGGAAACCCTCAACCTGCTCGGGGATCTGGTGGACCTCACCAAACTGGATGTCTCCACGACGGCCAAAAAAAAGTAGGGTCGGGGGGAGGGGGATCCGCAGATTCTTCGGAGAAACGCAGGTGAAACAGAGGGTTTCAGGTATTCTTTCTGCCCGCTGTGCCGGCACTTCCGTGGATCTTGCGCCTGAACGGCACCTCTGAACCCGAACCAAACAACGGCTTTCCAGGAGACGAGCAAAAACACATTTTCACAGGATGTTCCGTTGCCTGGATTCGCGCCCTGCCTGCCGCATCCCTCTGGCTCTTTGCGCCATCTTGCTCCAGCTGGCCGCCGGGACGGCTGGATGTGCGGACGTCGCTGATTTTTATGTGTCCCCAAACGGGAGCGACTCCGCGGAGGGTTCGGTGTCCCATCCTTTTGAGACGCTTGAGCGGGCGCGTGAAGCGGTGAGGGAACGAAAAAAGACGCTGGCCGGTGCTCCTGCGCAGCGTTTGATCGTTGAACTGGCCCCGGGAACCCATCGGCGCACTGCGTCGTTCACCCTTTCAAGGGAAGATTCCGGGACCGCATCGATGCCGGTCATCTGGAGGGCAAGCACTCCCGGGGCGGCCCTCATCGATGTCGGGGTCCACCTGTCAAATGCCGCGCTCCAGCGCGTTGAAAAAGGGGATTCCGAGCGTCTGGCGCCTGAGGCCACCGGACAGGTGTACTCGGTAGACCTCAAAGCCGTGGGCCTGCGCAACACCGGCCCCTATCCTCCAAATTTCGACAACGGTGGGGGGCTTTGCGAACTTTTCTTCAACGGCGAACGCCAACCCATCTCACGATGGCCGAACGACGGACCGGCACGCATTGAACGTATCGTGGACAAGGGAGAGTCCGCCCCGGGGGCGGCCAAGCGCGTCGGGCGGTTTGTCGCACGTGAAAACCGCGTCGCACGCTGGCCCGTGGCCCGGGGTGTCTGGTTGGAGGGTTACTGGAGGGTGCCTTGGGATGTGAGGACGGTGCGTGTTTCGGAAATCAACACCCTGACGCGGGAAGTGACCCTGGCCGCACCGGTGGCGGGCGGCATTGGTTCCAAATACGCGGGGCCGGAGGGCAGCGGCAGGGAGCCTTGGTGGGCCGTCAACATCGTCGAGGAGATAGACCAACCCGGAGAGTGGGCCGTCGACTTTACCCGGGATCTTTTGTTTTGGTGGCCTCCCAAAAACTGGCAGTCCGGCGCAGTGGTTGTAAGCGACCTCAAAGCGCCCGCGATCCGTCTGGAGAAGGCATCGTTTGTGAGAATTGAAGGAATCCGCTTGGAGAACGGACTTTCAAACGGAATCGAGATCAACGACTCCGATCAGGTGGAGGTGGCAGGCTGCGCGCTGAGAAACTTCGGCGGCGCCGGTGTGGTTGTCCAAAAAGGATCGAGCGTGACGGTCCGCAGTTGTGACATTGAGGACATGGGCCACAGCGGCATCGTTCTCGGTGGCGGAGACAGGGCCTCGCTCCGTGCATCCGGACACACGGCAGAAAACAACCACATCCAAAAGGTGGGCTTTCTCAAGAAGACCTATGCACCGGGAATCCTCGTGGGCATTTATGGCTCGGGGGACGCCGTCGGCTGCAGGGTCGCTCACAACTTCATCCACGATGTGCCGCACGCCGGCATCCAGTACGGGGGCAACAACCATGTGTTCGAGTACAACGAAATCTCGCACGCGGTCCTGAGCTCCGACGACATGGGGGCCTTTTACACGAGCAATGACTGGACAAGCTGCGGCAATCTTCTGCGCCACAACTTCGTCCACCACAGCCCCAATGCGGTCGGCTTTTATCTGGACGACGGGGACAGCGGCGACACCGTCTTTGGAAATGTTGCCTACGAAATGCAAGCTGGTCCGGCAGTGTGCGGCGGCCATTACAACACCGTCGAAAACAACCTCGTCATCCGGTGCAAGCGCGGTTTGTTCATGGACGCCCGTGGGATCGCGAGAAAGTACGACAAGGAGTCGTCCTTGTTTAAGAAACTGCAGGCGGTTCCCTTCACCCAACCGCCTTGGAGGGAAATGTTTCCCTATCTACAGGGTCTTTCGGAGTCGGACACTCGGTTGCCGGCGGGAAACGCGATCCGCAACAACGTCACCGTACTCTGCGCACAACCCACCCGGGTGACGGCAAAACCTATTGAAATCGAGGCTTCTGTGATCTCCGGCAACCTCGATCTCGGAGAGCGGGATCCGTTGTTCGCCGGTGAGGCATTGGGGGATCTGGGGCTTCGTCCGGAATCCCCGGTGTTTAAAGAGGCCCCCGACTTTCAGCCCATTCCCTTCGCTAAGATCGGACTGGTTCAGGACCCGTTTCGGCGCACCCTCCCTCCGCGCCAGTGGACCAATGCCCCACAGCAATGGTCCCCGCATTAACAACCGTCCGGTGACGCCGGCCCGACCGTGCAACTGCCGGGCGCACGATAGCCCACCATGGCCCGTCCCGGAAGCGAGCCGCTTGAGAGCCACCCCGGGCCCACCCGCGCACGCCGGGGGATCTCGCGGATGAAAGCGGCAAAGTGTCTGTCCCCCCGGCGATCACCCGGTGGCCAGTGGATCCGCGTGGATCCGGGGACAGGCAATTCCTCAGCCTGTCTGTTGATTGAACCGCGGCTGCGGCACTTCAAGGGACGTGTGTCAGGCGGTGAGGGGATTCCATACCTTTTTGAAACCAAACCCTTCGAAGTCCTTCACGTTGGCCGTGGCAAACTCGTTCACGCCGAACGCGCGGAGGCGCGGTGCGGCAGGAGGATGTGGGCCGTTACGATGTGGTGCTCACGCACCCCGCCGGAGTGGCGTTAAGCACTGCGGCGGAGGTGCGGGTTGGCCCGCGGCCCGTGGTTGTGAGGGCGCCACTCTCCTACCAGTGGCGCCTGAACGGGGTGCCGATTGCGGGCGCAACCCAGTCCAACTACGCGCTCTCCAACGTGACGGTGGCCGACGAGGGGGTCTATGACGCGATGGTCACCAACCCGGCTGGAGCGGCTGTCAGCGAAGCCGCGCACGTGGGCGTGAACGTCAGCCTGGCAATCCTGAGGCAACCGGTGGGGGCGGCCGTCCGGAAGGGCTCCGCTGTCACCCTGAGCGTCCTGGCCAAGGGTCCGGGGACTCTGGCGTACCAATCGTACAAATGGCCGGCGCCCGGAAACGGCGTGCCGGTGCCGGGGGGGACGCTGGCCACGCTGGGTTTTGCCAGTGTGTCGCCCACGGAGGGGGGAACCTATTCGGTGGAGGTGAGCGGCAGGGGCATTGGAATTGGCGCGCCCGTCAGCACCGACCGCGTGGTGGTTTCGGTTTCGACGACGCGCGGCGTGACCGTGTTGGCGCAGCCGCACGATGTTGCGATGGCCGAGGGCGGCATGGCGGTCGTGCGCACGGCGGTGGATGCGGGTGACAGCGATGTGGTCGAGACCCGCTACACGCTCTGCGCCCTGCAAAACGGCGTGCCCGTGGCGACCTCCACGCGCGGGTCGGTGCCGGCCGACGGTGTCCTCAATGTGCCACTTCGCGAGGTGAATGCGGGGGGCGCGTATGGGGTCAGTTCGACCGGGCCCACAGCGACGGCGGATCGGCAGCCGCCCTCAGCCAGCCGTTTTTTGTGGCAGTCCCCAGGAAAAGCGAGGCGGCGGGGACCTATGAGGGCCTGCTTCTAGACGCGAATCCGACGGGCACCATGAAGGACGGCGCGGTGGCGCGGGGCTGGATTTCGGTGAGTGTGAGCCGGACGGGTTCGGTGTCGGGGCGCGTCCAGTATGTGGAGGCCGGGAGCCTGGCCGGCGCGCCCTCGGAGGACGTACGGGTGTACCAACCGGTGGTACGGTCCTTCTCCGGAGTTCTGTCGGCCGCTGGAGCAAACGAGCCGCTCAAGTCTGTGGCTTCCTTGCGTCTGGGGGTGGGCTCGCAGGCGGGCCGGCAGGAGTTGAGTCTCGTGCTGGACCGCGGCGGCGATGCGCCGCTTCTGACGGCGATCCGCAAGGACAAGGTGTCGCTTCCGATGCCGGCGCTAAGCCTCAGCAGCGCTCCCGTAATGAGGCAGGCCCTGACGACTCCCGCCGCACAGACCCCAGCGTACGCCTCGGCCGCGGGCCGCTACATCCTGAGCGCGTCCCCCGGCACCGCGGCGACCGTCGACAACAACGCGCAACTGCTGGTGCAGGTGCTCACAAGCGGACGGATCCTTTGGACAGGCCGGCTCACCCGTTACAACGGAAGCGGTTCCGCCAGCCTGACGGCACACTTTGGAAATCTGCTTCTTGCAGCGGTCTACGAAGGGCGCTCGGTCTCCGGGACGACCGGCTTGACCAGCAACGCCGTGTTTGGCGAGCTGCGCTTTGCCCGGACGCTCGAGGGCTGGGAGCCCGCCTTGGGCAATGACCGGTTGGAGCACGCGCGCACGAGGGTTGCGGGCAGCCGTCAGGAGTCGCGCTTTGTCGCGGCGTACAGTGCCCCGGATTTCGCGTCGGGCGCCCAGTTTAGCGAAGTGCGCAACGTGGACTTTAGCAACGCTTTCGCATAACGGGTTCCCTCCGCGTTCCTCGGGAGGTTGTTTGGTGTGGGCCATCCGGGCTTGCAGTTGGTTTCGACCGATCCGCTTGCGGGCGGGAGCGCGGGGTTCAGCTGGAATGTAACCGTTTCCGCCTCCGGCGCGGTGCGCACCTCCGGGATCGTGACGGGCGGAGTTGCGCCGCCGGTGCTGAGCCTGAGACTCGACCGTTTGCGCGGGGATTGGAGTGGAAGTTATACGACCAGTGGAGAGCGCAGGTCCCTGATCGGATGCGTTTTGGACGCCCCCCCCAGCAGGGGCCGCGGTTGGTTTGAGACGGAGACTGCCTCCGGTCGCTGGGAACTGCGACTCGGCCCCTAGGCTGCGCGGTTGCGCTGCTGAGGCGTTGGCGCCTCGGGCGCGGCGAGGGCGGACTTTCCAGTCTGCCGCCGCACCCGAAGGCCCGGTTGGCACCCCCGTCTTCTTTCCGGACTTTCTCCGGCCCCCTGTGGAAGAAAGGCCAGGGCCCTCGCCTGAGGGCTTCATACCACGTATCCGAGTTTTCTGGATTATGAGCGATGCGAACCCCGTGAATAAATCGTTCCGCCTTGTTGAGACAAGCGGCGCGGATTTTCGCCAAATCTGACGCCCCGCAAGGGGCATTTCTCTTTCAGCCCATGGCAACGCTCTGGGAAAACCGTCCCCAAAAAAGAATACGCCCTGAAAGGGCACACTCACCTGCCCGGTCCATCCGAAAGCGTGGCTTCCTCATGGGGCGCCCTTTCAGGGCTTCACGGCGTTGCCATGGGCTGCGAGTGGCCTCCCCCTTCGGGACGGAAACACTCCGGTTATCATTGAGAGTTGGTATCAGAGGCCGATGGGGCGGGAAATGAGCGCATTCAAAATTAGACAATTCGCCGGGAATTAAGGTTGAATCGGCCGCGGCGCCGAGCGGCGCTTCCTCCTCCAAACCGTCACCCTGATGCAACGTGGTCGTTACGCCCGCTACAGTCCCGAGGCTCTGGCACTCGTCAAACTTGCCCGTCTGCGCGCGCTCCAGCGCGGCTCGAAGACTTGCGAACCGGGCGACGTCCTGACAGCCATCCTGATCAAACTGCCCCCGGTGCTTACGGCGGTGCTCAGCGCCAACGGTCTGGTCCTCGCAAAGGTGCCTTCCGTTCCTGACTTCGGGCAGCCACCGCCCGCGGAGAAGGAGGGACTCAAAGCCGCCAGGCTGGTGCCGCTCTCCCGCAGCTTGAGACGGTGTCTGGACTGGGCCGAGGAACAGGCGGGAACGGAACGGGTGATCGCCTGCCTGCTCTTCAAGGCGATCTGGCAGTCGGTGCTCGTGCCCTTTGCGGAGGCCACCCGCCGGGGTGACGCCGCCCCGGATCCCGAGAGCCTCCGGTTTCCGGACCATGATTTGGTCCTCAAGTACCAGATCGCGGCAATGGAATCACCCACACTGGAAGTCGCCGAGGCGGAGGACCGGACGCTTTTGTCGGCCCTGCCGGAGGTCCTCCTGTCGATGGGAAGGGAGATGGGCACCGGGCCCGCCAGGCCGTTTGTGGGGAGGGAGCGGGAGTTGGAATCCCTGGTGGCCGTGTTGCTGAAGTTTTTCAAACCGTATCCCCTGCTTCTAGGGGAGGTTGGGGTGGGCAAAACCGCCCTGCTCGAGGCGCTTGCGCACAGGATCAAAAGCGGGCGGGTGCCCGCGCCTTTGCGCGGCAAAAAGCTGGTGGAGGTTTCGGCCAACGCTTTGCTGGCGGGTGCCTCTTTCTCGGGTGATTTGGAAGACCGTTTTGGGCGGCTTGTCGAAACGCTGCGCAACCGGCCCGAAGTGATCCTCTTCATCGACGAGATGCATTCGCTTGTGGCGGCCGGCCGGGGCTCGGGACCGGGCGCGTCGGCCGTGGAGCTTCTCAAGTCGGTGCTTTCGAGAAACGAACTCCAAATCATCGGGGCCACGACCAACGCGGAGTACCAGCGCTACATCGCTCCGGAGGAGGCGCTTGCGCGCCGTTTCCAACCCATTCAAATCGAGGAGCCCACGCCGGCGGTGGTGCAGGTGATCCTGGAAAACGCGTCGGTCCAACTGGCCAGACATCACGAGGTGCAGATCCCCTCCAAACTGTTCCCGCAGTTGATCCGTTTGTGCGCCGACGAACTGCCCGCCCGCCGTTTTCCGGACAAGGCGCTCGACGTGTTGGACCGCGCCTGTGCGGCAGCCTCCATCGCGGGGGTATCGTCGCTCAACGCCGATGCGGTGGAGCGTGCCGTGGCCGATCTGGCAGGCATTCCCTACACGCACTCCTCGCCCGAATTTCAAAAGCGTCTTGGTTCGCTGGAGACCTTCCTGGAGGAACGGGTGCTGGGACAGGAGGCCGCGGTGCATTCGGTGGCGAACACCATCCGCCTGTGCAAACACCGGTTGGATCCAAGGCCGGTGCGTCCCGACGGCGTGTTTTTGTTTCTGGGTCCCACAGGTGTGGGGAAGACTTCCATGGCGCTTTCCATTGCGGAGGCGGTGTGCGGCCACCAGGACGCGGTCATCCGCATCGACATGGGGGAGTTCAACAACCCTTCCTCCACGAACCGTCTCCTCGGGGCGGATCCGGGCTACGTCGGGCACGATTCCGAGCCCGCGCTCGTGCGGGGCCTGATGACTTGGCACTCCGGCGTGCTGCTTCTCGACGAATTTGAAAAGGCACACCACGAGGTCCAGCAGCTCTTTCTCGCCGCCTTTGACGAGGGCCGGATCCGCGACGCCAAGGGCCGCAGTCACTCCCTGTCCAGTTTCACGGTCATCGCCACCTCCAATGCGGGCGGCAACGTGGGGCGCGAGGTGGGTTTCGGCGGCGCTTCCAACCGCGGCTCCATCGTGGACGGCAAGATTCCCAAGGAACTACTTTCGGTCTTTTCGGCGGAACTGCTCAACCGTTTCGACGAGGTGGTCTTTTTCAAGCCGCTTGCCGAGAGTCATTTGGCGAAGATTTTTCACGGCCAGCTTTTGCGCAGCCTCAACGAGCGGCTTGCGGAGGAGCCGGGCGCCGCCGTGCAGGTGCGCGAGGAGGTCGTCCGGAAGGTGCTTGCGCAGTCGGACTGCCACCGGTTTGGAGCCCGTGAGTTGCAGCGGGTTTTCCAGCGGCTCGTGACCAAGCCTGTCATGACCCTGCTCAGCCGCGGCGACGCCGAGGGCGAGTTGGACGGGGTGAGCGTGCGGCGCCTTTGAGCCGACCGGACTGGAGCCGGCCTTCCGGGTTTTTACGGCGTTTTTCGAAATGGGTCTGCCGGCGTCTCTGCCGCCCGGGTCTGGGATCTGGGTTCTGGGGGCTGGGAGGAGGGCGGAGGGCGGAGGGCGGAGGGCGGAGGGCGGAGGGCGGAGGGCGGAGGGAGGAAGGGCGGAAGGGCGGAAGGGCGGAAGGGCGGAAGGGCGGAAGGGCGGAAGGGCGGAAGGGCGGAAGGGCGGAAGGGCGGAAGGGCGGGGTGGCCCGGGCCACTGTTTTTGCGCTGCCACGCTGTTTTCCTGTGTATCCGTCCGCCGAACCCCATTTATCCTGAACTCCGAAATTAGAAAAGGCATCGCCTTGTGCAAAAGACTGTGGCTGAAAGGAGTTGCAAAACAAAGAGCAACCTCAGCCTCCGCACAAAACAATGCTCTCCAAAACTCACTCCCTTTTCGGCTCTCGCCAAGTTCATTTTCGCGGCACCTCCAAACCCATCACCCCATTCGGGGGCCTCATCAGCTTGATAGAGTTCTTCGGCAAGATTCGTCTCACCAACGCGATTCAGGCCTTCATGCCGTTTACGCTGAACAGCCCTAACGCCATCCCTCCGGCCCAGACCCTGATAGCGTTTTTCTTCACGGCGATTGTTGTCGGCGCGAGTCGCTTTGCTCACACCGATTGGTTACGTGCAGATAAAGCCCTTCATGCCATGCTCGGCATTCCCCGCTTTCCGGGCACCGATACGATTCGCAACTTCTTTTCCCGCTTTACCCAAGGCGCCATCGAGTCGTTCTGGCGTCCCCTTTGGCGCTGGCTTTTACCCCACTTTGCCGCACCTCACGAGGGCTTTAGTCTTGATCTTGATTCCACCATCTTCCAGCGCAGTGGCCGCCAGCAAGGCGCCGCAAAAGGCTACAACCCGCAACGCCCAGGGCGTAAAAGCCACCACCCCCTGTTGGCCGTCTTGGGCGAAGCCCAGTGCGTTCTTCATGCCTGGCTGCGGGCTGGCAATACGAGCGCCAGTCGGGGAATCTCCCATTTTCTGAGCGAAGCCCTCGCCCTTCTACCGGCCGGGTGGAAAGTGCGCACGGTCAGGGCCGACTCGGGGTTTTGCTCAGAGGAGCTTTTGGAATTCCTCGAGGAACGCGGCCTCACCTACATCGTGGTGGCGCGCCTGACGAGCTATGTCAGGCGCAAGGCGGTCGGCCTCCGCCAGTGGATCCACATTGACGAGAACTACGCGGTGAGCGAGTTCGAAGCCCAACTCTTTGGCTGGAAGAAGCCGAGGCGTTTTGTGGTCGTGCGCGAACTGATGCGTGAGACAAAGGAGGCGGTGGGACGCAAGCTGCTCGATGTGCCCGGCTACACCTTCCGTATTTTTGTAACCAATCGCGTGGAGGACGCCTTGGTTCCGTGGCGCGACTACAACCAGCGGGCGATCATCGAGCAACGCATCGAGGAGCTCAAAGCCGATCTCAACGCGGACGGGTTTTGCATGAAGCAGTTTTTTGCAACCGAGGCGGCGTTTCTGTCGGTGCTCTTTGTTTTCAATCTTCTGAGCCTCTACCAGAAAGCGCTCAATCCACAGGCAACTTACCGGCAACCAGCAACGCTCCGGAGTGCGGTGTTTCTTGGAGGCGCCGCCTTGGGGCGGGTCGGACGCAAGGCAGTGCTGCACATCTCATCGGCCTGGGGCGGTTTCGAGAAACATTACCCCCTCGTAGAAGCCATTTTAAGGTGGGTCATTCCAACTTCGCCGAAGTTGCCCCCGCCCACCGATGTTGAAGAGGGGGGTTGTACGATTTAGGAGGCTTCTGAGCCCCTAAACAACCCGCGACCGGGTCACCGGGGCTGGCTTACCGCAAAGCGGGTCGCTGAGATTTAAAATTTGAACGTCCGAGAACCGGGCGAGCGCGGAATCGCGTCTTCAACTTCGGAGTTCAGGTTCAAACAGCTGGGCCCTGAGATTCGCGAAGCCCAGCTGGTGAGCTGGAAGAAAACCCCCGGGACCTCGATGGTCGTGACGGTCGATGTTGGCGATGCCGAAGATATCCCCCCGAAGCAGAAGGAACCTGTGGGCGCTCGGCTGGCGCTGGCGGCGCGCGCCATGGCCTACGGAGAGCGGATCATTTATTCGGGACCTGTCTTCCGGACCCACAAAGTGGAGGGGGACCGGGTGGTTCTCAGCTTTGACCACGTCGGCAGCGGGTTGATCGCCAAAGATGGCCCGCTGCGCGGTTTCACCATCGCAGGGGCAGACAAAAACTTCCGACCTGCCACCTCTAAAATTCAGGGTGAGACGGTGGTGGTTTCCAGCCCGGAAGTGTCAGCCCCGGTGGCAGTCCGCTATGGCTGGGCGAACGTGCCCGATGTGAACCTCTTCAATCGGGAAGGGCTGCCGGCCTCTCCATTCCGAACAAATGTGCCATAAGGCGCATTTGTTCGCACCTCCAGATCCCTGTGCGTGCGGCAGCAAGCGAAGCGCCCCGCCGAGGAGCCCAAATCCAACGACCGTATGAGACTGTTTGAAAATGGATTAAAAAATTTCGTCTCGAAAAACCTGCAATCGCCCATATCCAAGTTCGCCGCCGCCTCTCTCTAAAAAGTCCGTCGTTGCCTTGTTTTCCTCACGCTGTGGGACGGCTGTGAAAAGTAAACTCGGAAAGCTCAGGCAGATCGGCTTTTGCTCACCCTAAACCTGCACGAACCAGGAAACCCCGAGGTGTGGCGATGTGCATGCCATAAACATCCTTACCCAATGCAATGCCGAAATCCCCAGTGTCCAATGTCAGAAGCGTGTGGCTCTTGGCCGCCAAAGCAGAAATCAGCACGGGTTTGTCTTTGGAGGCCGTCACAAGCAGAGGCCGTTTTGTGGTGAGGGCGTTCGGAACCCAATCGACGCGGACCTGCAAATCCTGCCAGTGCGTGCAGGCTTGCGGCGGGAATTTACTGAGGTTTCTGATCGTTTCCGCCCGGCAATACGCGGCGGAAACCAAGTCCCACCCGCGCTCCGCGGCGATTGCTGTGATTAAACGGGAGAGAGATCGTTCTGACCCGCAAGCCGAGAGAATTACACTGCTATCCAGAAAAACCCTCACGCCTTGTCTGCAGTATTCCAAAACTTCGCTGCATCACGCTCATCCTCGGCGATCCACCCCTGAAGGGTCTCCAGCGAAATATCGCGCACCGGCATCGCTTCAGCAGGTTGCAGAAAAACCCCGCCATCGCGCAACTCCAGCAACATCATGGGATTTTCTGCAACATCCAACCCCAACGCCTTCCTCACCTCTGGCGGCAAAGTAACAGCACCTCTCTTGGAAACAGGGATTGCAGTCATGCTGCAAAGCTGCATTGCCGCATGGCTGTTTGCAAACCAGTTCTTTAATTGGGAAGGCCGTCAGCGTCCGTCCGCTAAAGGCCGTCTAGCCAGCCCCTTTGCGGCAAATGAGTTTGTGGGATTCAAATTCCAGCCCGCCGCCCGCAAAGCGGCCGCTTCGCTCCGTCTGGTTTCCAGTCAAAAACCAAGCCGCAATGCGGGTGCGCCGGATGGATCCAAGTTGGTTCAACAGGCGAGGAAAAAAGGCGCAAACGGTACGCCAGCCGCTTCTGGCAGGCGCAGTAGAAATATCAGCGACGTGTCTGTATCACAAAGCCAGCCCACACCGCACACCAAGTCATCAGCGATACCAACAACGCGGCAGCGGTAGGTCGGGGAGCGTTGGCACGTTTTTCTGGTCGAGAGGATGCGGCAGTGACTCCACCGCGGTACGGCTCTGAATGCGATCCTTGCGCAAGAAGGTGAACTCTATAAGCGGCGGAACCATTAGATTGCCGTAACCAATCGGAGGCCGACAATTGTTGGGGTGTGCGTGAACAACGTCAAAGTGGTTGAGCAGCTTCTTCATCGTTATGTCAATGAGTTCCAAACCTTTCGGGTGCCACACACTCTCAAGGTTGTGAAACTCGATGACGATCGTTCGAAAGCGACGCAGCGTGGCCTGATCGGCGGCGAGCAAAACCTGATACTCAGCGCCCTCAATATCCATCTGCAGCACCAGGTCGCTACCCTTGGGGGCATTCTGGCCGACCCAGTCGTCTAACGTCGTGTAGATGCCGCCAGATAACGGCCCAAGATATTTCTTTTCAAAATGAAACAAGGGAGAATCGAAAGGCGGGGCGTCCACTGAATGGTCGGCCAAAAAGCAATGAATCCCACGCCTCGCAAAGTCTGCCTCGAAGTCAGCAGTGCCAGCGACGCCCGGCGAGAAAATCGCGCCGATTCCTTCAAGATCGTCTGGGAGGAGATAGCCGCCATCTCCCATTCCACCCACCCGAATCAAAGGATGTTCCGTGACCTGCGGGCACACCATTCGCATAAACTGCTCGACTGCCAGATTGCTCGAGCGACGCACGAGGAGCGTTTTGCCTAGTAAACCACTGTTGTTCAGTTTCGAACGCAAACTCATAAATTTAGAATCTAAAAGAATAAAGGGTATCCCGAAGGAGTGTATAGCGCCAAACGTGAAAGGCGCTACCCTCAGGCCCGTTGACTCGCGACGAAGTGGCCTAAATAAAGGTTGCGGCTCAGGTTCTTGGCACCAGCCAGCTTCAGACCTTGATAATGCCCTCCCCTTAAGATTGAACCTCGGCTCTGCGCACGTAGTTCCCCACGTATGTCCATCACGGCCAAAATCAGACCTATCCTCCGCATTGATTTCACTGACTTTGGTTGTATTAACAAGGTAGAGAACTGGTTCACCCGCATCCTGCGCCGGGACTTCACCGTCGAGATTAACGACAAACCAGACCTGTTGATTTTCCAAGAGGGGGGGCACCTCAACAGGCTTTACACTTGCCGCAAGCTCTTCTGGACCGGCGAGTCCATCCTCCCAGACTGGAGGCGGACAGACTACGCGCTCTCCTGCCACTACCTCGATGATCCCCGCAACCTCCGGTTTCCTTACTACGTGTGGGGCAGCGAAGCCACTGCAGAAGATCTTATCAAAAGATCGGGCGAATCGAGCTCTGGTGCGGTGGAAAGACAGCACTTCTGCTCAGCGGTAATCTCGAATGCCAACAGGCGCCGGACCACCAATCGCGTGGAGTTTTTCAAGAAACTTCATGCCCGCAAGCAACTCCGCTCCGGCGGCCGCTTCATGAACAACATCGGAGAACCGCTTCCGATAGGAGGACGCCCCAAATTGGCATTCAACCAATCCTGCAAGTTTTCTGACTTTCACGGGTAGTATTTATTGCCTCGGAGAAAGAGTGCTTTGCATTTACCGAGTTAACCAAGACGCTTTGCCAGGGCGGTTGATGACCTTGAGGACATTAAATCCCGTCGTGTTTTTTTCATGAAATGTGTCATTTTAGCTGGGGGTTTAGGCACCCGAATCAGTGAGGAAACTTCGCTTCGCCCAAAACCCATGGTCGAGATCGGCGGCAAACCGATCCTCTGGCACGTGATGAAGATCTATTCTGCCCACGGTTTCAAAGACTTCATCATCTGCGCAGGCTACCGCGGGTATGTGATCAAGGAGTATTTTGCCAACTACTTTCTACACTTGTCCGACGTCTCCTTCGACATGTGTGACAACTCCATGAAGGTTCACCAGAAACATGCCGAAGACTGGAGGGTCACCATTGTTGACACCGGTGACCAAACCATGACAGGTGGCCGCCTCAAGCGTGTTGCATCCTACATCGGAAACGAAACATTTTGCTTTACGTACGGTGACGGCTTGGGCGACGTCAACATCACTGCCGCCGTGCAACACCACCGGAAACACAACCGCCTAGCCACTGTCACCGCGGTGCAGCCCCCCGGACGCTTCGGACTCCTTGAAATAGCCGGCAACGCCGTCTCGAGGTTCGTTGAAAAACCTGAGGGAGACGGCGGATGGATAAACGGAGGTTTCTTTGTTCTGGAACCCGGAGTGCTCGACTTTGTTGCAGACGATTCCACAATCTGGGAACGGGAACCTCTGCAGCGTCTGGCCGCTGAAGATCAGCTTTCGGCCTTCGTTCACCGCGGCTTCTGGCAACCAATGGACACGCTGCGTGACAAGGTTTTGTTGGAGGATCTGTGGAGCAAAGGAAATGCCCCTTGGGCCTAACCGTGATGCTTCGAAACCAATACCAAGGCAAGCGGGTGTGGCTCTCAGGCCATACGGGATTCAAGGGAGCTTGGCTAGCCGAATGGCTCATTGAACTCGGGGCGGAGATCCATGGCTACTCCCTTGCGCCAGCTTCGAATCCCTCGCTTTTTGTCCAAGTTGGACTCGAGAAAAGGATTCACTGTCAACAGATTAACGACATACGCAACATTGAGGCGGTGCGTGAATCGTTGCTGGAGGCTCGCCCGGATTTTGTCTTCCATCTTGCGGCGCAACCGATCGTCCGTCGATCCTTCGCCCAACCGCTCGAGACCTACGAAACCAACGTAAACGGAACGCTCCACGTGCTCGAAGCTCTCCGCTCGGTAGACCACCCCTGCACCGCTATTTTTGTCACGACCGATAAATGTTACGAAAACCGCGAGCATGGGCTTCCTTACAAGGAGGAGGACCACCTTGGCGGCCGTGACCCCTACAGTTCAAGCAAGGCAATGGCGGAAATCTGTATCGCCGCCTACCGTCAATCTTACTTCGACTCGCCTGGTTCGCTGGTTCGGATCGCCAGCGCTCGTGCGGGAAACGTTATCGGCGGGGGAGATTGGGCCGAGGACCGCATTGTACCTGATTGCATGCGAGCACTGCAGAATTGCGAGCCAATCCTCGTCCGCAACCCTTCCGCGACCCGTCCTTGGCAGCATGTGCTGGAACCCTTGGGCGGCTACCTCTGGTACGCGGCAGCTCTCTCCCGAGACCCCTCAATCCCAAGATCCCTCAACTTTGGCCCAGACCCAGGCAGCAACCGTTCCGTTGAAGATCTCGTAACCGAAACGTTGAAATATTGGTCCGGCAAATGGATCGACGGCAGCGGTACGGCGGCCCTACACGAGGCAAAACTGTTGAACCTGTCCATTGATAGGGCAGCCTCACTCGGTTGGAGCCCGATATGGGATTTCGAAAGGACCGTTAGAGAAACCGTCGAGTGGTATCGGGTAATTGAAAACGCACCCGGACGTGCGAGGGAGATGACCGATGCACAAATTTTCGCCTATGTTTCCGAGGCAAAAGCCACCGGAGCAGTTTGGGCGACACCCTAAACGCCACCCCTTCACCAGATGTCGAAATCTCCTTCCGAACTAAAGGCCGAAATCCTCCGTCTCACGCGGGAGTACGCCAGCTTAGTCCATGGCAACAACCTTCCAGGAGATCGAAATCGGTCCGTTTTCCTGCCGGGGGAGACAACCGTTCCCTATGCAGGCCGGGTCTTTGATGCGGACGAGGTGGAGGCAGCCGTTTCGTCGACGCTCGATTTTTGGCTGACTCTCGGGCCCGAGGGTGCTGCGTTTGAGAGAGAATTGGCGGACTTCCTAGGAGTCAAGCATACCCTCCTTGTGAATTCGGGTTCTTCCGCGAACCTGATTGCGCTTGCGACGCTCACCTCACACAAACTTCCTTCGCACAAGCGTATCACTCAAGGGGACGAGGTGATTACGGTCGCCGCGGGGTTTCCAACCACCGTGGCCCCCATTCTTCAGTGCGGTGCCGTGCCCGTTTTTTTGGATAACGATCCGTTGACGGGAAATATACGGGTAGACCTGCTGGAAGCCGCCTACAGTCACGGCAAAACCAAGGCTGTGATGATTGCCCATGCTCTGGGTAACCCTTTTGATGTGGCGAGTGTTTTGGAGTTCTGCCGCAAGTACGACCTCTGGTTGATCGAGGACAACTGCGACGCTCTCGGTTGCACCTACTCGATGCCAAAGGCAAAGGCGCAAGCCCTGGGGATCACCGCGAACTCACCGGGCATCCCTGACGACGGACTGATGGTAACCCGGTACACGGGCACTTGGGGCGATCTTTCAACCCAGTCGTTTTACCCACCCCACCATCTCACCATGGGAGAGGGCGGGGCCGTGAACATTGTCTTCAAGCCGCAGCTCAAATCCTACGCCGAAAGCTTCCGTGACTGGGGCCGGGACTGCTGGTGCCCCTCCGGCAAGGACAATACCTGTAACAAAAGGTTCTGCTGGCAGTTGGGCGAATTGCCCGAGGGCTACGACCACAAGTACATCTACAGCCACCTAGGCTATAACCTGAAACCTTTGGATCCTCAGGCCGCCATCGGGAGGCGGCAGCTCGAAAAACTACCCGCTTTTGTGGCCGCTCGCAAAAAAAACTGGCAACTGCTCCGCCGAAGGCTTTCGGATTTCGAGGAGTTTTTTGAATTCTCTCTGCCAACCCACGCGAGGTCTTGGTTTCGCCCCGAAACAGACCGGGAGGACTCCAACTTTGATTGGGATTCCACAGGATTTAGAACCGACTGTTCGTGGTTCGGGTTCATGTTCAGGGTTCGGGAAACGGCTCCGTTTACACATTTCCAACTCGCGGCGTTTTTGGATCAAAGAAAGGTGGGAAACCGGATGTTTTTCGGCGGAAACCTCCTGCGACAACCCGTTTTTGTCCAGTTGAAGAAGGACAGGCCTCTGGCTTTCAGGGTTGTCGGCAACACTGACGGAGCTGATACGATCATGCGGCAAGCGCTCTTTTTGGGAACCTATCCTGGGCTCACCTTGTCGATGATCGACTATGAAGTTGAGACAATCAGGGAATATATAAAATCTTTCTGAAGATAGAGATGAAAGACGTCGGCATGAGCTTGCGCACCGTTGTAGCAGAGGATTTGGATCACGTCCTTAGCCATACGAGGGATCTCTGGGAGGAAGCCCGTGGATCCCGTTTTTTTATCACGGGTGGCACCGGTTTTTTTGGGGTATGGCTGCTAGAAACATTTGCCCACGCCAATGACAGACTGGGCCTCAAAATGAGTGCAGTCGTTTTGACGCGAAATCCGGAGGCATTTGCCCGCAAAGCGCCCCATCTTGCGGCCCGTGATGACATCAAATTTTTGCGTGGCGATGTCCGGTCCTTTCATCTTTCCGACGAAAACTTCTGTTACGCGATTCATGCGGCTACGGACGCGAACGCGACCTTAAACCGTGAAAACCCGCGAGAGATGTTCGATTCGATCGTCTCAGGTACAGCACACGTCCTTTCGTTCGCTCGCCGCGCAAAGGTTCGAAAGTTTTTGTTCACAAGCTCTGGCGCTGTTTACGGGAAACAACCGGCTGAATTGACGCACGTTCCTGAAACCTATCTGGGGTCACTCGATCCTTTCCAATCGGTTTCCGCCTATGGGATTGGAAAACTGGCGGCTGAGCACCTCTGCTTTCTCGAAGCAATGTCCTCGGGATTCGAGGCGAAAGTTGCACGCGGATTCGCATTCGTTGGCCCGCATCTGCCGCTGGATACCCACTTCGCGGTCGGAAACTTCCTTGGCGCTGTGATTCGGGGTGAGGCTCCAAGATTGACAGGGGATGGCGCCCCGCGTCGGTCCTACCTTTATGCTTCAGACATGGCGATTGCTCTATGGACGATCCTTTTCAAAGGCAAGCCAAATCGCCCTTACAACGTGGGCTCCAAACACTATCTTTCTATCGCTGAATTAGCTCGCGAGGTGTGTTTCGCGCTTGGTCGCGAAGACCTTTCCCTCAAGATACCGGCCCCGAGGAAACTGATCGAACCCATTGCAGGGTACGTGCCCGATGTTTCGCGGGCAGAGCAAGAGTTAAATCTTCGGGAGTGCGTCCCGCTAAGGAAGGCACTTCGTAAAACGGCGGCGTTTTTAAAAACAAGCTAAAATTAGGAAACCGCCTAGCGGGATCGACAGCTTGTTTCGCCGTTTTTTGGCGCACCGCTTTTAATTTGAACTTACTTTATTTTAATAACGTGCACCTACGACACGCTGAATTTCTACGCGACTGGATCAAGGCGCTTGATTAAACTCATGAGGTGCCCCCCCATCTTCCGGTCCGTGAAAAGCAATTACCCCTTCAGCGCACCGCGCGAGGACGGAGCAAAAGCAAATTTTCATAGTGGCATTCACGCTCACCAAAGATTCGGAGACTAAAAATCGAAGGCCAAACTCTTTTTGCATTGCTTCAAGCAAATTCGCCTTGCCAATCGGCGTAAGGGCTTTGCAATCAACCGCCGCTTTGGCTTAGGGGCCGGAAAGCGATGTGAAAAACAGACGATAAAAATCGGACGGTTTCAGAAAATCACGAACCATATCATCGTGGAAGGTCTTTCGTAATGTTCTGTCGTGAGCAGCAGCATGTCCGTAATCAAGAAACTCTCAGAGAGGTCTTGGGTGCATCTGAAATAATTGCACACGCTGATGTCAATAATGGGCAGTTCGGCGCGTGCACGATGTCTTCACTCCGCATGCAACTTCCCCTCGCCATACCTTTCGTGCGGGGCTAGTCTACACCGATAAATAATAAGGCGACCGCGACCATGTACCATTTGAGCGAAAGGCGCGTAAGCGAAGCCAAGCGGCCGAGCACTCGAGGCGAGTTGTTGTTAAGTTGCCCGCATTCAATCCCAAGGTGGGCACACTCGTGGCTGATAAATTGAACGATGCAGGTATTAAACCCGAGTTCCAAAAACACCGACATCGCCAGTAAACTACTGAAGGTATAATAATACCCCTGCATTTCGGCGCTAAACTTTTGGGCGCTGAGCAAGGCCACCAACGGGCCCGTCAGACCAGAGAGCAGGGTTCCTCCGATACTCCAAGCAATCGCCGGAGTGACGTGGAATCGATCGAAGAGTTTAGCGCACATCTTATTCGGCCTTGCTGCCAGCCGATAAGGAATCAAGTGCCTTCCATTTCCAGCGGTTTGACCATCGGCTCCATTTCCCCAAATTTCTGTCCGAAGGCGAGTTTGGGGTACGCGTTGGTCATCGTGTCGAGGACGACTTCTAATAAATAAGTTTTTTGCGGTTCGGCGGATAACTGCTCAAGCGCCGCCTCAATCGCGTCGGGATGTTCAACGCGACTTGCATCGATCCCATAGGCTTGGGCAACTTTTACAAAATCAGGGGCATCATAACCCCAAAGGGTCGATTGGTAGCGGCCTTTAAAATAGGATTCCTGAAACTGGCGAACCATGCCGTGACAGTGGTTGTTGATCACCACGATTTTGACCGGCAAGTGATTGCGGGCGATGGTCTGTAATTCTTGAATGTTGAGTTGAAAGCCGCCGTCGCCGGCGATGACCACCACCGGTCCCGATGCCAAGCAGGCACCGATTCCCGCTGGGAGGGCAAAGCCCATCGCCCCCATGCCTCCGGAGGTCATAAAGCGTTGATTTTTATGGAGATCGAGGCTTTGAGCGGCCCACATTTGGTGCTGGCCCACATCGGCGATATAGGCCGTCGCATAGGGTGTGTGCCGGGAGAGGGCATGCATAAAACCATTGGGATTAATCCCGTTGGCCGTAAGCAATTCGCGGGTATCGGGCCATTGCAGGCGGAGCTGCTCCAACTCCGCTTGCCACGCAGGACGGGCGCCTGCCTCGGCAGGCAAGGCATCCCGGGCGGCGGGAAGAAAGGTGCCGAGTGGTTCGGCCCAGGTCGTGCAGCCGGTCACGCGGTGGTTCAGTTCGTTGGAGTCGCAATCGAGATGAAAAAAGCGGCGAGTTGAGCTAAAACCGGCGAGATCAGAGCCGGTTTGGCGAATGTCGAGACGGCTGCCGAGGACGAGCACTAGGTCGCTTTGCCCAAAACCCAGATTGGACCAGCGGTTTCCATAGCTGCCGATCATACCGAAGCGCAGGGGATGATCGGAGGGAAGGACGTCCACCGCCATCAACGAATGGACGACGGGGATTTTAAGGTGGTCGATCAGGGCTCGGAAAGGCTCGACGGCCTGGCCGCTGCGAAGCCCGCCGCCGGCCAGGACGAGGGGTTTTTGAGCGGAAGCTAAGGCGCTGGCCAACTCAGCAAGGAAGGCGGTGCGTCCAATTGGGTCGACCGGTCGGGCCGGAGGCTGGGTGAACGATACCTGAACCGATTCCGGCAAGGCGTGACGTTGCACATCCATGGGGATGTCGATCAACACGGGACCGGGCCGGCCGTCGAGGGCGAGGGCAAAGGCCTCGTCCAAAATCCGCGGGAGGTCATCGGGGGTATTGACCAGCCAGGCGGCCTTGGTGATGGGCCGGGCCATGGATACGATATCGGTCTCTTGGAAGCCGAGTTGGCGGATGGGCTTTTGTCCTTTTTGTTCGTGGCGGTTGACTTGGCCGGTGATAAAAACGGTGGGGACCGAGTCGAAATAACAACTGCCGATAGCGGTGAGCAGATTGGTGGCGCCGGGGCCGCTGGTGGCCATGGCGACGCCGGGGATGCCTTTCATCCGGGCCCAACCTTCGGCAGCGAAAGCGGAACCTTGTTCGTGGTGCATGCTGACGATTTTGACGTCGGTTTGCTGGTGGAGCGCGTCGAGCAAAAAGGTGATCATGCCGCCGATCAGCTCGTGAACATGGGTGACCCCGCGGGCTTGGAGATAGCGGGCAAGGTATTCGGCGTTGGTCATGTTAAAGCGGAGTGGCCGGGTTGAGCCATGCTGCGGTGAATGATAGATGACATGAGGTTGTTGCGCCACGCGAGATTCCGCGATCTTGAAAGCGATGACAACCTCAACACCCTCCCAATCCAGCCCCTCTTACGAAGCGATCAAACTCGGGATCGACGCCCACGCTAAATACTACTGGGTAAGCCGTCAGGTCGACGGCGCGACTCCGCAGCCGGTCCAGAAGATGACCTACGACGAACTACTTCTGTTCGTGGTCAAACAGCAGAAGCTCACGAACAAAGTCGTGACCTGTTATGAAGCTGACGCCTTCGGATTCCATCTGCACCGCCGGTTCGAGGAACTCGGCATCAAGAACTACGTGGTAGAACCCCAAGACTGGGATGGACGCGGCAAAGGGGTTAAGAACGACCGATTGGATGCCGCCGCGCTTTGCCAGCGTCTGGATCGGTACGAGCGCGGGAATCACAAGGCGTTCAGTGTGGTACGTATTTCGACGGTGGACGAAGAGAGGCAACGTGCCATCACCCGGCAGCGGCAACAACTGGTGCGGGAACGCCAACGACTGGCGGCGATGGGCCGGAGTCTCCTTGCGAGGCACAATATCCATGTCACAGTGAAATGGTGGAATGGAAAGGCGTGGACCGCGATCAAAGTGCAGGCTCCTGCGTGGGTGATTGAACGGCTGGAGGTGTTCATCGTGATCCTGGGCCCGTTGGAGGAACAGGAGGTGAAATTAAT
>JBILKV010000079.1:0-18513 GCA_044376515.1 Chthoniobacteraceae bacterium | reverse complement strand
TGGCGGTGGGCTGCAAGAGAAATGCCCCTTGCGGGGCGTCAGATTTGGCGAAAATCCGCGCCGCTTTTCTCAACAAGGCGGAACGATCAATTCACGGGGTTCCCATCGCTCATAATCCAGAAAACTCAGATACGTGGTATGATTGTGAATCGCCTGTTTTTCAAAACTGCTTTCAGTGCCGACCTACCCCCTTGCCGGCCTTTTTCGCGCGGTGGGTTCACCGGGAATGTTCCTCCGCTGTAAAAGACGCCGCAAGGATGGCAAAGAGCCCTCTACTGGAGGGTGGTCGAAAACCGCCGGTTCGCGAGCGGACGCGTGCTTCAGCGACAGGTCCTTTACCTCGGCTCCCTCCACCGCCGTCAAGAAGCCGCCTGACGCAAAACCGTCGGGATTTTCAACGAGGATCCCGACCAACCCTCGCAGGTCGCCCGGTCTGGATTCGAATGGCGAGACCGTGTAGTGCCGACCTTTAAAAGACAAACGTTGAAACTGAGGGGGTTACCTTTTTTGCCCCCTCCAGTACGCGAACGAGGGCTCAGCCGCCAGGCAGAAACGCCGGAGCAGACGGGGCAGATGAGAAAGCACCGGCCCTAATCCCTTACGATCTTCAGCACCCGGTTGTTGTAGCTGTCAGTGATGTACAACTCCCCTGTCGCTGGATGCACAGTCACGCCGTGGGGGCGCGCCAGTTCGCATGCAGTCGGCGCTCCGCCCAATCCGGAAGCCCCCTTCTTGCCGGTTCCCGCGACACGCTCCAACCGACCCGTGCGAGGCACGTACCGGCGGACGAGGTTGTTTTCCGCGTCGGCAATCAGCACGGAATCATCCCGGTCCACGCAAAGGTGTTTGGGCCCGTTCAGCGCTGCCTCCAAAGCAGGCCCTCCGTCGCCGTGGCTGCCTCCCTTGCCCGAGGCGTTGACGACCGTGCGGATGCGTCCGTCCTTGTCCACAACGCGCAACGCGTGTCCGCCCCGCTCCAGAATGTAAAGGTTGCCGAGCTTGTCCGGTGCGACGGCGCGCGGGTCCACCAAGGGCGCTTCCACCGCAAGCGATCCATCTTGGGGGATGCCTTTTTTGCCGTTACCCGCGATCCGGCGAGAAACCCCGCTCTTGATATCCAGCTCCCAAACCTGCGTGAGGTCGGCGATGTAGAGTTTCGCGCCAGACGGGTCGGCGGTAATACAGTAGGGGCCCGCCCCTTTCGCACGGGCCACGGGCACGTCAAATCCCGGCAGGGTGCCGACCTTCGCCGAGGATGCGTCCACCTCGCGTACCCGCCCGTTCCACGTGTCGCCCACTAGAATTCTTCCACCACGCAGCACCACCAGATTGTGCGGGCCATGAAACTGGGCCTCCAGTCCGGGACCGCCATCGCCGCTGAATCCGGACTCGGGACGTCCCGCAACATGGGTCAGTATACCCTCCGCTGAAACCTTCAGCAACCGGTTGCCGGAGACCATTTCCACGATCCAGGCATTCCCCTTTTCGTCAAATTCCGTGCCGAAGGGTTCCCGGAGCAGCGCATCCTTTGCGGGGGCCGGCAGCCCCGAGGTGCCGCCACCCGCGAAAAGGACGATTCGATCTGCAAACGCCTGGCTGGCGGCGAACAAGATGAATGCCAGTCCGGCGCGGAAACTCCGGGAGCAGGTAAGAGGTTTCATTTGTTTTTCAGAACGCGAATTTTGTGGTTCTCACTGTCGCTGATGTAAACGGATCCGTCGGCGTCTGCGAAGACTCCATGCACCCGCGCGAGTCTGCACTTGGAGGCTTCCCCGTCGGGTCCATCACCGCGCTCACCGGTGCCGGCAATCGTTTCAATGTTGCCGGTGGCCATCTCGATCCGGCGCACCGCGTTATTCTCGGTGTCCGCAATCCAGACATTGCCCTGTTTGTCCAGAGAGATTCCTTTCGGAGAGCGGAAGGTGGCGTTACGGGCCGGCCCGCCATCGCCGCTATACCCCTTGGCGCCAGTCCCCGCGATGACGTAGACCCGCTCCTGAAGCATGTCCAGCTTGAGCACCTGATTCCCATCCCGCGTCACCAGCCACAGGTTTCCCTCCCTATCCACATCCAAGTTCCGGGGCCCGCTCAGGGGCGTACCTTGAATCGGAGCGCCGTCCAGCGTGGGCCCGGGCGCCCCGGTTCCCGCGAAACTGGTGATGATGCCCGAGGCCATGTTGATTCTGCGGATGAGGTGGTTGCCGGTGTCGCAGACATACATGCAGGCATCCCGTCCGAACTGGATGCTGTGAGGTTGTTTGAGATATGCCAGGTGTGCGGGCCCGCCATCCCCGCCAAACTTGGGCAGTCCGGTGCCCACGACAGTGCTGATCAGGCCGGATTTAGCGTCCACCCTGCGGATGACATGGTTGCCCATGTCGGCGATATAGAGATTACCGAAAGGGTCGAACCGGATCTCGTGCGGCATATTGAGAGAGGCACGCAACGCCGCTCCGCCGTCGCCCAGCAGCCCTCGCTTTCCATCCCCGACAAAGGTGGCGATTGAACCGTCCTTGAGTAAACGCCGCACTCTCTGCCCGCCATACTCCGTAAACCAGAGGGCCCCATCCGGGCCGCGGAGCACCCCAAAGGGGTTGTCAATCTGGGCGTCCCTCGCGAGACCGAAGTTTCCGGTAAATCCCGGGTTTCCCGTGCCGATCAGCGTCTGGGCGCCCCACTCCGCACGGACCGTAGCAAACGGGCCTGCTGCCGCTACGGACAGGGCGGCGAAGACCGTGCCTGAGAATCGCCGAAACCATCTGAACGAGGCTTGCGGGCCCAGTCGGGCCGCGCCGCCTTCTTCCGGGGGAGGGAAAGCCATGCCCTGTGGTTTAGATGGGTTCGTATTTCCCGGGAATGGGGAGCGGGTAGACACCACTCGCGTCGGGCAGCACCGGCGGGGCGTCCTGAAGCGAGTGAATCGGGGTGTGGAACACCTTCTCCGAGGCCAGCGTCTCGGCCCACTCCAACCTACGGCCAGAATAGCCCGCCTGCCGGCCCATGATGGCTGTCATCGTGCTCATCGCGCCCCGTTCCGCCTCGTTGTAGGGCTTGTCCTGCACGATCGCCTCAAACAGATCGTCGTGTTCCTTCTGGTACGGGTTCACCAGTGGCTTTTCCACCTCGTACTTCCAGGCATTGGGGCCGGTGATCTCGAAAATATTCCGGTCGTTGCGCATCTCCACCGAACCCAGCGTTCCATGAGCGCACTCCGCCACATAGTTGAAACACCCAGGAATCTGCCGGTTCTGGGCGAACAGCCGGGTGCCGTCGGCGTATTCATACTCAACGGAGAAGTGGTCGTAGAGACACCCGGCGTCGCGTCCCCTGCGCACCTCTGCTCCCCCGACCCCCATCGCGCTCACCGGATAGCTGCCTTTGATCCAGTTGATGACGTCGATGTTGTGGAGTCCCATGTCCAGATGGATGTCCCCGCACTGCCACGCAAAGTAAAACTGGTTGTGCAATTGATACTCCAACTCGCTCCACTCGGGCTTGCGCGCCACCATCGCCCGGGCCGTTCCCATATTCCAAAAAGTACGCGCATACATGATCTGTCCCAGCGCCCCGTCCTGCACTCGCTTGACCGTTTCAAGGTAGCCCGGTTTGTGCCGACGCTGCAGTCCGACGCCTACCTTCAAATTCTTCCGCTTCGCCTGCTCCGCCGCCGCCAACACCCGGCGCACCCCGGGAGAATCCAGAGCCACGGGCTTCTCCATGAACACATGCCTGCCCTGCCGCACCGCCTCCTCGAACATCATCGGGCGGAACGTACAGGGGGTCGCCAGAATGACCACGTCGGCCGCGGCGATGGCCTGCTTGTACGCCTCAAAACCCAAAAACAGACGTTCCTCCGGCACATCCACCTTATCGGGATGCTGCATCTTAAGGTTCTGGAGCGAGTTTTTGGCAATGTCGGGAAAAATCTCGGCGATCGCGACGAGTTTCAGGTTCGCCTCGGTCCGCAGCGCCTGATTGGCTGCGCCCGACCCCCGTCCGCCACAACCGACGAGCGCGAGTTTCAGGGGCCCGTTGCCGGAAGCCGCGTGAGCGAATCGCGCTGCCGGGAGCGCCGCCCATACCGCGCCCGCAGTGGCGGAACGCTCCAAAAAGTCTCTTCGGGACACCGCGACGGAAGCCGCTGGTTCGGGGCATGGAAAATTCATAGTTGGGGGAGTAGGAATCCCCCTGATCGTGCACCAAGTGGCTTCCCTTGTGCAAGCTGCGAAAAACCCCCAACGCCCGGACCGCGCCCTGAGGAGGGGCAACCGCCGCGTTGGAGGGACTGGGAACACCGCGATGCAACCGCCACACGGAACGCGAGAAGGGGCGAAGAGTAAACGTCCCTTCGCCCCGTAGAAGCATCCCGCGTTTTGGTCTGAGAAAGCGCGGCCTTGCCGGGCATCCCCGCGGCCAACCGTTACCGATTGGCAAGGGGGAACATCGAGCCGGGCCGGATGAGGTGGAGTTCGTGGATCGCCCACGGGTCGGGGCCGGCGCCAAGTTGGGTGATCCGGACAAAGCGCGCCCGGGCCGTCGGGAAGTGCAACTCCGTCTTGGGTACCGAGGTTCCCGCCTTGGCCACGACAGTTGTCCAGCTTTGGCCGTCACTGCTGAGCTCAACCTTGACCTGCTTGGCGGCAACCTTTGACCGCTGGGGCACCTCCAGGCGCACCCCTACCAAGGGCTGCTCCTGAGGCAACTCGACCTGAAACCATTGGCCCGCGACTTGGGGCGCTCCAGTGGTCCATGCGGTGTTTCCCTTGCCGTCGAGTGCCGCGGCGGCCTCCTGAACTGAGGCACTGGCGGACACCTTCCACTGGGAGCGGTTGTTCAGCGGATTCGGCAGGGCGGAGAGCAATTCCGCCTGCGTCCATGCCTCGGTACGGTCCTTGGTTGCCTTACGGATCGTGGCAACTTCCTCCAGCGAAAGAATGGAGCCCCGGTTGCTGAAACTGTTGCGGACGTAGCTCCCGATGGCGGCGAGGTAGCGGTCTGGATTGGTGCCCAGCGGCACCATTTGCGCCTCGTAGGTTTTGCCATCCAATGGGCCGGCGATCCCATGGAGCAGCACCGACACCAATCCTTCGATGGGGCCGTTGACCGTCTTTGATCCTGCCAAAGGTGGCGCGAGCGTGACCCCGGAGGCGGCACCCGCCAGCGGCATTCCCTTCCCGTCGTGCCCGTGGCAGGTGAAGCAAAGTTCCCGGAAGATGGTCTCCCCCTCCTTGAGCAATGCCAAATCCTGCGGGCTGAAATCCTTGGGGTAGGAGGGTAGACCCGCCGCCAGCGCCATCCTGCCTAATTCCTGGAATCCCTTGGAAGGACTCTCAGCGATGAGCTTGTTCGCGGCGTCGGTCCATTTTTCCCAGTTGAGCAGCTTTCCCGTAAGGAGCACCTGAAGCGCCACGGTCGGATCCGGGTCCTTGCCCAGAGTGACGATCGCCGGTTGGAGAGACTGGTCCCCCGCTTTCCAAAGCGACTCGCTGACGCGCACGGCAGAGGCGCGCACCTGCGGGTGGGCGTCCTTGAGAAGAGCCGAAACGAGGGTAGGCGTGGCCGCTTCCAGTCCTTCCAACGTCCAGAGGGCATGCAGACGAGTCACAGGACTTGCGCTGGACTGCGCGAGCCTTTCCAGTGATGGGACCACGGATTTGTCGCCCTTAAGCACGAGCAACTTCTGGGCGGTGTCGCGCCACCAACCGTTGGGGTGCTCCAGGTGGGACACCCACTGGGCGGGAGTTTCCTCAAGCATCCGCGGCTGCGGCCCCGGTTTGAAATCCTTGTGCACCACGCGCCACACCCGCCCGCGGCCGGTGTTTTTCCCCATCCCGTAAGCGTCGATCACCCCCCGGAGGTAACTCCCTGGCTTTGTCCAGTTCCCTTCCTGAACGATTCCGCGGTACATGTCGACGAGGTAGAGACAGCCGTCGGGGCCGGTGGCCATGTTGACGATCCGGAAATTGGGATCGGTGGAGGTGATGAACTCCGCCTTGTCGTAGGCGTTGGAGATCTTGGTGATGCCGTCCTCGACGGCCACCTTGGTCCGGCGGATCAGGCGACCAACCGGCTCGGAAAATAAGATGTCGCCACGCAGATCGGCCGGGAGCCGGTCGCCGCGGAAAACGTCCTGCCCGCAGGTCGCGGTGAAGTGGTTGAGCGTGAAAAGACCGGGCCGATGGCGGTTTGGGCCCCCCTGCTGGTCCGGCAGCCCGAGGGCCGGCCAGACTTCTGGGAAATCAGCGGCTTGCTGGGCGGGATGGTTCAGTCCGGCATAGGCAATGTGCGTTTGAAAATTGACCAAGCCCTTCTCGCCGCCCGCATTGCAGAACCACACCTTCCCGAAATCATCCTGCGTCAGCCCCCATTGCCCGCCATTGGGCGCGGTGGGCTCTTTTAAAGTCCCCTTGGGACTCCAGCGGATCCGGTAGGAGTTGTAGGTTGTGTAAATCCAGTTATCCATCGCCCACACCAAACCGCTGGGCTGGTGTTCCATGTTCCCGCCGCGGGGACCTCCAAGATAAAAGAGCTCCCTCGTGTCCGCGATCCCATCCCCGTTGGTGTCGCGATGGGAGGTGATGTCCAGAGTGTCGGTGACGCCCACCAGCACCCGGTCGTCCAACGGGAGCACCATGCGGGGAAGGAGCAGGTTGTCCAGGTAGACGGAGTGTTTATCGTAGACCCCATCCCGCCTGGAGCTTTCATGACGTGAAATCCGACTTAGCGGCGCGTGTTCGCTCGTGGCGTCGGCGTCCTGCATGTAAGTGCGCATTTCCACCACATACATTCGACCATTGCCATCGAAGGCGATGGCGGAAGGCTCCTTGACGTCGGGCTCACTGAGGACCAGTTCCAGCGTGTAGCCCTCGGGAAGCCTGATCTTGGCAGCCTCCTCGGCAGGGGAGAGCATTGGGATCTGATAGGGCTCTGGAAGGGCGGGTAGGGGAGCGGCGGTTTGCTGGGAAAAGGCGGGCACGACGCTGGCGAGCAGCAGTCCGGCGGATTTCAGGCTGTGTTTCATTGTGGAATCACTCATTGGCTGGAACGTAAACGCAGGGACGCTTCCCTTTGCATGCAGGCTGGTAACAGAATGTTTCGGCTCTCAAAAGACGTGCGGCTCTCACCAGACCCAAACTGATGTGAGCTCACTTCCAATTTTATCGTTTGAAACTACAGGGAGACACCACCGGCAGACAGGCCACCCTCAACGAACATTCCGGCAGTGGACGGTGACACATCCCAAACTTGACTCTGAGAAAGTAAAAACCGTCGGTGCGCTTGATCCTTAGGCGTTGTTTGCTAGTTTCCTTGTGTCGGTGAGCATCCAACGATTTCACCGCCCCACCACGGTCCACCCCAGTTGTTGTTGAGTCGCATTGTTGTTGAGTCGCATTGTTGTTGAGTCGCATCCAACCAAGTTTTCGCATGAGAACCCGCCCCCTTGAGCCTGACAAAAGCTTCGGGTTTCGTTAAAATACACTGTTACTTGCGGGTTTCTCAAACACCAGGACAGCCCTCTTTTCCGGCTAAGAACCGGCGAACATCCCCTCCAACCCACTCGGTTTCTCCTTCAAATGAACCCCAGCCCCCACCCCGCTTCTTCGCAACCTTCAAAACAAACTCCGAAGAACCCGTCCGCGGCCACCTCTCCCGGACCAGCAGTTTTTTTGAGTCTGCACCGGGTCGCCCTGCTTTCAGCGGCGCTATTCATCGCGGTCCTTGCCGTTTTCTGGGAGGCGGGAAGCTTTGGCTTTCTCAGTTTCGACGACAACCAGTACATCCCTGAAATTCCGGCCGTCCGAGAAGGGCTTACCCCCTCGAGTTTCTGGTGGGCGTGGACCAACAGCCACGTCGGGCAATGGCACCCGTTCACGACTCTTTCCTTTATTTTCGATTCCACAGTCTCTGGGTTTGCAAAAGCGCTGGCTTCCGGAAAGTCGATGGAAGAGGCCTACAAGGCCGCGGGCTGGTTTCATTTTCACAACATTATTCTGCACGGGGCCGCGGCTTCCCTGCTGTTTCTGGCGATCCACCGCTTAACGGGCGCGTTCTGGCGCAGCGCACTCGCTGCCGCGATCTTTGCTCTGCACCCGTTGCGGGCGGAATCGGTGGCCTGGGTGACCGAACGCAAGGACGTTCTGAGCGGCGCCTTCCTGATGGCAATCCTCTGGTCCTACGCATTCTACACGGAAAAGCCAACTTCCAGAAAACGCCACGTTCTGCTGTGCGTTCTTTTTGCGATGGGGCTGCTTTCCAAACCCATGCTGGTGACCATTCCCTTTGTGATGCTGCTTCTGGACGTGTGGCCCCTGAAACGGATCAGCATCGAACCCGAAACGCCCGGCGACTGGAAGGGGATGTGGACCAAGTTGGTTCCCCTGTTGGTGGAGAAGATCCCGCTGTTTGTGATGGCCTTCGCCTCGGCGGTCGGCGCCGTCTTTGCGGTGGGCACGCCCTTCAGACCCATTCCGATCCTGCCGCTGGTGCCGCGCCTGCTCTACATTCCGGTGACCTACGTGATGTACCTGCGCCAGTTCTTCGCTCCTTACGGCCTGTCCGCGCACTATCCCTTCGTGGTGGAAGGGCCGCCGATTGGGAAGGTGCTTTTGTGCGTTGCCGTCCTGGTAGCCTGCAGCACGCTGGCCTGGCGCTGGCGCAAACAACATCCCTATGTTTTGCTGGGCTGGCTCTGGTTTATGGGAGCGCTCCTCCCGGTCATCGGTTTGGTTCCCGGGGGCATCCAAATCGCCGCGGACCGCTATACCTACGTGCCCCAGATCGGGATGGGCATCGCGGTCGCCTGGGCCCTAGGTTCTCTGGTGCGGTCGGTTCCCTCGTCGCGAAACACCGTCTTTGCTGCCGCCGTCCTCGTCGTCGGGGCGCTGTCGATCGCATGCGCCAAACAAACCAGCACGTGGAAGGACGACGAGTCGCTCTGGACCCATTCGCTCAACGTCACCAAGGACAACGATTACTCCTCGGAAAAGCTTGCCTCCGCCTACCAGGCGCGTGCCCTGAGGGAACATGCGGAAAAGGCGAATGAGTTGCGCAAGGACGCGGAAAAACTCTTCCGTGACGCCATCCGACTCAACCCGCATCTGGTCGGTTCGCTCAACAACTTGAGCGTGCTGCTGCGCGGCAAGGGAGAGTTGGTGGAGGCGATTGATTTGCAGCGTAAGGCGGCGGAAGAGCACCCGCGCTGGGGGTTGATGCACCGGAATCTGGCGAGTGTCCTGACCCAGAACCGCCAGTTCAACGAGGCGGTGGCAAGCTTTGAGAAAGCCATTTCTCTGGACGGAAACGACGTCGAGTCGCGCTACAACTTGGGACTCATTCTGAGCGAGACGCGGACAGATGCCGAGAGCATGCAGGCCGCGCTCGAGCATTTCCGCAAGGCGGTTTCCCTGCAACCGCGGTTTGCGGAAGCCCACTTCAGCATGGGCAACGTGCTCTATCGGCAGGGGAAGGTGGACGATGCCATTCAAAGTTTCCGCAAGGCGATTGAAATGGACCCCAACCATGCACGCGCCTGCAACAACCTCGCCAGCCTCCTTGGCACCAAGGGGGAAAAAGAAGAACCCCCGCGACTCTACCAGCGCGCCATCCAAATCGACGGCAACTACCTTGAGGCTTACCGCAACCTTGCCGAGGCCCTCCTCAGAAACGGTAACCCGGCGGGGGCCACGCAGGTCTGGCAGGCCGCTCTAGCGCGCAACCCCAACGACCTGCCCAGTCTCTACAGGCTCGCCTGGGTGCTGGCCACCCACCCGGACGCGGGTGTCCGCAAAATCTATGAACCCGTCGATCTTGCGAAAAAAGGCGTTGAACTGACGCAGGGTAAGGAACCCGCTTTCCTCGATGCGCTGGCCGCAGCGCAGGCTCAGGTGGGCAAATTCTCCGAGTCGATCGAACTGGTCGAAAAGGCTCTGGAGCTCATCCCGGACAAAAACTCCCCGCAGGCCGGCGCGCTCAAGGCCCGCAAGGAAGTCTACCGGTCTGAAAAACCCTTCAGGGAGCCCATTCCAGGCACCTAGTTCCGGCACCGGACTCCCCCCCGATGCGCATTCTCATCACCGGCATCTGTGGCTTCGCAGGCAGCAGCATTGCCCGCGGTCTGCTCAGGGAACGCGAAGGCTTGCAGATTCATGGCATCGACAATCTTTCCCGGGCGGGTTCCGAGACCAACCTCGCTCCCTTGCGGACCCTCGGGTGCGAAATCACCATCGCCGACCTGAGGGATCCCGCGGTGCTGGACGCGCAACCGCCGACCGACTGGCTCATCGACGCGGCGGCAAATCCCTCGGTGCTCTCGGGAACCACGGGGTACGCTTCCGCCACGGAGTTGCTCGAAACCAATTTGTTCAGCACGGTACCGATGCTGGAATACTGCCGGAAACATCGGGCTGTTTTCACGCTTCTGTCCACAAGCAGGGTGTATTCAATCAACACGCTCCTCTCCATTCCGCTGGAAACAAAACAGGACGCGTATAGTCCGGGAGCGGACTCGAAGTGGTCCGCCGGGATCGATGAAACCTTCCCAACATCCGCCCCGGTGTCCCTCTATGGAGCCTCCAAACTCTGCGCCGAAACGCTGGCTCTGGAGTACGGCAGCGCCTTCGGCTTCCCCGTTTGGATCAACCGCTGCGGAGTGCTGGCTGGGGCGGGACAGTTTGGAAAGGCAGACCAAGGCATCTTCTCCTTCTGGATCCACCGATGGGCCGCGCGGGCCCCGCTCAAATACACCGGATTCGGAGGCAAGGGATGGCAGGTGCGCGACTGCCTCCACCCCGCGGACCTTACCCCGTTGTTGTTGAAACAGTTTGATGCCGGATTACCGCGAGAACGCGTTCAAATTCTCAACTTGGGCGGCGGGTTGCAAAGCGCCACCTCCCTGCGTCAACTCAGCAACTGGTGCGAGGCCCGGTTCGGCCTCCACCCGCCCGCGGAAAGTCCGGAGGGCCGGCCCTTTGATCTTCCGTGGGTAGTGCTCGACGCGGCGCTTGCACGGACCACTTGGAGTTGGGAGCCCAACATTCCTGCAACTGCCATCTTCGAGGAGATCGCCAAACACGCACTGGCCAACCCAGGATGGCTACAACTGTGCGGCGGATGAAAGCGCGTCCCCAGAACGCACCCACCGTCAGTGCGGCGCCGCTCAGCCTGCTTTCCGTCGTCATTCCGGCGCGAAACGAGGAGGGCGCGATCCCCTCGACGCTGCGCCACCTCCATCTCGAACTGACCCTGCGCCAGATCCCGCACGAAATCGTCGTGGTGGATGATGGTTCAACCGACGCCACCTGGGAGGTCCTCAAAAAAACAGCCGCGGAGATCAACGAGGTGCGTCCCGTGCAAAACCCGGGCGCAAACGGCTTTGGAAGGGCCATCGAGTACGGGCTCCAGACCATGCGCGGAGACGCAGTGGTCATCATGATGGCTGACGAATCGGACGACTGCCGCGATGTGGTCCGCTACTGGGACGTTCTCAACCAGGGCTACGACTGCGTTTTTGGAAGCCGCTTCATGCGCGGGGGGGGCGTCATCGACTACCCGTGGATCAAGCTGTTGCTCAACCGCATGTTCAATTTCTTCATTCGCGTTCTTTTCGGCATTAAACTCAACGACACTACCAACGCCTTCAAGGCATACCGCCGCTCGGTCATCAAGGGAATCAGCCCCATTCTTTCCCAGCATTTCAACCTCACCGTGGAACTGCCCCTCAAGGCCATTGTCCGAGGCTATTCCTGGACCGTCATTCCGATCACCTGGCGCAACCGGCGCTTCGGCGTCGCCAAACTCAAGATCGCTGAAATGGGCAGTCGCTACCTTTTCATCTGCCTCTACGTGTGGCTGGAAAAGACCCTCAGCCGCGGCGACTATCGGAAGCCCGAGACAGCTCAAAAAGACGGGGCCCCCTCCGAGACCACATCGTAAGGATACCCGGAGGCTTTCCGCCCCGAGCCAGACTACTCACGCCCATGGCAACCTCCAAGGATCTGATGGGTCTCCACCCGCTGGCCCTTGTGGAAGGGCAGACATGGATGCAGTCGACTTGGGCTTCAAACTTGCTTCCTCAGCAGATTCAAATAGTCGGTGTGAGCGCTCCATTGTAAGCAGAGGCAATCCTCAGCGCGCCGGAAGGGGCACCCCCTTGAACTCCCGCGTCAGTGCGGTGAGTGAGGACTCCACCCCCATGCGCTCGAGACTGCTCGCCCCGACAAAGCCGTCCGCGGTGGTTTTGCTCAGTACGTACTCGACGTCCTTGGGAGTATTCACCGGCCCTCCGTGAGTGAGAACGAAGACGTCTTTGCGCACGCTCCGGGCCGCATCAATGATCTCTTGGGTGACATTGACGGTGTGGTCCCACGACACCACCGCCTGCTTCACCCCGATGGAGCCGCCCACCGTCGTGCCCACATGCGCAATGACGGCATCCGCCCCTTGACGGGTCATCTCGACGGCCTCCTCCGGAGTGGCCACGTACACGATGCTGAAAAGGTCCATCCGGTGCGCCAACCCGACCATTTCAAACTCCTTCTCGACGCTCATCCCCGTCTCCTCCAGCACCCCGCGGAAGTGCCCGTCCACAATCGTGTGCGTCGGAAAATTGTTCACCCCCGAAAAGCCCATGTCCTTCACCTTGCCCAGCCAATGCCACATGCGCCGCCGCGGATCGGTTGCGTGAACGCCGCAAATCACCGGAATCTCCTCCACCACGGGCAATACTTCATACTCGCCGATTTCCATGGCGATGGCGTTGGCGTCACCATAGGCCATCAGCCCGGCGGTAGAGCCATGCCCCATCATCCGGAACCGGCCGCTGTTATAAATGATCAACAGGTCCGCCCCGCCGCGCTCAATGAACTTGGCCGAGATTCCGGTGCCAGCGCCGGCGGCGATGATGGGTTGCCCCTTGGCGAGGGTGTTGCGCAGACGTTCGACGACTTCGATGCGGGTGTAGGGGTTACCTTTTCCGGTCCAGGGATTCGGCATAGTGTGATTGAGGTGGGGATGGCGGGGTTTCGATCCAATCTCGGGCGCCCGTGTCCCGAGCCGTTTTCAAACAACGCTCGGGCGCGACCGGGCAAGCCCTCATCTGGGCTGGGTTTTGGAAGTCCCCCTTGGATTGGGAACGGTCTGTCCGGGCGCCTCGCGGACCACAGGGTCGACCCCGCGCCCGACTGTGGCCCGCGCCGTGGAAAGCAACACTCCCGAGGCGTCAAACTGCTCGATTCGGCTCATCCGTCCCTTGGAATCGTAGTAAAAGACCAGACGGCCGACCAGCGCCTCCTTTGGATCCAAAACCTCCTCCTCCTCGACCCGCCCCTTGACGCAGAGGTACCTGTGTCTGGAGAGCACCCTGTTGCTGCCGTCGTACTTGGTGGCCTTGAGAGGTTGCAACGCCTCATCGAGTTCACGCACCAGTTTCCAAACCACGCCGCCTTTGGCGTCAAAAAACACCTCCTCGACCACCTGGTTGTAGGGGTCGACCTTGGTGCTCAGGCGGGTGCCGTCGGCGTTGCGCACCACCCGGGCAAGCGGTTTGTCGTACGCCACCTGCGCCGATGCCCAAGGGCAACACACGCAGCACACCAGCGATGCCAGAAGGGCGCACACCGCACCCCGAAACCGCCCGAACTCCTGCGCCCTGCCCTGCATGAAGGAAACCCGTCTCATGAAAGTGGCAATATCACCGGAAACGCACGCCGGGAAAACTCCGAATCCCGCCTGAACTCGCAAGTTTTTGATGAATTCCCGCGCCCCCATGGAGCTTCCACAGATCAGCCTCCTGCGCCCTCGGTGTTCCCGATGCCGTACCGGCGGAGCTTGGCGTAAAGCGTGGGCCGCTGAATTCCCAGCAATTCGGCAGCCTTTTTTTTATTTCCCCGGGTATCGACCAGTGCCTGCAAGATAGTCTCCCGTTCGCGCTCCTCCAGTCGCGAACCGGAACCGTCCCTTCCAAGCGCCTGCTGGATCTCCGGCGGGGCCTGCAATTCCAGAGGCAAATGCCTCACTCCGATCCCCTCGGCACCCGCGAGGATCACCGCGTACTCGATGGCGTTCTGCAGTTGGCGGATGTTGCCCGGCCACGGATGGGCACACAACCGCTCGAGCACATCAGGCTGCAACGGAGGCGACTCCATCCCCTGCCCTTCGGCAAACCGGGCCACAAAGCCTCGCACCAGCGAGGGAATGTCCTCGCGCCTCTCGCGCAGGGGTGGGATCTCAATCTGGAAAGTGTTGAGGCGGTAATAGAAGTCGGCGCGCAGCAGTCCCGCGCGCAGGGCCTCCGCCATGGACCGGTTTGTCGCGGCGATGAGACGAAAATCCGACTTGAGCACCTGTCTGCCGCCCAGCGGTTTGTATTCGCGCTCCTGCAGCACCCGCAAAAAACGCGTCTGCAACTGCGGTGGCATCTCCGCCACCTCGTCGAGAAAAAGGGTGCCACCATGGGCCTCGGCGATCATTCCCGGAAAATCCGCCACCGCTCCCGTAAAAGCGCCCTTCATGTAACCGAACAACTCGCCCTCGATCATGTTGGCGGGCAGCGCGGCGCAATTGAGGCGGATCATCGGGCCCCTGCTGCGGCGGCTCAACTGGTGGATCCGCCCGGCCAGCACCTCCTTCCCCACCCCGCTCTCGCCGAGCAGGAGCACGTTCGCATCGCTGGGTGCCACCCGCTTGAGCAACTCCTCCAACTGCCGCATCGAGCGGCTTTGGAAGACGGGCTCGGTCCGCCGTTCCGCCTCCTCCAGACGCCGCACCAAACGGGCACTCTCCTCGCGGAGCTGGACGGTTTCAGACTCTAGCCGCCTTTGATCCAATGCATGCCCAATCAGACTGAGCAATTCCTCGGGCGCGTACGGTTTGCTCACGAAGTGGAAGGCGCCGCGCTTGATGGACTGGATCGCATTGGAAAGGGAGTCGTTTGCGGTGAGGATGAGCACCTGCACCTTGGGATGTTCGGCCCGCATCTGGCCCAGGACCTCGAGTCCGTCCGCATCCGGAAGCCCCAGATCCAAAAGCACCAGGTCCGGCTGCCAGCGGCGGAAAATCTGCATGCCGGAGGCCGCCGTCGGGGCAGACTGCACTGTGAAGCCGCGCCGTTCCAGCAACGCCCCAAGCGTCAGCAGCACGGGGCGCTCGTCGTCCACAACCAACACCTTGGCGGGCTCCCGGCTCAATCGCCTACACCCGGAAAACAAACCTCAGTCCGAAGCACGCCCCGCTCCCTCTCATGAGTGAACTCCAACTTCGCTCCCTGCGCTTCGAGAACCCGACGCACGCGGAAAAGCCCCAGGCCATAGTGGGCGCGCCGGGAGCTTTCGAGCGGACGCCTTCCCCACTGCGGCATCCCCTTGGGCGGCAACGGAGCGCTCTGTTGGATGCACCAAAACGCCCGTTCCCTGTCCCCGAAGGCTGTCACCTCAACCGTGGCGTCCTGCGGCGAAAAGGCGGCCGCGTTTTGGAGCAACTCCGTCATCGCCTCCAGCGCCAAGACCGGATCCAACAGCGCCCTACAACTCTCTCCGGAATAAGCCCAGCGCAGCCTGCCTGAGAACTGCGGGTGCTCCACCGAGAGTCGGTCCCTGAGGTCCTCGAACAGCAGGTCCAGAGGGTATGGAATGCGGTCCGGCACCGGGACCTGAAAGGCGCGAGAGATCCGGACCATCCTCTGGGATCCGAAGCGTATCGCCCCGTGGAGTTGCTCCAGAACGTCCGTGGCCTTCTCCCCCGCCCCCAGATCTTCCGCGTAGGAAATGAGAAGATCCATGGCGTTGAGATCGTTGCGCACATCATGCGACAACTGGCGCAGGAACGCATCAACCAACTCCACGGAAACCGCCCCTGCGTCCGCCAACCCGACAACGCCCACCGCGGACGCCTGACTGCCCATGATGACCTCCATGTTAGTGCCGGCTAAACCGGTCCGTACCCGGCCCACTGCCAAGGCTAAACTGGACGCCCGGACGCGAAGCCGCCAGATGACGCAACACATGATAGACCTGCTCGGCGTCGGCCCCTAGGGCCACCGCGACCTCACCCGCAGTCTGCGGCGCTTCCAAAAGGGCGCCGGAGACCTTGTGCTGGAGTTCAATGACCGCGGTCGCAGCCTTCTTGCCGGCCTCCACCCCGGGTTGGTGGTAGGCGTTGATATTCACCAGCGATCCGTAAAAACCCACCGCGCGGTCGTAGAGCGCGATCAGTGCGCCGACACTTTCCGGGCTGACTTCGGGGAGGCTGACAGTCACCGATTCGCGGCCGTTCTCGAAGAGGGCTGAACGGGTGCCGCGCAAGAAGCCCTGCAGGTAGTCCCCCGAGGTGGTGCCGGACTCCACTTCAAACGTCTCGCCCTCCCTTTCCTTGCGCACCTCGATGAAGGTCACAAAGAAGTTGTGCACCCCGTCGCGCAGTTGCTGCACGTAGGCGTGCTGGTCGGTGGATCCCTTGTTGCCGTAGACGGCGATGCCCTGGTTGACCACCTTTCCGTCCAAGTCACGCTCCTTGCCCAGCGACTCCATGACCAACTGCTGCAGATATTTTGAGAAGAGCGTCAGGCGGTCCTTGTAGGGCAGGACCACCATGTCCTTACCGCCGCGCCCGCCGCCCGCGTAGTGCCACATCAGCGCCAGGAGCAGCGCCGGGTTCTTGAGCGGTTCGCTCTCCCGGGTCCACGTGTCCATCGCGGCAGCCCCCTCTAGCAAGCGGTCCATCGCAATGCCCTGCAGCACCAGCGGGACCAGTCCGACCGCACTCATCACCGAGGTGCGTCCACCGACCCAGTCCCACATCGGGAAGCGTTTGAGCCAACCCTGCGCAACCGCGTACCTGTCCAGTTCGCTCCCCTCGCCGGTGACCGCAACCGCTCGGGGGGCGAAAGGAATCCCCACCTCTGCATACCGGCGCTGAGCTTCGAGCATGCCGTTGCGGGTCTCCTTGGTGCCGCCCGATTTTGAAATCACCACCGTGAGCGTATGTTCCAGACGCGGAGCCAACCCGTCCAGCACGCGGTCCATTCCGTCCGGATCGGTGTTGTCAAAAAAATGGAGCCGGATCGGATCCGAGAGGCCGCCGAGGGCGTCGGCAACAAACTGCGGCCCCAACGCCGAACCTCCGATACCGATGACGAGCACGTCGGTGAACTCGCCGGAAGCGTGGACCTCGCCGGCAAAAGCGCGGATCGCCGCGTTGGTGGAAACAATGGCCTCTGTGAGGTCCTTGGAGGGGGCGAGATCCGGCTTTCTGAGCCAGTAGTGGCCCACCATCCGATGCTCGTCGGGGTTGGCCTCCGCGCCTGCCTCGAGCGCAGCCATTGCTGCAAGTGCTTTTCGGGCAGGAGCGTCCATCCTAAGGAAAAAATCCTCGCCAAACCCCATCCGTGAAACGTCCAAAGAAATTCCCAGACCTGCGTGGCGCAGGTGGTAACGCTGAAACCGATCCCAAAGTGTGCTCATCGTGGCAGGGATCGAAGCCACGACGCAGGCCAGTGTCGAGGCGAGAGTCACGGCATTCCCGGCAAACCACTCAAGTTTCACGCCGGCCCGCGGCCCAAGCCCGCTGGGCGCGCCCGTTGGTTGTCCGGGCGGGTTGTCCGGGCGGGTTGTCCGGGCGGGTTGTCCGGGCGGGTTGTCCGGGCGGGCGCTGGGTTGCGGGCGAACCTAGGTAAGCGAGGTGTGGTAGACCTCGGCGCCCTTCTCCAAAAACTCCCTCGACTTGGCCTCCATACCCTTTTCAAGGGCGGCGTCCTCGCTCACCCCCTGTTCGGCGGCGTAACGGCGGACGTCTTCAGTGATTTTCATCGAGCAAAAGTGCGGCCCGCACATCGAACAAAAATGCGCCGCCTTGGCCCCCTCGCTGGGGAGCGTTTCGTCGTGGAACTCCCGGGCGGTCTCAGGGTCGAGCGACAGATTGAACTGGTCCTCCCAGCGGAACTCAAACCTCGCCTTCGAGAGCGCATTGTCCCGGTACTGCGCACCGGGATGGCCCTTGGCGAGGTCGGCGGCGTGGGCGGCGATTTTGTAGGCGATGACCCCGTCCTTGACGTCCTTGCGGTTGGGAAGCCCCAGATGCTCCTTGGGGGTCACGTAGCACAGCATAGCTGTACCGTACCAACCAATCATCGCCGCCCCAATCGCCGAAGTGATGTGGTCGTACCCGGGTGCGATGTCGGTGGTCAGCGGACCGAGCGTGTAGAAGGGCGCCTCGTGGCACCACTCCAACTGCTTCATCATGTTCTCGTGGATGAGGTGCATCGGCACGTGTCCGGGGCCCTCGTTCATCACCTGCACGCCCTTGGCCCACGCCCGCTTGGTCAGGTCACCCTGCACCTCGAGTTCGCCAAACTGCGCCTCGTCGTTGGCGTCCGCGTTCGAACCGGGACGCAGCCCGTCCCCGATCGAGAAGCTGATGTCGTAGGCCGCCATGATGTCGCATATGTCGTCCCAATGGGTGTAGAGGAAGTTCTCCTTGTGATGGGCCAGACACCATTTGGCCATGATGGACCCTCCGCGGGAC
>JBILKV010000078.1:0-18566 GCA_044376515.1 Chthoniobacteraceae bacterium | reverse complement strand
CCCGAACACGAAGCCGGCGATGGCAAAGTTCCTGACAAGGGGCGAGCGCTTTTCCACTCCGTGAGGTTCCCGAAGCGGCGCACGAATGTCGAGGACGCCGTGACGCTTCGAGCGCCTATGTTTTTTTGCCGCGGCCCTCAGAGAAATGAAGTTGAGATCCGCTCAGAATTGGAGTGGAGTAGGGAAATTTCTGATGAAACCCCAATTTGCCTTCCTACTGGCCGCCGCTTTATTGTTTGGAGCATGCTCTCCAAAGCGCCTCTCTCCCGTGGTGTTACAGGAGCATGCTCCCTCCAAGTCTGTTCCGGCGAAATCCCCGCAACCGCGAGCGGTGGTGACATCATCCCACGGCAAGTCCGTCGTAGCCAAGGCACCCTCGGCCACTTCGCGCACTCCCAAGTCCCCCTCGCGCTCCGCGACCTCCTCGAGTCGGTCGAAGGCCGACGAGGCGGCACGTTTGGCGGAAAGAAAGCGCAGGATTGCGGCCGCCCGCCGGATGCAGATGCGCAAGATGGCGGAGGCCTCCTACGAGGCGGGCCGTCAGTTGCTGCGTGAAAATCAGGCGGAACCGGCCCTCCGGGCGTTTCGCGAGTCGGTCCGGTTGAATTCGCACTCTCCGGACGCTTGGATGGGGGTCGCTTATGTGTGCGAGATCACCGGCAACACCAAGGACGCGGTGGAGGCCTTTCGCGCAGCCAAGCGGCTTTGGGGAATGTAGGGCACGCTCCCGGCGCGCGGAAGAGGAACTGGCGCAGTGCCGGGTCGCCGTGCGATTGGGACGGTGGAGGCTGTTGACTGCAAATGTTCCAGATTGTCTTCAATGAGATCTCTGCGGCTGAAATGGCCGCTTTACCGACGGTCCTCCAGCTGGACCTGCTCGCGGATTTTGAGGCGCTCCCCGAGGAGGGGGACACGGCCGATCCGGAGCACTTCGGGGTGATCGAGAGGGATGGCAAGAAACTGCTTCGCTACCGAATCCGCGACTACCGCATTTACTTTGAGCGTGTCCCTGAGGGGATCACCGTGCACCGGGTGCTGCATCGCAATACGATCCGGGACTTCTTGTTTCGGGCAGCGCTTCCGATGCCAGCCGAGGACGGAGAGTTGGCCCGGGAACGCCGTTTTTGGGAATTGATTGATGCCGGCAGGGAGGCGCGCAAGCGTTGAACCCGGCGAGACGGCCGGCGGCCCTGACTTCGGAGGAGCGCTTGCGGCGGGAGTCCTTTCCGGTTTGCGACCGTTCCATCTTTCTTGCACATGCTGCCGTGACGGCGTTGCCCCGGGTCGTGGGCGCGGCGATGGCCGGGTACGCGATGGATTCATGCCTGCAGCAGCAGGAGTTTGGTGCGGTTTTACGCGACATTCGCGCCACTCGGGAACTTGCAGCGCGGTTGATCGGAGCGCGTTGGGAGGAGATCGCCCTTTTGGGGCCGACCTCTCTTGGGTTGAGTCTCTTTGCCAACGGCATCGACTGGCGGGCCGGTGACGAACTGGTCTGCTATGCCGACGACTATCCCGCCAATGTGTACCCTTGGATTGAATTGGAGCGGCGGGGAGTGGTCGTCCGCCGGTTGCGCACCGGCGTTCCGGGCGAGGTGACCCCCGAGTTGGTCGAAAGCGCGCTCACGGAGCGGACCAGGCTCGTGGCCTTGGCAAGCTGCCATTTTTTTAGCGGCTACCGCTTGGATGTGGAGGCGATCGGTGCCCGTCTCAGGGAGCGAGGGATTCTTTTTGCCCTGGACGCGATTCAGACGCTTGGAGCTTTTCCGCTTGATGTCGTCCGCTCCAACGTGGACCTGCTGAGCGCGGATGCTCACAAGTGGCTGCTCGGGCCCATGGCGATGGGGATCGTTTACGTCGCCGAACGCCATTTTGAAACCGTACGCCCGACGCTGCTGGGTGCCTGGAACGTCCATTCGCCAAAGTTTCTGGCGCAGGATGCGGTTGAGTTTGTCCCCACTGCGAGGCGTTACGAGCCCGGGGTGCTCAACACCAGTGGTGTGTACGGGATGAAGGCCGCACTCGAGCTGCTGCTGGGGGAGGGAATAGACCGGATTGCCGAGCGCCTGCTGGAACTGAAGTCGCTTCTCCTGCGGGAACTGACGGCCCTTGGATTCGAGTCGGTTGGTCCTGTCACGGGAACGAACGCCAGCGGGATCACCACGGTATGGCACCCGCGGCGGCCAGCCTCGGCTTTGTTACAGGCTTTGGAGGCCAACGGCGTGGTGGCCTCCCTCAGGCACGACCGCTCGGGGCGCGAGTATCTGCGCTTTAGTCCGCACTTTTACAACACGCCCGAAGAACTGCTTCAGGTGGTGGAAATTCTGAGCGCGTCGCTAGCGGGCGCCTGACCGGACACCCCGCGCTCGTTTGGGAGAAGGTGGCGCTGGGGTGTGCGGGCGTTGGTTTGCCTATTTGGCGTGGCTTTTCGCGTAGTGTTCCTTCAGCAGGTCCGCGCCAAAATCCTGGCCCCGGTCCCGCCATACGGCGTGCGGATGGTTGGCCCCGTTCTGGGTATTGTCGTACTCGACGAGGAAATTTTTCCCCTGTAGCCGATAATAGTGCCCTGCGCCGCGCTCGGTTCCCCCCATCCAAGCAAACCGGACGCTCTCCCAGTCGTCCGCCTGAATGCGTTTCCATTCCGTCGCCTCCACCGACGCGGGGTGGTTGCCGAGGTATTCACGCACGAGTTGTTCGGCTAGTTTTTTCTGGTCCGGGTTGAGCGCAGAAACTGGAACTCCTTCGGCAGGAGTAAGTTCCTCACGTTTTGGATCGTTGAGGATGTCTTTGGGCGCCTCTTGTGACAGGACGGCCTGTTGCTTCTGCTCGGGGTTGAGTGACTGGACCAGTTGCCGTCCGAGGTCTTCCTCACGGGCAAGGAGGCGGAGGCCTGCGCGGGGGCCTTCCTTCACCTCCCCGGGGTTGGTTCCGTAAAAGGCGGGCGTGCTTGCCGGTCCCTTGCCGGCACACGTGAAATTGAGCGCCAAATGGTGCCCCTCAAGCCGCCATCCCCAGGGCTTGGCGTCCGAAGGGGTTCCGAAAATTGAGAAGAAGTACATTTCCGGATCGCGCACCGGTTTGTTGGGCTGGCCTTTTTCGAGTTCGGCGAGAATGGCGTCCAGACTCATCACGCCGAGGGCCTTGCCATAACCCTTCGAGCTCAGGCCGGAGGCGAGGAGCGCTTGGGCCATGAGTCGCTGATCGGGGCGCATTTCTTTCAGGTTGAGGCCGAGACGCGTGCGCGGGATGAAGTGCCAGTTTTTGCGCTCTGCATCCTCAAAGTTGAAGCAGGCCTTGGCCTTTTGGTCTTGGGAGAGGGTGGCAAGGAAGCCATTTGCCGCGGCGGCCATTTCGGTTTCCACGGGATGCGCCCGGAGGGTGGCGGGTGCGAGCAGGCTAAGGGCGATTGCGGACGCGAGGAGAGGAGCAGGTTTCATGAGGGATGTGTCAGAGCTTCACAGGATGTGCCCTGCGAAGGCGAGGCCGGTTTTGAAGAAGCGCCCGCGGGTAGGACGACTCGCCGCAGCCCATTATCTGAGGAGCAAAGTTGCAACGGTTCATTTGATCCTTTCCCTGCCTGTAGTTTTCGATGTCCGAACGCTAGGGCTGACGGACCTGCTTGAAGACGTGGCCGGTGCCCGTGCTCGTCGAGGTCCAGCCCACCGGACCGATGTCAAAAATCGTGTCGTAGTGGGAATCCACCGCGGCTTTCTCGCGGAGGATTATCGGCCCGCCGATGTCAGCCGAGGCGGGGCGCAGGGGGGAGTTCGCCGGGATGAGCTGGTAACGGTCCAACAGAGCGGGGGAGACCGAATCGGGCAGGTACGGAGTCAGTTGGCTGATGCTTGACGGCGGTTGGCCGCGATTTGATCTCGCGTAACTCGCCAGCGCTTCCCTCGCCAGATCGGCAAACCGGGATTTGGCGGTCTTGCGCAACTCCGAAAGCGCCTTGCTCACACCCGCTTCCGAGTCCAAATCGGCCTCCTTTGCGAAATGAATCCATTCTCCCTCATCAACGTACTGCAGCTCGGGGATGTCCCATTCGGGATGCTGCTGAATTTGGGCGTTTAACCGACCCGCCTTGAGCGCGAGTTCGAGCACGGATCTTGAAAACGGGGTTTCCTCCGGAGCCTGTTGGGAAGGGGCGCTGCCGCTGCCGCCTCGTGTCGGGTGCTGCTGCAGCTGTTTAAGCGGACGTTCGCCGGAGGCCTCGGGTAGGCCCGCAAGCTCTCTCTTGAGTTGGCGCACTTCCGCCTCCAAAGCAGCCAGCTTTGTGTGGGAAGCCGTCCTCTCCGCCCGGAGCGTTTCCAACTGCACAACCAGCTCCGGTTGCGCCGCGGCGGAGTTCGCGGCGGTCGGCAGGGGGGAGGGGCGTTGTTCGAAGTTGGGACGGTTGAGCTCGAACAAAAGCACTGCCAAGCTTCCCAGCAGGGGGAGGAGCATGAACAGTGGTTTTCTCAGGAAGTTCATAAGTTAGTTTGGACACCCGGATGTTAATTTACAGTATTAGCCGCTCGATCCAATGGTGGTTTCCCTTCCCGGACCTTTCGCGGCCATCGGAGTGTGAAAGGTTCCCCCAGCGGACCGGCAAACAGTGCTTCAACGGAGTGGAGTTTTGTCCACGCCTTTGAGCGCCCCCCCTCTGACATGCTGACACTCAACGGACTTCAAAAACCGAACTGTTCGGGAATTTCCCGGCGTGAATTGTTGCAGGTTGGAGGCGCGGGACTCCTCGGGTTGAGTCTTCCCAAAGTCTTTGCCGCGCAGGACTCCTCCGATCCTTTCCGGGGGGGGCGGGCCAAGGCGGTGATTTTCCTCCATCTCTTTGGCGGACCGAGCCAGCTCGAGACCTTTGATCTCAAGCCCGATGCGCCCCGCGAGATCCGTGGGCCGTTTTCCCCGATCCCGTCGCGCACCCCGGACCTGCGCATCAGCGAGCATCTTGGACGGTTGGCACGCATTTCCAACAAGTTTGGCGTCATCCGCACGATGACCCACGGTTACAACGACCACAGCGGAGCGGGACACTACATCCAGACGGGACGCCGCTGGCATCTGCCGGTGGGCGGGGGCTTTTCGGCCACTCCCGAGGACTGGCCCTCCATGGGGTCGGTGGTGGAGTATCTGAGCCAGCAGAGCCCCGGCGGAATGGAGCGCGGCACCCCTTCCTCCGCGGTTTTGCCCAACTGGCTGGGGCGTCTGCAGGACGTGGGACAGTACCGGCGTCCCGGCCAGTATGCAGGCTGGCTTGGCAACGGGTACAACCCGATGACCACCCGCATCGACAAGAGGGACAAGAGCGACAATCCCTATTGGAGGGAGTGTTCCGATGAGGAACTCAACTATGCAATTGAGGGGTTGGAACCGCTCGTCCCTGTGGGCCGGATCCGCGACCGGGATAACCTGCTCCGCCAGTTCGAGGGGGTGCGTCGTCGGCTCGATTCCGGCGAGGCGGATGCGCTCGACCGCCACCGCAAACGGGCGCTAGCCCTTATTGCTTCCGACCAGATGAGCGCCGCCCTCGACATCCGCAGGGAAACGGATGCCGTGCGGGACCGTTACGGAAGGCACCTGTTTGGCCAGTCCTGTCTGATGGCCCGGCGTTTCGTGGAGGCGGGTACGAAGTTTGTGACCGTGCACTACGACTGCGTGGACGGGTACAGCTGGGATTCGCACCTGACCAGCAACGACGTGAAAGACCACCTGCTGCCCACGTTTGATCAGGCCTGCTCTGCCCTGCTGGAGGATCTGGACCAGCGTGGTCTGCTTCAGGAAACCCTTGTGGTGGCCGTGGGTGAGATGGGCCGCACTCCGGTTGCCAATGCCAAATGGGGCAGGGGACATTGGAGCACTTGTTTCCCCTGTCTGATCGCTGGAGCCGGGGTGCGCGGCGGAATCGTTTATGGAAAGTCCGATGCCAAGGCCGAATATCCGCTGGAGGGGGCCGTGACTCCGGAGGATCTGGCCAAGACCCTCTACTGGGCGCTGGGCGTGGATCCGGAGCTGTTTCTCACCGACCGCAAGGGCCGTCCCGTGCCGCTCGTTGAGAGCGGGAAGCCGCTCCTTTCGCTGTTCGGTTAGGGCACGCGGGCAACGGGGATGGGTTCCCCCCCGGTCTATCGGTTACGCAGTTGCTGCGGTTGCCAGTTTGCCGAGCACCCAGCGGTATTCCGCCGCGATGCTCTCGACAATATCACCGGGATGCACTTCCGGAGGGAGCACGTCGAAGGTGTAGGTTTCGATCTCCAGGTGCGCACAGGCTCCGCCCAAAACCTCCCTCCAAAAGGCCTCGTCGAGTGAATCCGCAGTGGAGGCAAGCGGGCCCCCTGGAGCAACGAACAGAGGCACGTGGAAATGTACGCGCAGCTCCTCTAGCGCCGTCTCGTCCGGAAGCGCGGCGAGTCCTTCGGGCAGGTCCGTCCATGCCTTGCGCAGGCCGTTGGCACCCCTTGCCTTGATCTGGTGCAGGTAGATGGGTTCGCGGAATGCTGTCAGCGCCTCAATGGCCTCCGGCGTTGCCGGGGCCCGGAGGGCTGCGCTCAGCTGGATTTTTGAAAGCAGGACCCCGGCGGAGCGGTAGGCGCGCAGGGATTCGGTCAGGTCTTCGTACTGCAGCGCGACGTGGCAGGTGTCGAAACAGACGCCCACGTGGCGGTGCAGCAGTTCCGAGGCGGCCTCCCGGCCAAGCTGCAACCGCTCCATGATCACCGGCAGAGCACCCTCGGGCAGGGTGTCGGTAAAAAAGGAAAGCGTCTGGGCGGTGGTTTCGAGGAAGCAATCCGGCTCGGGTTCCAACCCGAGGTGAATGCGCCGTCCGCTTTGGGTTTCGAGTCGGGCGAGATCTGCGGCGACGGCCCCCAAATTCCGGGCCATCGTCAGTTCGTCCTCCCGCGTTTGGATCCATGGCGCGAAGGAACCCGGCACCGTGCTGATGCTGCCCTCCTGCCCCTTTGGAAGCCAGTGGGCCAAAATCTTCGCAAGACGCACGGTGTAGTCCAACCGCTCAGGGGTGCGCCAGTCGGGGGCGTAGACGTTTTCTTTCACCGGGCCCTTGTGGAAGCGGCCGTAAGGAAAGCCGTTGATCGAAAAGGGGTAGAGCTCGTGCGCCGCAAAAAGGGCGGCGCCCTCGTCCATCGCCGCCGCATCGGCCAAATCTGCCGCGGCCGTGGCGCTCAAGCGCAACCCAAGCCCGAAGGGTCCCAAAGCGGACAACGCGTTTTTCACCGCCACGGCCTTCTGCTCGAGGGCCGCACGGTTTTCGGTCCACCGCTCTCCGGGGTGGATATTCTGACAGTAGGTGAGATGGAGCTCGGGATTCTGGGGGACGCGCATGGGTGCTGATGAATTAGCACGAATGACGCGGGGCGGACACATGGGAAACCGCTGCCGAGCCGACGTTCGCGAAAATTGTCCAAGCGCAGAGCACGCAAAGCACGCATGGAAGCTATGGAACGCCGAGTCACAAAACTGATTGCGCGACCGAATGGTTTCGGGCTTCAGCTCCCTGTGTTCTTCGGGGTTAAATTTATATTTTGGAACTGTTTATAATTCTGATCTTGAAACATTTGAGGAGCCGGAAGCAAGTGGTTGGGCGTGGCGATGGGTGGTTGTCCCTGCTTGGGCTTTCTTGATTGTTTCACTGGAAAGCTTTGCCGGTGGAAGTGCCTGACTCTGCAAAACTGCGTGGTTTTTGCAGCGCGGGTGGAATGTGATACCATGGCACGTTTTTTTTATGGGAGACGACTTGAGCCCTGAGACTTCGGAGGAACGGCCTGTTGCCACTTTAAAGCCCAACCGGCCCACTTATTGGATGACGCGGTTCGTGCTGCTGCGTCTGTTGGGGGGGGTGTATCTGGCGGCGTTCTTGGCGGCGACAAACCAGATTGTGCCGTTGATCGGTCACGAGGGATTGCTTCCGGCGGATCAGTTTTTGGAGCGCGTCGTCCGCCACTTTGGATCAGTTTCCGGGGCGTTCTGGAACCTGCCGACCCTGTTTCTTTGGAAGCTTTCCGACGGGTGGTTGCTGGGGGTGTCGTGCGCGGGGGTGGGGTTGGCGCTGTTGGTGGTGGCGGGGTTCGCAAACGTGATCATTCTGGCGGTGTTGTGGGCGCTTTACCTCTCCATCGTGCACGTCGGACAGCTCTGGTACTCCTACGGTTGGGAGACCCAACTGCTCGAGACGGGCTTTGCAGCGATGTTTCTGTGTCCCCTGGTTGACGCGCGGCCGTTTGCGCGCAGTGCGCCTCCGGTGGTGGTCCTTTGGATCTACCGCTGGCTGATTTTCCGGATCATGCTCGGCGCGGGCCTGATCAAGATCCGTGGGGATGCATGCTGGCGCGACCTGACCGCCTTGGTTTACCACTACGAGACCCAGCCGGTCCCCAACCCGCTCAGCCGGATTCTGCATTTTGCACCGGTCTGGTTTCACAAGGCGGGCGTGCTGTGGAACCACTTTGTGGAGTTGCTCGTCCCGTGGTTTGGCTTCTGGCCTGCGCTCGCCCGCAACTCGGCCGGGCTGCTGATGACCGCGTTCATGGGTATCCTGATTCTCTCGGGCAACCTTTCGTTCCTCAACTGGCTGACCATCGTCCCGTGTCTGGCGTGCGTGGATGACTCCCTCTGGCGGCGGGTGCTGCCAGCTTGGTTGGTGCGGCGGGCGGAGGAGGCGGAGGCCGCACGCATCACCTCCCGGGCCCCGTTGATTGCGGGATGGGGGTACGCCGCCGTCGTGGCCGCGCTCAGCGTGGCGCCCGTGCTGAACCTCTTTTCCTCGCAGCAGGCGATGAACGCCTCCTTTGACCGGTTGCATCTCGTCAATACCTACGGCGCTTTTGGGACCGTCGGCCGTGAGCGTTACGAGATCGTTTTCGAGGGCACCGAAGAACCGCTGGGCGTGGAGTCCGCCCGATGGAAGGAATACGAGTTCAAAGTGAAACCGGGCAACCCGGACCGGCGCCCTTCGGTGATCACCCCGTACCACCACCGCTTGGACTGGCAGATTTGGTTTGCCGCGATCCCCGCGGTCCACGGTGATTTGCGCACGATGCCCCGGCCCGAGCACTACCCGTGGGTGCTTCACTTCCTCTGGAAGCTTTTGCACAACGACAAGGGGACGTTGAGTTTGATCGCCCACAATCCTTTTCCCGAAACACCTCCGAGGTACGTTCGCGCAGCCCTTTACCGCTACCGGTTTGCACCTCTGGGCGGCGCCCGGGAGGGGGCGGCCTGGTGGGACCGCGAGCGGGTGGGCCTTTGGTATCCGGCGGCCTCCCTCTATACGCCGGAGTTTCGCCGTTTTCTCGAGGCGCACGGCATGATCTCGCCCGGCGCGCTCTAACGCCGCCCATCCGACCCAACACCCCCGCACCCGAGATGGACTCCGGTTGCCGTTGCCCGCCGTTATTTTGCGGGGGCACCGCGGGAAACCCGGGCGAAGTAGTATGGAATCAGCAGCAACAGTCCGATCGAAAATGGGATGACCGCCAGTTGCCGCAGGCCGTACCCGCCGACCAAGCCCTCGTCCCACCCGAAGAATTCGCCGATCATCCAGGTGCAGTTGGCAGTAATCCAAAAGTTGACAGCAAGGTTGTGCAGGCACTCCGCGCGCATGTGCCTCGTTTGCCACGTGATGAGAAAGGCCACCGAGAGGGTGGGGACAATCATGAAGATGCCGGCCCAGCGGAGGTTCATCGCCCAGCAGGCATCCTTGAGAAGCCACAGCAGGATGTGGAGGTTTTCAACGCGCCGGAACCGCATCGGAATCGCGTAGGTTTCATCCCCGCTGGATTTGTCGGAATCGTTTTCGAGCATTTGCTGTCAGGGTGAATGCGCGTTGTCGACAAGCGCAACGCTCCAGGGGCCCTTGCGGAGAGAGTCGACCATTTTGTGTTCAACCGGGCGAGCCAAATTCCCCGGACAGACGATGCCCTTTCCGCCCCGCAATGGTCCGTGGCAACCCTGACTTTGGGCGCACGCGCCTCCGCGAGGTCAGTGGAGGCCCTTTGTGTCTGCAGGACGCGGTGTTGGGATCCGGGAAACTTCGGGGGGCCGGCTGGCTCAGAGGGCGGGCGGCCCTGAAGCAAACGCTCCGCAGCAGGTGCTTTTCCGGCTGCATCCGGTGGATCACGGGGCCACGCCAGAGAAACCGCCTGCACGCGTGTGTTCGATCATGGTACGGCTTGGGATCGAAGATTGGGCGCCTTGGGTGAGGGTTGCGAGCGCCCCAGCGATGTTCGCCAGCCGGACGGATTCCTCCAAGGGCCGCAATTCGCTGAGGAACACGGCAAAGGCTCCCGCGAAGGTGTCTCCGGCTCCGACAGTGTCGACGGGTGCGACCTGCGGGGGAGGGTGCAGGGTTTTCCCGCCCGTGGTCAGCAAAACGGTCGCATCGCCGCCTTTTGTGATAACGAGGACCTTGCAGCCCAGATAGTCCAAAAGTGCTTCCTCGCCCGCGTAGTTTTCGGCGCCCCTCGCTTCCCGGAGGCCGTTGAATTCGGCTTGATTCACGATCCAGACATCCGCGCCCCGGAGCGCATGGACCGCCTCCGCGGCAAAAGGCGAGGGGTTGACGATGACGCGGACGCCCGCCGCCCTCGCAAGCGCGGCTGCATGCGCCACGGCGGGTAGGGGACACTCAAGTTGGAGCAGCACCGCATCCGCGTCCGAGAGCACCGAAGCACAGCGGTCGATGTGCTCGATGCTCAGGCATGCGTTGGCACCGGGGTGGACGATGATCGAATTGTCGCCGCGTTCGTCCACCGCGATGAAAGCCGATCCGGTCGGTCCGTCGACCATCAGCAGCATTTCCGTTTCGATGCCTTCTTGTTTCAAGCGCGCCCCGTACCGGATTCCATGCACGTCATCGCCGACACATCCGATCAGGCAGACTTCCGCCCCCGCCCTCGCGGCGGCAAGCGCCTGGTTGGCCCCTTTCCCGCCTGGATGCACCTCCATGCCCGTGGCGGTCAGGGTCTCGCCCGGTTTTGGGATTCTCGGAATGCGAAAGGTAAAGTCGACGTTGAGCGATCCGACGACCGCGATTCTCGGGCGGCGGCGTTTCATCGATTCCACGTTTTTGGAGGTTCGACGCTGAGCTGGACGATTGCCTCCTGAACACGCGCAGCCTGACCGGGATTCATGGTGAGGAAGCGGTGGCTGCCCTCGGGAGCGCCCTTTTTCGAGGGACGAAACAGCGTTGCCGAATCGTCCTCCACGGTCACAGTCCCCGGGGGCGAAAGGTTGAAGTACCCCCGGTCGGGATACACCGCGTATAAGACGGCTGACGGATCCCAGGTCGGCCGGTCGTGAGGAGGCGGACTGTAATGGAGGTAGGCCTCCTTGAGCGGATGGTGGGCAACGTACTCGAGGTCGCGTTCAATGGCCCGGTGGGGAAAGGGGGCCGCCACTCCGATTTCGTAACCGCTCCAGACGATTGGGGTGGGCCAGTCCCTGGCGAGTTTTTGCGCGCCGGGGACATCGAGCTTGACGTTGTACTCGAGGTGCCGCGTGTCGAAGTTCACGGTTTGAAAGGCACCCGCCATCAGGCACAGCTGCCTAATCTTTCTCGCCGCGAGGTTCTTGCCGTCGGGGTCATCGAGAAGCCGGGCGAGGTTTGTGAAAAAGCCGACCTGCACCATCACGACGCTGTTGTCCGGTTGGGCGGCAAGGATCTGCTTGATCAGTGCGACGGCCTCCGGTGCGTCGGTGCCGCTCTGGAGGTCATGGGGATAGCGTAAGGCTCCATCCGGATTTTTCTCGTCGGCCAGGCCGTTGTACTTGCCCGGTTCCTTTGCGGCCCCGTCGCGGACCACTCCGATCGGGATGTTTGGATAGCCGTAGAAGGTGTCCACGGCGTCCACAAAGGCGGCTGCCTGCGGGTGGTCCTTGGTGAGGGTCACCGCCAGAAGTTCGCAGGCGCCCCGTTTCTGGAGCGAGTGGATCATGCAGAGGGCCATGACATCGTCCACGTCGTTGCCCATGTCCGTGTCGAGGATGAGTTTGACGGGGGCGGCGCAGGCCACGGCTGCCAACACGCCGGAGAGAAGCGTTTGCAGGAGAGTGTTTTTCACGCGGGGGAGGCTGGATGGTGCGGTGGACGACCGCCTTCAGTGTTCGGTTGCTCTAGGAGGCGGTGAGGGGGCGAAAGCGGTCGCGCCAGATCAAACAAACGTCGCTTTCCACGAGACAAAGCGGATCTCACGCGAAGCAGCGAAGGACGTGGAGGATGTTTTTAAAAAAATTCGCCGACCTGTTCCCGCCTCTTCTGGTGAGTCTTTTGCTTTCGGTTTCAATCAACCGGCCGCCGGGACCCAATGGAACCCACCAATGGAACCCACCAAAAGAAAACCCCGCTGCCGGAAGCAGCGGGGTTTTTGGAAGACTGCGGTCGCTCCAGCGCTTAGCGCTTTGAGAACTGGAAGCGCTTGCGGGCACCAGGTTGCCCGGGCTTCTTGCGCTCCTTCATGCGTGGATCACGGCGGAGGAAGCCCTCAGCCTTCAGCGTGGCGCGAAGCTCGGGGTTGGATTCCAGCAGGGCTCGGGAAACAGCCAGACGCAACGCGCCGGCCTGTCCCTGCACGCCACCGCCGTCGGCGGTGACTTTCACGTCAAACTGGTTGAGTTGTTTGACGACTTCGAAAGCGCTCAGGACGGTGTTTTGAAGGGCCTGAGTCTTGAAATAGTCATCGAAGGCTCGGCCGTTGACGACGATCTTTCCGCTGCCCGGGGTGAGGCGGACGCGGGCGACGGCCGTCTTGCGGCGGCCTACTGCGACAAATTCTGGAACGGTCTGGGACATAAGATGCTGTCTTTTAGAGTGTGTTGACCAAAACCGGGTTTTGCGCGGCGTGAGGATGGGTGGAGCCTTTGTACACCTTGAGTTTCGTAATCACGCTGCGCCCCAAGCGGTTGTGGGGAATCATCCCCTTCACCGCTCCTTGAATCAACAATTCTGGATGCCGGGCACGCCGTTGGCGGAAGGACTCGCTTTTGTGGCCGCCTACGTAGCCGGAAAAGCTCATGTAGGTTTTGGCCGTTTCCTTCTTGCCGGTCACACGGACCTTGTCGGCGTTGATGACGACCACAAAATCACCTGTGTCAACGTGGGGGGTGAATATGGCCTTCTCCTTCCCGCGTAGAAGGTTGGCGGCTTTTACTGCAACGCGGCCCAAGACTTGGTCGGTGGCATCGATCACCCACCACCTGCGCTGCACTTCGGTTTCTTTCGCTGAATACGTTGACATGAATCTTCCTCCAAAAAGGGGTGGTGAGAGTATGAACTCAGGGAAGGTTAGTCAATGGTTTCGAAGGCAATTGGCCTTATATTTTAGGTTCCACCGCGTGAAACACTCGTTTTCCCGCGGTTCCATCATGACCAACCGGGCCTCCACCGAGCGGGGCAACCACTCTCCGGGGCGGCCCGTCAGTGTGACGCCCGTGCTTCCTCCGAAAATCCGCGGGCACCAGGTCAGACACAATTCGTCGACGCACTGGCCGGCCAGAAACATGCGCAGAAGGGTGCCTCCTCCCTCGAGTACGAGGGTCCGCACGCCGTGCTGGGAGGCAAGGGTTTCCAGAGCCCATCCCGGCAAAGGGTCGGGGGTGGGTGCCTGCCATACCGTGGCAAGGCGCTCCAGAGCGGTGCGGTTTTCGCGCGGCAACCCGCTTCCGGCGAAAACCACCACGGGTGCACCGGATTGCTGAAAAAGTCTCAAACTTGGGGAGAGGCCCCGGGAGCGCGTCCAAATCGCCCTGAGCGGGAGCGCCTCCTGACCGCGGGAAAGACGCGAACTGCGCAGTGAGGGGACCGGGAGACCCATCGTCATGGTGTCTGCGGCCACGGTGGTGGCGCTCGCGAGAACGGCGTCCCCCTCGGAGCGGATCTCGAGCAAGCGCTGCTTGTCCGCGCCCGAGGAAAAGTCCGAAGGAGTCAGGTTCCGGGTGGAGATCCGGCCGTCCCAGGTGAGCGCGAAGTTGGCGATCACCCGCGGTCTTGGACGGGCGGGGTCAGCGATGGAAGCGCTTTCCTTAATCTGGGTATGTTTCAGGGCTGGGGTGCGCGCTGGAGACTCAGTGGACGAGTGCTTAGCGGATGAGTGCTTAGCGGATGAGTTCTTCCAAGCGGGCGTCGGGAGCGGCGCCCAAGGCTGTGGCCTTTTGGTAGGCGGTGCGGGCGGCTTCCTTGTCCGGCGGTTTTTGGGAGGCGCAGACGACAGCGAGGTTGAAGTAGGCGTCGGCGTAGGTGGGGTCGAGTTCGGCCGCTGTTTCAAGTTCCTTGCGAGCGTTCTCCTGCCAGCCTTTGCGACTGGCGGCGATTCCCAGATAATTATGGGCGACGGCGTTGTTGGGGTTGATGGAAACCGACTGGGTGAGTTCGTCGACGGCCTTGTCCAGCTTGCCTTGGGTATAAAAGACGATGCCGAGGGTGGACCGTGAGAACGCATCCTCTGGAGCCAGGTCGAGGGCCTTCCTGAGACTTTCCTCCGCCTCTGGGTAACGTTTGCCGCGGAACTGGGCCACGCCCAGATTGGAGAGCACAAAGGCATTGTCAGGCGCCTGTTCCAGCACCTCCTTGTAGAGCTTTTCGGCGTTCACGAAATCGCCCTTGTCGAACCGGTCCTTCGCTTCGGAAATTTTGCTGCGGACCTCGTCGGAAAGGGGACCCAACTTGGCGTTCTTCGAAGAGGGGACGTCGGTCTTGGCGGGACCGTCCTGCGGTTTGGCGGCGTCTCTGCCTCCGGCGGCGGGGGCTGCCGTGGAGTTTTTCGCGGTGGTTTTCATCGCCGAGATCGAGATGCCCTCGGCACTGATTTCAACCAGCGGTTGTTTGAAGAGCGCCTGCTCCTTTTCGTTCAGTTGGAGTACGGGTTCGCCTAGCAGTCCGATCTGCTTCATGAGGGCGTCGGAACTGACCTTGAGGCGGGAGACTTCGGCCACGAGATCCTTGCGGGCTTTTTCCCTACGGGACTGTTCCGCAAGCGAGCGATTGAGGATGCCCTGCAGCAGGTCGCGCTCCTCCTTGTCCTTGTCCCTGTCAGCCAGGGCTTGGGCGGCATCGGCCTTCGCCTGTGCGGTTTCCGTTTTCGCTTGGGTCGTCTCGGCCTTTGCCTGCATTGCGTCCGTCTTGGCCTGAGAAGCATCCGCCTTGGCGAGGTTGATTTGCTGCAGGCTGGCGTTGAGTTTGCTCTCGAGGTCGCTCACCGACTTGTCCGCCGTTTCCGCCCGCTTCTGGGCGTCCGCCAGCTTTGTCCTGATTTGTTCGACCTCATCCTTGAGCGCTTTCATCCCCTGGGTGGACTGGCTGCCTTCCTGACGCTGCTGCTGTAATTGCTGCTGGGCCTTTGCGAGTTTTGCCGCGGCCTCCTTGTTTTCGGCCTCCAGCTTTTCCATCTGGCCGCGGGCCACCTTCAACCGCGCCGACAGTGCAAGGGAATCATCCCGTTCCTGGGTCACCTTTGCGATCTCGGCTTTTACCGCGTCACGCTCCTTGGCAACCTTGGCCGCCTCCTTCTGGGCGGAGTCGCGATCCTTGGCGGCTTGTTCCGCGGCGGTTTTTGCCTCGTCCCGCTCCTTGTTCGCGTTCGCGGCGGCGGACTTGGCTGAATCGCGCTCACCGGTGACTTTTTCGAGCTTGGACTGGAGCGTGGACTGCGACTTGGCCGCGCTGGCGAGGTCCTCTTTGGCGGATTCGAGCTGCTTTTGGGCCGTTTTAGCGGTGTCACGTTCTCCCGTGACCTTGTCCAGCTTGGCCTGAAGGGCGGCCTGAGACTTGGCCGCGCCGGCCAATTCCTCCTTCATCGCTTCCAATTGCTTCTGCGCCTGTGCGGCCTGCTGACTCGCTGCAGTCCGCTCCCCGAGGGCGGTGGTTTCGCGGCCCTGGGTCTGGGCAAGGCGGGCTTCCAACCGGGTGCGCACCTCCTCGGCGGCGTCCCGTTCCGCCTGGAGCTCCTTGCGCTGCTGGCGCAGTTCATCGCGCTCTTTTTCCACAGTGGCGAGGTCGGCCGCGGTCTTGGTTTTGTCCTCCCGGGCTTGAAGCAGGGCGCGTTCAGCCACGTCCGAGCGCTGCTCGAGAATGCGCGCTAGGGACTCGGCCTTGTTCCGCGCCTTGACGTTCTCTTCGAGCGCTTTGGAAGCCGAGTTGGCGGTGTCCTCCAGGTTCTTCAGCAACTCCGTCTTCTCCTTCCTGAGCCGCTGGGATTCCTCCAGAGCGAACTGGAGGTCGTTTTGCAGCTGGTTGAGTTTCTTCTGGATGTCCGCGAAGGGGTCGCTCGGCGCGACCGGACCGCCTCCGCGCTCAGGGGTCTGGGGAATGAGCGGGGTGGCCTCCTGCGCGGACGGCGTGGACGGCGTGGCTGGTTTTGGGAGCGTTGGTGAGGCCTGCGCTGGTCTGGCAGCGGGGGAGGCGCTCTGAAGACGCTGAAGGGCCGAGGCGGTGAGTTGGGAGCGGTACTTCACTACCTGCGGGCTCCAACTCGGAAACTGGGCGGAAAACTGGGCGAGGGCCTTGGAGACCTCCTGATACAGTTTGAGAGCACCTGCCGCATCCCCTCGTTTTTCCAAGGACTCCGCCTTCTGGTAGGTGCTGTACAGGTTCAGATACTGTTCGGCGCCGTCGCTCCCGGCTTGAGCGAGCAACTGGGAGGCCGAAAGCACCAGACAGCTAGTGACGATGAAGGGGTGGTTCTTCCGCATAGATCTCCTTAACTGTGACAAATGTCTGACGGATATCTAATGAAATTGTTTGCCCTCTGCAATCCGTCATCGTCGGATCCCCCCGCTTCCCGCACATGTCCGTTCACGCCCCGCTCGATCTCCCCTCTGAAAGGCTTTGGAAAAAATTCCAAGCCGAGGGCACCAATGCCTACCGGATCTGCACCGCCGACGGAGCGTGGATCGAACGGCTCGGTGCTGACCTTCTCCTGAATTATCAGGAGGAATCCATCCTGCCCCGTTTGCTGGAGTGGTGCGGCACCCTTCCGGAGTGGATGCTCTTTTCACCCCAACGCATTTTCGGGCGGCACCTTCCGGTGCGCAATCAGGAGCGCCTCAGCCCCGTCCTGCTTGAGGGCGACGTTTCCCTGCCGCTTCAAACAACCGTATTGGAGGCGGGAGTGCGTTACGGCATCGATTTCAGCGCGGGCTATTCCACCGGATTGTTTCTGGACCAACGTCCAAACCGGGCTTGGGTGCGTCGCCACGCGGCGGGCCGGTTCTTAAACACCTTTTCCTACACGTGCTCCTTCTCCGTGTGCGCCGCGTTGGCAGGGGCGGAGACCCTCTCGATTGACCTGTCCCGAAAGTCCCTCTCTCGCGGCGAGGCGAATTTCGCGCTCAACGGCCTCGACCCCAAACAGCACCAATTTTTCGCTGCCGACGTGCGCGAATCCTTTCCGCGCCTGGTCCGCAGGGGGGAGCGGTTCGACACCATCATTTTGGATCCACCCACCTTTTCGACAAGTTCCTCGAAGGGCCGTTTCCGCGTCGAGGATGACATGGGGGAACTGGTGGAGGCCGCACTGGATGTCGCGGCGCCGCGGGCGAGGCTTCTCCTTTCGACCAACTGCACCCGGCTGGATTCGCGCGCTTTGGAGCGCATCGGGCGGATGGCCCTCAAGGCTCGGCGACTCTCCGGATCCTTCGCGCTTTGCGCGGCTCCGGAGGACTTTCCGCGCGGGGCCGGGGCATCCTGCATATGGCTGCAACTGGCCGGATAGCTCCCTGTGCTCGCCGGTTGCCTCGGTGGCGTTCGGCTGCCACGGTGACAGCGTGACGGCACTCCGATCTCGGCGGGTCAGGAGGTCAGGAGGGGAGCCCGCCCAGTGCCTTGATTGCATCGAAGTCGGCGATGCTCAGGGGCATGACCGAAAGGCGGGACTGCTTGATGAGTGGAATTTCGCGGAGCGTCGGATGGGACTTGAGGGCCTCCAGCGTCACGGGCGAGGAGAGGGCGTTTTCGGGCTCCAGATCCACGCAAACCCACTCCCCCTCGGTGGCCGTGGGATCGGGGTAGGCTTCGCGCACCACCCGGGCCACTCCCACGATCTCCTTTCCCACCACGCTGTGGTAGAAAAGCACCAAGTCCCCCTTGCGCATGGAGTGTAGGTTTTTGCGCGCTTGGAAGTTTCGGACCCCGGTCCAGGCGGTGCGTCCGTCCGCCACAAAATCTGTCCAAGAATAGGCGGAGGGTTCCTGTTTTACGAGCCAGCGTTGGGAAGAGGCGCTCATAGGTAGGTGACTCAGAGAATTTTAAGAGAATTTGGCGTGGGTGAGTCAACGCCGCAGGCGGCGCGTCTGTGGTGAAAGCGTTGGGCTGACCGGAGACCGAAACCACCGCGGTTGCCTGCCGCTGGAGGGTTGCCATCGGGTTTGGTGTTTCCAATCCCCAAATTTGGAAAAAACGGGGCATCCGGTGTGGGCCGTGACGTTTTCGCTGTTTGTTCGCGGGCCGGGTTGCCAGTTGTCTTGAACGCACCTCCCCAGAATGAACTCAGTTCCTCCCGATGGTTTGTTTGATTTGCAAGTGAACGGCTTTGCCGGTGTCGACTTCCAGCGTCCCGTTTCGGCTGAAG
>JBILKV010000008.1:0-52278 GCA_044376515.1 Chthoniobacteraceae bacterium | reverse complement strand
CAACGGATGCACCCCGGCACCGGATAGTGACGAATGGGAAAACCTCACTCTTGCTGTCGCCGCAGGTGTCCTCAGCCGTGACGATGTCACGGCCAAGCTGCGCACGCTGGTAAGCTGAGGCTTCAATAAACATAAGCGAACTCGTTGGAGTTGAGCGGGACGAGGCAGACATCTGCAAGGGCGCGGGTGCGGGCATTGACATCGGCGGGCTGAAGATCGGGAACGAAATCCGAGTAGGCGTGCACCGTTTCGTTGAAGGATAACTTCTCGCCGGTGTTTTCCTCAATAGCGTCCCGGCGCACTTCGAGCGTATCCGTCCGCCGAGCCCCATCTACCCAGACCCTTTGCGGTGTGTAGTTTTTGGGAATACAAATTCCCGCTCGCCGCCCGCGGCGCTCTGCCCGGCAAATTCAAGAACTCCTCGCTGCTTTTCGTTCCAGTGGCCTTTCCCTAGCGGCATTCTCCCGGCCACACGGCATCGCCCAGAGTCTGCTTTCACTCCACCTCAAAAAGGCTCGGCTCCAAAGCTCCCATCCCCGCCAGAAACCCTCGCGCTTTTTGGAGCTTGAGCTCTCTGCGCCACGCTCGGTACTGGGATCCGGCGCGCCTGCTGTCTGGCGCATGTGCGGCGGAAGTTTTACGAGACGCTGCAGGTGGATCCCGGGAACGTGGAGGCGGGGTTCATCCTGCTGAGGGTCGGGGAAATTTACGCTGTGGAAAAGGAGGCGCGGGAAACTGGCTTGGATGCGTCGGGCCGGGGAAAGCTGCGCGCAGAGCGGAGCGTGGAGCTTTTTGGGCAGTTGCGCGGTTTGGTGGAGGAGGCTTCGGGTAAGGCGCTGCCCAAGAGCCTGCTGGGGAGGGCGTGTCAGTATGCACTCAACCTGTGGCCGAGACTGGAAGTGATTTTGAGCGACGGGCGGATCGAGGTGGACAGACAACTGGGTGGAAAACGGAATGCGCCCGATTGCCCTTGGGCGGAAGAACTGGCTGCACATCGGCAGCGAGGCGGCGGGCCACCACGTGGCGGCGGTGGCGTCTGTGGTGGAAAGCTGCAAGCGCAGAGGGATATGCGTGAGGGAGTATCTGGAGTCGGTGTTGCCGGGGCTCAACCGAAGGCTGGCCCGGGAAGTGGGCTCGTTGACTCCCCACGGGTGGCAGAAACTCCGCAGGATCACCGAATAATCCGGCATTTTGTCGGAGAGTAAAGGAGACGGGGTTGGTGGCGCTCACGTAGGGAACCTCGCCCATCTGCAGTCACTCCGATAGATCGGGTTCGGCGGACGGATACGACCCACCAAACCGCGAGCCTCCTCGAACCGTTTGGCACGTCTGACAACGGGGGTGCTGCTTGAATCGCATCTTTCAGGAATCGATTCGGGGTAGACGACGCTTAACGTCTTCGTGGAGGGGCCTTATGGGTCTCCTTTCCCAGGCAAGGAGGGCTCGGGGAATCAACAAGCGTTAACGGTCGTCGAGTCCCTTGACTCTCTCTTCGGGCGGCAGTTTGACATTCGGAAACCCATTGGGTCGCAAACGCACGATGGCTCCTGGACGGAAACCGGCGAGCAACTCTCCTATTTTCAGTCGAACTTGCAGACCGGTCGTGGTGGGCGGGCTATTGGAAACGTCCTTCACGTCGACTACGGCACCACCTTTCGCGTCGTGCTCTTGCCACCAAGTGCGAAGGCTCCATTCGCCGGCGGCGATTGCTGCGCCACCGGATTTGGCTTGGGCGCGAACGGCGTCGTAGAGGCTTGGATCCGAGCCACCGAAGAGCGTGAGGGTGACCACTCCTCTGCCACCGGCCTCGTGCTGAACGTCATCAATCCAACCCGGCAGCCAACGATGGCGCATGTGGCGGATGTGAATCTGTCGCTGGGTCTCGCTTGCGGTGGAACGCGCTTCGTCGTCTAGCCACACGTCCGCACAGTGGAACCTCCCATAGCGCCAGTCGTAGCACCAAGTGAGTCCTACTTGAACGGAGAGGCCGGGAGCGAGGTCTGCAAGCGTGCCGAGGGCGCGTCCTTTCCAAACGCGCGTGCTGCTGTCGAAATCGAAGCTTTGCTCGCCACTGAGTCCGTCCTTTCCTTGAGGTCCCATCAGCGTGGCTGTCAGGCGTTTTTCGACGCGGTTGTTGGTGGTCCAACCGCCTTTCTCAGCGGCGATCGCCGTGATTTTCCAAGCGCAGCCTTGTCGCTGATAGAAGCTGAAATCGTCCTCCAAGATGAGTGCCTGATTCTCGGCGGGCACGTACTTTTCGGAGCCTTTTGCCGGCGCAGGAATTGTCGTGTCGCCCTCGCGCGGGACGGTGAAGTAGCCATGCAGGACAGTGCCGATGGGAATGTCGCGCAACTCTGCGGGCGCGCCTCGGAACCGGATTGTGCCATAGGGTAGCAGGGCGAATCGGTGACTTGGTGCGCTATGGTAGCGGTCGTCTACGCCATCGCCGTTGAGGCGCAGGGCCCCGCGTCGATTGATGTGGTCAACCTCGACCAACTCCCCGCAGAGGTAGACACCCGCCCCAGCCACCGGAAACTCACCCGCCTTGGGGACGTAGGAGATTTTCTTGTCTTCGGCTCGGACGTGCAAACCGAAGAGAGCTGCGATCACGGCAACGACAGCGGAAAAAATGGGTTTCATGCCGTGAGCTCAGAACACGCTTGCAGGCTGTCGGAGAAAGAGGGTGATTCCACTCCCATCCGTTGCGCCATGGTCAGCAGCACATTGCTGAGACGGGCTTTGGCATTGACGGGTTTGTGGTGGATTCCAGGGTGCTTTTCGTATCCTTGGAAATCCTTCGTCGCGGCGTTGAAATCAAGGTGTCGGCCGTGTTTCAGCCCGAGCTTTGTACCGCCGGCAAGAATCAGAGGCAGGCTTGCGTTGCCGTGACTGTGCCCGTACGCCATACCGCTGCCGTAGAGGGCCATGGTGGCGTCCAAGAGTGGACCATCGGCGTCCTTTACCTCTGAGAGGCGATCGAGAAAGTAGCTGAACTGAGCGACATTAAACGCATCGCTTTCGGTGAGTTGACGGAGCAGGTCGGCGTTCCCGTTGTGGTGGGAAAGTGAGTGCCGATCTTGGCGCACTCCGATTTCCGGGACGGCGGGGCCTTGGCCCTCTTCGCCGGTGTTAAAGGTGACCACGCGGGTCATGTCTGTCTGAAATGCCAAAACGATAATGTCATACATGGTCCGTAGATACTCGCCCAACATTTGCAGGGAGACGTCCCGGTTCAGTTTGCCGACCACTGATGGATCAATCTTGGGTCGGGGCGTATCGAGCCACTTGTCGGCGCGTTGGGTGCGAATTTCTACCTCCCGCACGGAGTTCAGGTATTGCTCGAGGCGACCTTTGTCTTCAGATCCAAGCTCTTTTGACAGGCTGCCGGCCTCGTCAATGACTGCGTCCAGAATGCTTCCCCGGCGTTGGAAGCCCCGTCTTTGGCTGGCAATACCGCCTTTGGGATCCTCGAACATTTCGCGGAATGCAACGCCGGGATTTGATTGGGCTGGCAACTGGATTCCGTCCGCGTTCCAAGCGAGTGAGCCCCCTTGATTACTGAGCTCAAGCGAAGCGTGGCGCGTGATTGGAGCCGTGAGCTGAGCCATCAGTTGGTCGACCGAGATGGTGTTACGGTCTGCTGGTCCGAGCTTTCCGCCGGTGAGCCAAATGCGTCGGCAGTTGTGATGCTGGCCGAGTCCTGTGGGGTGGTGGAGGCCGCTCATTGGGGTGATGTGCGCACGATGTTTCGCGAGCGACTCAAGCGGTTTGGTGAACTGGTAATCCGCACCAGATTCTTGAATTTGGTACTCCTTGGTGTTCACCCCGTTGGGCAGATAAATGAACACACTGCGCCGGGGTTTGAGTGCCGCGCTGGTGGCGGCATGAACCCGGGAAGGTCGCATTGCATCGAGGAACGGAAGCGCGAGTGTGACGCCGACTCCCTTGAGGAGGTGGCGTCGGCTGAGAAGCCACGATTGGGAAAGATAGTTCATGGGAAGTTAAAGGGGGGGCTCTTGAGTTAACGTTTCGCAAAAATGTCTGAGAGCGCGAGGCGCTCGACGATGTCTCGCAGGCGGTAGCCCTTCGCCCGGCAGGCTTGGGCGACTGCGCGGATTTCTTGTGCGTCATCGACCGTCATCACTCGTCGGAGTGCGAAGGTGGCGAGTTGTTCGACGAACGCTTCAGCGAAGCGGTCAATGTCGTTCACCAGCAGTTTCTTAAACTCCTCTGAGTTGGCGAATGGTCTTCCATCTGCCAAAACGCCCGCAGCCTTTACGGGCGGATTCTCACCTTTTCCGGAGTTGGAAATTTCGCGTGTGCGCCAGCGCCCGATGGCATCGAAGTGATCGAATGCAAATCCGAGCGGATCAATTTTCGCATGGCATGAAGCACAAGTGGCATTGGAGGAGTGGGATTCAAGCTGTGCGCGAACAGTGGACTTGGGCTTGTCTGCGGGCGTCGGTTCGAGAGGTTCGACATTTGGTGGGGGGGGAAGGGGTGTGCGCCCAAAGATGGATTCGCTCACCCAGACGCCGCGATGGACGGGGCGGTGGCGGGTCCCGTCGGAGGTTAGCATCAGCACTCCCGCTTGAGTGAGAAGACCTCCTCGATGATTGTCCGGCTTCAGGGCTACGTGCTGAAAACCGGATGTTTGCAGGGGTTCCAATCCGTAGTGTCCCGCGAGACGCGGGTTGACCATGGCCCAGTCCGAATCCAGAAGCTCGCGAATCGGGAAATTTTTCACGAACACTTCATTGAAGAAGGTGGCCGGTTCGAGACGCATGCTTTTCTCCAGCCACAAATCGTAGTCTGGATAGAGCTTTGGGTCGGGAGGGAACATTCCGATTTTGTGCAGTTGAAGCCACTGGTTCGGGAAGGCGTCCGTGAACCGTGAAATACGCGCGTCATTGAGCATTCGGTCCACATGCGCGCGTCGAGCGGTAGACTGACGAAGGTGTCCTGCTTTCGCGGCAGCGAACAGGGTGTCGTCAGGCATCGAGCCCCACAGAAAATACGACAGACGCGAGGCGAGCTCCCAGTCATTGAGGGTGTCCCGTCGCTTCTTGGCGGATCCTTCCTCGAGATAATAAAAGTTCTTTGAAGTCAGGATGCCTGCCATCGCAGACAGATGTGCTGCACGATACTTTGCACCCGCTTGCAACTCGCTTTCCACAATACGGACGTAGCGGTCGATTTCCTGGTCCTCCACGGGGCGTCGCCACGCGCGGGTAGCCAGTTTGGTGAGGCAGGCCCGCGACTCGGCGAGGTCACCTTGGGTTTGAGGCATCAGCCCTTCCCTCTTTTTAAGATCTCCGTCGGACACAATGGGTCCCTCCCATTCGACGGAATCGATCAGGAGCATCGGGTGGATGGCATGGCCCTCGTCATCAAAGAGTTTGTAGCCGGTAGGATTGGTCCTGCGCATGTCCCGCGATCCCAGAAAAATGCTTCCACCACCGTTGAGCACGTTGAGGGTGTGGTTGCCGGCTTTGCTAAAGGCTGCAGGCACCTCATTGCGGAACTCCAGTTCAGCGGAAGCGGAGAAATACACTTCGAACTCCACGGTGGTCGGACTGTCCTCCGGCGCGAGGATGTCCTCGTCGAAAATTGAGCGCTTCAACGAGCTATGCCAGACTGAAAGGTGCGGGGCTGCACCATTCAACCCTCGGAGACCGCTTAGTTTGACTCGGCCTCGGTAAAGACCGATTCCACGCAACTTTCCGTCCCAGTGTCCGCGAAACGCCGCTACGGAGGCGTCGGGCCAAACTGGAACTCGGATTTTTTCAATGGGCAGCCCCATCTCCGTGATTTTTTTCCGCTCAGTTGGGTGTCGGATTTGAATGGCGTCAGCGAGGAACTTCCCTGTCTGCGCTGCGGTTTCTGGGAATGCTCGCTCGAGAATCGTCTCAGCCGCTTTGAGATAACGCTCCACGTGCGAGGGGGAGAGCGACAAGAGCGCCCCAATACGATCATAGCCATGCCAGCGCGGGTCTTCGTTGAAAGCGCCCGGCAGGTGTGGGTCAAAATGAACTCCGAGCAAATCGTACACAGTCGCTGCGTATTCGTCGCGGCTGAGTCGGTAGTGGTTCACAGGACCGCGTTTCGCCATTCGAGCGGCCTCACCCTCTCGGAGTTGAGTCGACAAAAAGTCGACTACCGCGCCGAGTTCGGTCGCGGTGGGCTGCGTCTCCTCCTTTGGAGGCATCTCGCCGGACTTCACTCGAAACGCCACCTCTGCCCAGCGTTGAGCGGTATCTAGCGAGGTGAAGTCCGGATTCAACGTGTCCAGCCTGAAGTCGCCCTTCTGCTTCTTGGCATCATGACAACGCTCGCAGTGTTGTTTGAAAAAAGGGGCGGCAACTTGGTCGAAGGGGAGGGAGTTGCTCGCGAGCAGCGAACCTGTGGGATACTGCACCACAGTGAGCAGCACGCACACGCGGTACAGGGTTCTCGCGGTGAACTGCATGAGCGCACGAGTGATTGAGGGTGCGAGGAGGAATTTCATGAGAGGGCGCTGGATTGCTTTCCGAGCAGGCTGAACCCCTTGAGGAAAACTCTGTGAGAGGCATCGGGAGTGAAACTGATAGCTAATATGAGGTTGTCGAGCTGCGCGATATCCCGCGACCTTAAAAGCGATGACAGCCCCCCATTCATCCCATTCAACCGTCTCCTACGAAGCGATCAAACTCGGCATCGACGCCCACGCCATAGACTGCTGGGTAAGCCGTCAGATCGACGGCGCGACTCCGCAGCCTGCCAGAAGCGGAGTGAGACCGAAATCGGAGTACCCCTGACATGAACCCGCCCGCGAGAGTCCACCTCCCAAAAAGAGCTCCCAAGACACTTTGATTTTCCGTATAAAATTTCCCTTCCGAATGTCGCGCGCCTGGAAAATTCCTTGAGCTTCTCGAAACATCCGATTGATCGATAAGTCCGCCTTCCCTTTCCTCGTCCCGAATCAGTCATTTGGCGCTTTGCAGGCGAAAGCCAAAAATAAAGTTACCCTCCCCGCGCCCCCACTGTTTGACTTAATCTGACCACGCCATCGCACGGATCCCCTCCCCGTGCGTCCCTCACTTTTCCACCCCGGCTCCCGGAATGACGTTTGCCCCATGGCCATTCTCCTCCCCCTCGCACTTGCAGTCGCCACCGTAGCGCTCTCGGCTCTTGGAACGAGCGCCACTGCGCAGCAGCCCGATTTTTCGCGGGATGTGCAACCGTATCTCGACGCGTACTGTCTGCATTGCCACGACGCCCAGAAGCAGAAAGGCGACCTTCGCATCGATTCCCTGTCGCGGGAAATCGGGCTGAAGGACACCCCACAATGGGCCGAAATCATGAGCCGGATCAGCTCCGGCGAGATGCCTCCCAAGAAAGAGGAAAAACAGCCTGCCGCCACCGAAAGCGCACGCGTTGTCGAGTGGCTGTCCGCGCGCATCAAGGAGGGCGAAGCCGCCCGCATGGCCAAGCGGGACCGGGTTTCCTTCCACCGCCTCAGCCGCGAGGAATATGTCCACACCATCTACGATCTGCTCGGGGTGCACGTCGACGCCAACGATCCCGGCGGATTCATGGAGGACCCCGAATGGCACGGCTTCGAACGCCTTGGTTCCGTAATGACACTCTCCGCGAGCCAGATGGAAAAATACTTCCAGTTTGCGGAAAAAATCCTCGCGGAAGCCTATCCCGCAAAAGCGCCCGATCCTCTCGAGTTCCAACGCAAAAGCGTCCAGGCCACGCAAGTCACGGGCAAGTACCGCGAATACCTCGAGTCCCGGGGTCTGCTGGACAAGGTGCGCTACGATCTGTGGCCCGGAGACATCTTTCGGGGCGCAAACCCGGGACGCCTCAAGTCCGCGGGCGTGTACGAGTGCAAAATCACCCTTTCCGGCCTCAAAAAACCCGGCGGGGCCGCCCCGCGGTTGCGCTTTTACGAGGAGAATCTAGACAGGGTCCTGTTTGAACAGGACGTCGTCGCACCGGAAGACAAACCCGTCACCCTCACCTTCCGGACACACCTGCCTGCAAGCTCGCTAACCGTTCACGTTTACAACCACATTGCGGGCCCGTCGACGCTTCCGAGATTCGGCCGCCATGGAAACCGCCCTTTCGTCAGCCTCAAAGAAGGCCGCATTCCCTGGCAGTTGAAACTCACCGACGAAGAAGGCGTTCCCCTTTACAGCTTCCTCATCATCGACGAGGTCGAGTGGAAGGGGCCCCTTGTCACGGACGCGGAAGCCGCCCTGCGCGCTCCCTTTTTACCCGCGGAGAACAATCCCGAACAGGTCGCCAAAGCCCTGCAAGCTTTCGCCGACCGCGCCTTCCGGAGGCCGGCGACCGCGGAGGAGATGGCGAAAATCGGCTCCATGGTTCAAAAGGAGCTCGATTCCGGAACCGATGTAAAAACTGCGGTCAAACATGGGATGATTGCGATTCTTTGCTCCCGGAATTTCCTCTTTCTCCACGAAGGATCCGAAGACCGGGAGCGGCACACGCTCACCGACTGGGAACTTGCGTCCCGCCTCTCCTACATGCTCTGGAGCACCATGCCGGACGCCGAACTCACGGCGCTCGCAGCCGCGGGAAAACTTCAGGACCGCGCGGAAATCAAAAAGCAGGTTGCCCGCATGCTCGCGGATCCGCGTGCCACCCGCTTTGCGCAGTCCTTCCCCTTCCAATGGCTGCAACTGCGCAAAGTGGGCATGTTTGCCCCGGATAAAAAGCTGTATCCAGACTACGACAAACATCTGGAGCAAAGCATGATCGCGGAAACCACCGCGTTTTTCACAGAAACCCTGGCGAAAAATCTGCCTCTTTCGGAATTGCTCCAGAGCGACTGGACCATGCTCAACCCGCGTCTGGCCCGTCACTACGGCATCGAGGAGCCCGAGCGGGATACTTTTGAACGCGTCTCCCTGCGGGCGGACACGCACCGCGGGGGCATCCTGACGCATGCAGGAATCCTGTCGCTGACCTCGGACGGCACACGCCACCGCCCCGTCCACCGCGGCGTGTGGATTTCCGAATCCATCTTCGGCAAATCCCCGCCGCCGCCGCCCGCCAACGTCGAGCCGATCGCGCCCAACCCGGTGGATTCCCCCAAGGCCACGCTGCGCATGAAGCTCGACGCACACAAAGCGAACGAAAACTGTGCGGCCTGCCACGCGCGGATTGATCCGCTCGGACTCGCTTTTGAAAACTACGACGCCATCGGGCGCTGGCGCACGCAGGAGAAAATCCAGCAGGGCACCGGAGACGATCCCGACGTCGATGCCAGCGGGCATCTGCCCGATGGGCGTACCTACCGCGATGCGGAGGAATTCAAACGCCTGCTCCTTGCCGATATGGACGCCTTCAACAAAACCTTCATCCGCAAACTCGGCACCTACGCCCTGCGCCGCAGTCTGAGCTTTGAAGATGAGGAACGCCTCGCAGCCATCGCCGCGCAGTCGAAGGAGGCGGGCTATGGAGTGCGCTCTATCCTCGAGGCGCTCATCACCTCCGACCTTTTCCAAGCCCGCTAACCCCGCCCTTCTCCCAAATCCTCCTTCTTCATGAACATCCAAACCAACTCCTGGCAAATCAGCCGCCGACACATGCTCCGCGGTCTCGGAGCAACCATCGCCCTGCCGCTTTTGGAATGCATGCGCCCCGCACTGGCTGCCGCCGCAGGAACCGCCTCCGGGGCGAGGCGCAGCGTTTTCCTCTACATCCCCAATGGGGTGAACACGCTGACCTGGCAGATTCAGAAAGCCGGCTCCAATTTTGAACTGCCCGCCTGCATGGCGGCACTCGAGAAGCACCGCGCGAACCTGACCCCCATCAGCGGTCTGCACCATCCGATGGTCCTCGGCAAACACCACAACTGCGACAAAGTGTGGCTCACCGGTGCGAACGTGCCGCCGGATGGCGGCCCGTTCCGCAACTCCGTCTCCGCCGACCAACTCATCGCCGAGGTGCAGGGCAAGGCCACGCGTTTTTCCTCGCTGGAGCTGGCCGTCACCGGACACTCGCTGGGGTGGTCGAAGGAAGGCATCCAGCTCCCGGCGGAACGCAGCTCACAAGCCATCTTCAACCGGCTCTTCGGCGTGGAAAGTGACAGCCGCGAGGATGTGCAAAAACGCCTCGAACGCCGCGGCAGCATCCTCGACCTCGTCATCGATGACGCCAAAGAAATGAGCCGCAAAGTCGGTAGCGGAGACCGTACCAAGCTCGACGAATACCTCACGTCCGTGCGCGAACTCGAGGTCCGCACCGAGAGGGCGAAATCGTGGCTCGACGTCCCCAAACCCAAGATTGCTCCGTCCCTCTCCCAGCAACTGCAGCGCAAGGTCGACATGAAACAGGCGGGAGAATACTACCGCCTCTTCTACGATCTGATGACGCTCGCTCTGCAGACCGACTCCACACGCGTCATCACCTGCATGATCGGAAGCGAATCCCACGGCCTGGCGATTCCCGAAATCGGCGTGGTGCAAACGCGCCATGAACTCTCACACCACAACGGCGATCCTGAGCAACTCCGCCGCCTCACCGAGACCGACACCTTCCTCATCGAACAACTGGCCTACTTTCTCGAAAAACTCGCCTCGCTCGAGGAAGGGGGGAGCCCCCTGCTGGACACCACCCAGGTCCTCTGGGGCAGCGGCATGTCCTACGGCCACAGCCACGGCAACGCCAACCTCCCGCTGCTCCTCGCAGGAGGCAAGGCACTGGGACTCAAACACGGCAAGCACGTCGATTTCAACCTGCCCAAAATCGGCCGGTACAACGTCGCAGACGCCGGCGGACACTACAAAATCTGCGGCAGACCCGTCGACGAAAACGCCCGGCTCAGCAACCTGCTTCTTACCCTTTGCCAAACTGCGGGTGTCGAGATCGACAGGTTCCACGACAGCGTGCGCACGGTGTCGGAGATCGTTTAAGCCTCCCCATGAAACTGCCGCTCCCGGCTGCCCTCGCAGCCGCCGCCCTGTTAGCGACGACTCTGCTCGCGGCGGACGCCCCGCCCTACCGCACGGACCAAGCCAACGACGAAAAACTGCCGTGGTTTCAACTCGTGGACGGGGAGTTTCCGCCGCCGGATTCCGCGCACTACATCGGCGGAGAACTCGTCAGCGTCAACCACGTCGAACGCACGTTCGTGCTGCGGGCGGACCGCACCGACAAACAAAACCGCAGCCACATGGACCTGCCCCTTGGCGCCTCCATGCTGCCGTACGGGAGTGTTTTCTACCATGGCGCGTGGGCCTCTCTCGAAGACATCCCCCTCGGCACGCACCTCCACGGACATTTTTATCTCAAACACCCTCAGGACAAGACACCGCCCATCACTGCCTATGAGAGGCGGATCACCCCCGAGGCCGATTTTACCCGCTGCATCCTGCTGGAAGACGACTTCAGCTACCACAAGCGCCAGCACCAGATTTGGAAAATCGAATCCATCGATCCGGAAACCCGCAAGCTTTCCGGATCACGCGTTCCAAACGGCAACCCCGGCGAAGAGGCCAAAAAGTTTTCCCTCATGGAACGAACCCGTGTGTGGAAGGGAAACAGCTTCCATCCCCCCGAATCCCTCGCGCCCGGGCAGACGATGCTTTTCAATCTCACGTGGGCCACCCTCATTGGAACGGGGCGTATTCTGGACCTTTGGGTGGATGACGAATCGCGTGCCGGGGCAACCGACCACCAACTGCGCATCCACCGGCAGCACACCAAGGAGCGGGGAATTCCTGCATGGATCGCCCGCGTCGACAACGCCACGCAGATTCTTACGCTCCGCTTTTTTGACAATTTCGATCCCAAGCTGCTTGAGGATCTGCATGTGACCGAGGAAACCGGCGAACTCAAAGACCGCCACAATGTGGCCCTTGCCGTGACCCTCGACTCCCTTGCTCCGTTTGATCCGGTGAATGACCGGCGCAGCGGTCCCGTCAAAGCGCTGCGCACCACTCCCGCCTCCCCCGGGTACAGCGGAGTCGAAATGGATGTCCGCCCGGACTTCCTTCTCGAAGGCTTCCGCCCCAAAAGGGTGGTCCGTGTTTACGCGCACGGATGGCCCGTCGTGGATTTACCCAAGGAGATCCGTTGGGAAGGGCGCGAGTATAACGTCGTTCCGGGCCCGCAGTAAACGGCCGCCCGCGCGGGACCGGGATGCCGCCAAGCTCCCGCGAACATGTCCAAGGGGCCGAGGCTCAGCCACAACGAAGCGAAAAGACCTCTGCGCTCCGGGTTGCTGTGGACGGCCGTCGAAACCCGACACCTGCGCTCGAGCGGCGGCTTTAGAATCCGCATTTGCAACGTATCCGTCCACCGAGGCCCATCTACCCAGCCCCCTTTGCTGTGTGTAGTTTTTGGGGTTCAGCGTCCGCCTCGCCAAACATCGCCGCCTGCTCGAGCGTAGTCTGAAAGGCCTTCATTCGCTCGGATTCCAGAATTTCTGACCCAACGCTGGGCGACCAAAAAAGAGCCGGGTGCGGCAGATACACTCTGAACCGGTTTAGGAAGCACCGCAGATGCGTCGCTTTTGGCCGAAAAAATCCGCGCGCCAACCATATGCCTTATTCGTCGATGGCTACCACGGCTGTGGAAGTGCAGACGGCTCGCACAATGGGTGAAGGCTAACTTTCAACGGAAGCGCCCTTCGACGATACCGCGCGCGCGAGTTGCGGAAACGGAGCGAAAAGCGAATTCGTGAGGCTGAACGGCGGGATTTAGTTTTTACGGAACAACCGAATCCAAGCCGGGAAGGACGTGACAACCAGAGCCGTTCCGAGAAGTCCGAGCAGACTGGGGAGTTCTGCGTTGAAACTGAACACGCACCACGCCGTCACCATCCAGAAAAAGAGATTGCCGGAAGCCACCGCATAAACCCACGAGGCAAAGCGGTGTTGATCCCGGAAAAAATTCATCTCCCGGATCGGGGGAGTGTCCCGGGTGTTTTTTAAGACGAGGCGCAGAAAAACAACGGGGCTGAGATTCAGTGCGATGATTCCCACCGCCCAGAGCCACAAAACCCGCAGATCGTCCGAGTAGTGGTGAAGGAACCAAGTGGCCGTGAGGGTCGCCAATACATTACCCGTGGCTCCGGCGTAGATCACCAAGGGGAACTGGCCCATGTCTTCCAAGGCGTTCATTTCATGCAATCGCTTGGCGGGAGTGGGGCAAGTCATGACGCCACAATCTGACAGGCCTCTCGATTTGTGCCAGTCCATCGGTGCAAAATCAAAGTGTCCATGGAAGTGCCACTGGATGTGACAAGAGTGTAGCACGGAAAGTGTCTGTCCCCAAAGCACGGAAAGTGTCTGTCCCTAAGCAAGCCCTATCCAAAAGGTGTCACAAGGTTGACCGGTTTGACCCGCTCTGTGACAAAAGCCCGATGCATTCGCAGATCGGAAAGCGGAAATTTCTCGGGTTGGCCACCGGAATGCTCGTAGGCGGCGCCGCCGCAAGTTTAGGAAGCGTGTCCGCCACCGGTCCGTCTCCTTCGAGAGGCCCCATACGCCGCATTTTTGCCGCAGGCGGCGGCTTTGTCTCCTCGGTGGATCCGGAGAGAAAACTCATGCGTTTTGTGCTTTCGCTGGCGAGGGTTACCAATCCGCAAGTGTGCTGCCTGCCAACGGCCAGTGGGGACAATCTCGAGTCGTTGGTCTCTTGGTACGAAGTGATGCAGCCCCTCGAATGCCGCCCGCAGCATCTGCGGTTGTTTGGCCCGACCAACCGGCTCCGAAACTTCGAGGAGCAACTGCTCGGAGCCGATGTGATTTTCGTGCCGGGCGGGAACACGCTGAACATGCTCGGGGTGTGGCGGGCCCAGGGCGTGGACCTTCTTTTGCGCAAAGCATGGGAGCAAGGGACGGTGCTGGCAGGCGAAAGTGCGGGAATGATTTGCTGGTTCGAGCAAGGCGTCACGGATTCGCGGCCCGGGGCCTTGGGGGCAATGCCATGCCTCGGCTGGCTGCCCGGCAGTGCCTGTCCCCACTATCACAATCCCCAGCGCCGACCGGCCTACCATGAGTTGATGGGCCGCGGGGAAATCCGCGCGGGTCTCGCCTGCGAGGACGGAGTCGGTTTTCTCTTTGAGGACACGCGCCTCGAGGGGGCGTACGCCCTCTCGGAAAAGGCAGCCGCTTTTCGCGTGCATTCCGAGGGAGGAGCCGTTGTGGAAGAACGCCTGCCCGCGCGGGTTTTGCCGCGCCCCTCCTGAACCAAGGCGCCGACCCTCCGTCGTGCGACGGATACGCGGAGTTGACTCGGAAGGAAGGCATAATGACAACTCGGGGATGCATTCCCCCACCCCACTCCGAATTTCCGCTCTGCTGCTGGGTTGCCTCTCGCTCTCGGCTTCCGCATACACCGTTTTTGACACCGCAACGGCCCGGAAGCCCCAGATCTTCGTCCGCAGCGATGAGGATCCGGTCTGCATGGAAGCAGCCGGGGAGCTCGCCGGGTACCTCGGGCGCATGAGCGGCTGGGAACTGGAGGTGCAGAAAGCCGATGCTGCGAAGGGAATTCCCCCGGGACCCGGAGTCATGGTTTTGGGAAGCCTTGCCCGCGGGATGGGGCTCGCTGTGGAAAAACAGTCCGGCGCGCGAGACGGGTTTCGGTACCGGGTTCAACAAGGCCGGCTCTTATTGGTTGGAGAAACACCGCGTGGGGAACTTCATGCCGTGTACGATCTTCTGGAGCGGCTCGGGTGTGGATGGTTTGCTCCCGGCACGTTGGGTGAGGTGGTACCGGTGGTAAAAGAGGCGCGGTTGGCGGACGATCTGGACCACACCGGCCTCAGTGATTCGGTAAACCGCCGTTTCTGGTACGGGGGGAAGGGCAACCCGGGCCTGCTTACTGAGAAATGGCTCGCCCGCAACAAAGCGGAATTTCAGCAGGGCAGTTGGAGCCACGCGTGGCATGGATTGGTCTCTCCGAAGGATCATTTTCCAATGCACCCCGAATATTTCAGCCTCAATCGGGGGAAACGGACCACCAAACAGCTCTGCACCACCAATCCGGATACCGTGCGGATCGCAGCGGAGAGTCTGATGCTCAAAATGGGGATGGAAAAACAGCGGATCTTTGCTGCCGGCCCGAACGACGGCGGCAACCTGTGCGAGTGCGACCGCTGTGCGCAACTCGACACCCCGGGGTATCGCGAGCCTACCAGCGGGATGCCCTCATGCGCGGACCGGGTTTTTGATTTTGCGGGAGAACTGGCGAAGCGGACTTCCCTCCAATTTCCCGACAGGGATCTGGGACTCCTCGTCTACAGCGAATACTCCCGGCCCCCGCTGAAAATACCAAAGCTACACCCCAACATCTTTCCCATGGTCGCCCCGATTCGGCGCTGCCGTTTTCATGGCCCAAACAATCCGGTGTGTGAATCAAGCCAGTTACTCGGATCCGAGATTGCAGCATGGGGCCGCCTTTCGACGAAACTGGGTTTTTACGCCTACAACTACAACCTGGCGGACGCCCTGCTGCCGCTCAGCAAGATCGCCTATTATAAGCGACTTGCAGCGGTGCTGCGGGAGGCAAAGCCGACGGAGTTGGCGTGGATTTTTGAGTCGATGGACTCGTGGTCCGCGCATGCACCGCATTTTTACCTGTGCACCCGTCTGGCCTGGAACAGCGGGATCGATGTGGATGCGGAGATGGAACGGTATTTCCGCGGGTTTTACGGGGAGGCGGCCGTTCCAATGCGCCGCTACTGGATGCGTTTGGATGCGGCCTACGACGGGACGCCCGTACACGTGGGCAGCCAGTACGGGATGCACCGGATTTGGACGGCGGAATTGCTGGCGCAGAGTCGCGCGGATTTTGAAGAGGCGGGCAGAGTGGCAAAAAGCCCGCGGGTACGTGAGGCCGTCGCTGTCGCGGAGGCAGGGCTGCGCAGCGCGGAAATTTTCATAAAGCTCTGGAACCACGTTGGCAGCTGCGAATTTAGGGAGGCGGCCAAGGAACAGGCGAATTTGAAGAGCCACATTGATTCGTTGGCGGACCGACCGGAACCCCACTGGATCCACGAACGGTACGCGTGGGGGTACTACACCCGGTTTCTCGGACTGACCGTGGAGGCTGGCGCCGCCGCACTAGCCGATGGGGCGCAACGGCTGGCCCGCATGCCCGAGGAGTGGCGTGCGCAGAAGGATCCCTCCAAGACGGGCAAGGAGGAGCGTTGGTGGGAGCCGCGGTTCGATGACGCGGCGTGGCAGCCCATGAAAGTATTCACCCGCTCCTGGGCCGACTACGGACTTGCCGATTATCAGGGCGACCTTTGGTACCGGACAAAGTTTACCCTGCTGAACCAGCTGCCCGATGGGGATTTGCGCCTTTGGTTTGGCGGCTTTGACCACGACGTGGAAGTGTTCCTCAATGGACAGCGTCTCGGTGGCTGGATGGGCTTCGCGAAGCCGGCGGAATTTGCGGACATCGGAAAACACCTGCGCCCCGGGGAAAATCACCTTGCAGTGCGCGTCTCGGCGGGGGATCTCGGCGAAATCGGGACGGGCGGGTTGATGATGCCGGTGATGGTCTACAAGTGGAACGGAAAGTCGGTGCTGCCCACCGGCAAAAAGGGGGTCGAATACATCCAGTGAGCCGAGAGCGTTTTCCATTTTCCTGCGGGTAGATCGCGTCCGGCAGGGAAACCGAGATTGCCTCGTCGGGAAGCTCGGGAAAAAACTGTCCTGTCCCAAAAGGTCGGCCATCGACCTCGTCGCCGGACTCCGCGGTTCCTGCGGTGGCACGGTTTGCGCACCCGCCCCCAAACAAGCGTCGGGGGAAGTGCGACATCCCATGCACTTGGAGTTGAAAACGGTGCAAGAACCGGACTCTGACCGACTTGTCGGAACGGGAGCGGTGCTCCGTGTACGTTCAAAATCTCACCATCGAACCTTCGGAATTGCCGAATTCCGCTCCGGGGAACCGTTGAATCAGGGAACCCCGGGGGACAGGCACGTCCCGGGACACACACCCCGATGATTGCACCGCCGCCCCCAGCCCTCCCCTTCCCGATTGCCTGCGTGCCGGAACCGAACGCACGGCGCCAAATCGGCGCCGTGCAAGAATGTGAGCAGTGAGATGGCGCGTGCCGACGCCGGATTAGGCGAAAAGACGTGTGCAAGAATGTTTGCACGCCTCGAACGCGGAGCTTTTTGAGCGGTTGGGTTCCGGCCTTGCAGGAAGCAAACAACGCCGCTGGCCGCCAGCCACTCCGCATCGAAGAAACCACGCCTCCCGCAACCCCAAGTCGCGCTCTCCCACTGCCCCCCACTGAAACCCAACAACCACCAAAATCCATGACCAACCCACAGCCCAAACAACGCATCAGAATCACACGCTCTGGCCGCGGCTACGAGACCGGGAAAGTTTACACAATCGTGCGGGTCGACAACAGTGACCACACGCTCGTCGCAGTCGATTCCGAGGGCAAGGAAGGCTCATGGATCAAGTGGGACCACTGTGTGCTGGGTGGAGGCGAGATCAACTGGAGCTGGCTCAAGGGCCAGCTCTCCGCCGATGCGCTCGAACTGCTGAGCGCCTTCGAGGGCCTTGAGTCCCTGCGTCTCAGGGACGAAATCCGCGACCACATCCTGCTCCAGCTTCCGGGACTCAAGGACCGGATTCTCCATTCGCAGATCCAACTCGAGGAGCAGAACGGAAGCATCGAGGACTCCGCGATAAGAAACCCATCCATGGATGAGGAGATTGAAATGCCTATCTAACCCACCGCTCCCGAGACCTTCCCGCACCATGCCTCCCATCACCGAGCCCCTTCCAAAACGTGTCCTCCTCAAAGGTTTCGACAATCAGGCCAAACCTCTCGCCATAGAATGGCTGAGGAATCGGTCTATCGAAGTCGTCAACATTCTCAAGCTCGCCGACCTCGTCGTCGCCGGGCCGGAGGCCGAGCCAACCCTTCTGCAGAAGGCGCGTGTCGACGGACCAAAGATCCTGAGCTGGGAGGAGCTGCGCGCCTTCGTCGCGGCTTCCGACTCGGGCAACGCAATCCTCAACGGCTTCGCAGAGGCCGATGAGGATCCGTCCGACGACACCTTCCTGCTCACGCACATGAGCGGAAACTCCACGCCCCCGGTCGAACACACGCCGGCAGGACTCCGTGTGCTTGATCTGCTCCTCCCGTACCCCACCCATCGCGGTGCTTGGGCCACCAAGGTGCCGGACGCAAGCCAGTTTCAGCACCTCTGCATGGACCGCCCATTTCTGGAAACCCTGCGCGCCATCGCACTCGGTGTGCTCTACGGGATTCCCGTCGCACTCGAAGGCGACACGGCCGCATCGAAAACCTCAGCGGTACTCTACCTTGCCCACCTCCTCGGCCAACCCGTCGTGCGGCTGAACCTCAACGGTCACACCGACGCCTCCGAACTGGTGGGACGCTACATCCCCGCAGACAGCACCGATGTGGTCGACTGGTCCGCGCTCACTCCGGACACCCAGTGGCTCACGCAGACTTCCAAACGGCTCCTCGCCGACGCCACCCGCGAGGAACGCCCGCTCTCTCACTTCGAACGGTTGGGCCTGATCGGCAGGGAAAAAATCCCGGTCACCGGGTGGCGCTTTCAGGAAGGCTACCTCCCCCAGGCCATGCGGCACGGCTGGTGGATTCTGCTCGACGAAATGAACCTTGCCGAAACTCAGGTGCTCGAACGTCTCAACTGCGCCTTGGAGAATCCTCCGGGGCTCGTCCTCACCGAGGGCAGCGGAATGGTGTTCGGCCAGAATGGAGATGTGCCCGTGCACCCGGCCTTCCGGATGCTAGCCACGATGAACCCGGCGGAGTACACCGGCCGTGCCATCATGAGTCAGGCTTTCGCGGACCGCTGGGGCCTTTGGCATCAGGCGGCCGGCCCGGGCGAGCGAGAGATCGAACAGTTGCTCCTGCGTCTCGTCTTCGGGGAGCACCCGCGCGTCCTCTTTGGCGGCCGTGGCTACAAGGCCGACAAAGCAGCCCCCACATATCCAGAGCTCCAGGAGATTCCCGAGATCCACTCGCTCTTGCAACGGGTGGCGGTGTTTCACCACGGCATCTTCAAGGCCGCGGGAGGCGAAGGCACAACGCCCTCGATCGGAAGGCTCAAAAAGGAACGCTACAGCTTCAGCCGAAGAATCCTGTTGAACCTTGTTCGTTACATCGCCGAGCGGCTTCGCGTTACGGGAAACCCGACGCAGGCGCTGATCACCGAGGCGATCCAAGCGCTCTACATCGCCCGCATCCGAGACGAGTCGGACCGCAAGGCGGTGAACAACATCCTGCGGGCGGGAGGCCTTCTCTAGTGCAGGCCTGCACGTTGTCGGACCTTGGCACGTCGGGTGGCACCGATCGCCTCACCCGAAGGCTGCAGGAAGCGCTGGTCATGGCGGGCATGGTCTCCCTGCGCAACGACCTCGCCGTGGAGTTTGGCGACTGGTGGAGTTTTAACTGGCAGACCAACGTCATCACCCTTCCCAAACACGAGCTCGCCACTTGTCCGGAGGAGGAGATCTGTTGGATCATCCTTCATGAAGCCGCCCACGCCTCGCTGACCCGGTTGCACCATATTCTGCCGGCGGAAACCCTGAAGCGTCCCGAGATTCAGGTCCTTCTCAACTGTATCGAGGATGTCAGGATCGAAAACTGGCTGGTGGAACGCTTCCCCGGTTCGCGCCCCTGGAGAGCCATTGCCCAACAGATCGCGGCTGCTGACGATCCGCAAAGCGACGAAGCTGCGGAAAAGGAAAACCCGACGGTCGGATTCCTGCGCGGCCTGATGCGGTTCGGCGACACGGGATGCCTGCCGCACCCCCTCAACAGCGTCTCCCGGGGTGCGCTCGAGGAATGTGTACCGAGCTTGAAGGCGGCTTTTGCCTGCGTCCCTCCAAGTTCGAATGTGAGTGAGGCTTCGGTGGACGCACTATACGAGGCGCATCCCGTTTCACGTTGCTACACGAGCCTGGACCAGTGGTGGGAGGTGTCGCCGTTCGAGAAATGGGTGCGGATTCTCCAGGCCTCCATGTGGGCTCACGTCGTTGAGGGCGTGCTTCCCGCATTTCTCAGGCTGGTCCGGGATCATGGTTGTCCGCGGTTGCCGCAGTCCCGCGTCATCCGCGTCTGCCTTTCACGGCGGACCGGTACCGGACGCCCCATGCCCAAAGAACTGAAGCAGGCGCTCCGGAAACAGTTCCACCATACTGGCGCCGGCGCCTATTGGCAGACCGTCACAAAATACGCGTCCCAGATCCGTACCATCACGGAGTTGCTGCTGCGTCTGCTTCCGAATCACCGGGGTCTCAAACACGTCCGAGGCCGCCGCACGGGGGACCGCCTCGATCTGCGGGTTGCCGCCCAGTTTGAGGCGGACCGCCGGTTGCATGACAAGCTCTGGATAAAACGAGTGCACCGCCCCCTGCCCGAACCCGTTTTTGTTTTCGCGATGGACTGCTCGAGCTCGATGGAAAGGGACGGGCGCTCCACCGCCGCCTACGAATCCATCGTGGTGATGCGCGAAGCGTGCAAAAGGGCGGCCATTCCCTTCTCCGCGCTAGGTTTCAACGACGATGTGGAGGTGCTCCTTGGATGGGAGCACCCCGATGACACCAAATCCCAGCTCGTCCTTTCATCCCTCCTGCGGCCGAATGGCGGGACCGAGGTTGCCTCGGCGCTCGAGGCCGCGGAGCAACTGCTTGAGGAACGGAGCGAAAGAGACCGCTTCGTGTTCCTCATGACCGACGGAGAGGCGACTCCTTCCGACGCCCGGGACGTCCGGGCGTGCAATGCTCGTCTCGCTCAAAACGGAGTTGAAGTGCTCGCGTTCGGGCTCGGCGCAGGTGCGAAGAACATCTTCAATGTCTGTGCGGACGCCGAACTGGTTCCTGACGCGGGTGAGCTGCCCGGCGCCTTTTCAAGGGCGCTCATCAGAGCCATCAACGGCGCGCTGTGACGACTGCCTGCACTCTGCTCCCACGTTCTGAAAAACGCCCCCAAACGGAACAGGGCCGGGTTCCACGGCCAGAGGCACGTGTAATGGAACGGCAGATGCACCGCCCGGCATCCCTCGCTGTGCCGTTGGAAAAGGGAAAACGTTCGGGCGTCTTGAATTCGCCAAAAACAGGGAGCGCCACCACCAACAGCCTCCCGATTCGGGAGGGGCGGTCCGTCACGCTTGACTGTGATGCAGGCACTCGGTGCGGTAGCTCCAGACAGAAGACGGATAGGGCGGAGCCCGAATCCCCCGGGGCGCGCACCGGGTTTATGGATTGCTCTGGATGCCGGGGGATCTCCCGCCCGGCTCCGGGTTCGGGAGCGTTGCGGTTTCCGGCTGTGCTTCCGTCTTGGGGCTTCCTTCCTCAGACTCCGGAGCCGTTTTTTTCGCCAGCCGCGCCTGAGCTTTTGCGGGGGCGGCTGGCAGCATTCGCGTGCGTGGAGATCGCCCCCCAAACACCCACTCGGGGCGGATCACGTTCCACTCCAGAAGGTCCTCAACCGTCAGACTTGAACCACTAAACTCCCACGTTGGAAACCACTCGTTCACTGCGGAGGCCAGCACCCGGAGGTCCGTTTTGAGACGCTCCTGGCCCAAAGTGTAACCCCTCCGTGAAATGTCACCTGAGGATCGTCTCCTTGGAACACCCAGAGGCGCTTCCTCTTCGTCCTCCGTGCCCTCATTGTTTTCCTCCGCCCGGTGGTGGTCCTCATCCTGCCTCGCAGCATGCGATGCATCGCCCATGAGGCTGGCCGGCATTCTGGGAATCCAAACCACCGCGTCCTGCGCAATACGGCGCTCATCCCCCACAAGCCAGGCGGCGCAGGTCAGGGGAGGAAGCGAGCAGGCCGCCGTCGTGGTGAGTTTGATGTGCCCCGGAATCTGAAGCAGCATGTTCCTGAGCGAAATGGTCTCATACGCAGGTGGACAGGCTCCTCCCACAAACTGAACGTCAATCGTCCCCGGCCCGTCGTGCACGGCTTCCGATATTTCGCGAAACCAGCCGGTGGCGTCGTCTCCAAAGTTGATGATGATGGTGCGGGTCTGTGTTTTCATACGAGGAGAGTCAGCGGTTGATGATCGGATCCGGGAATCTGGCCTGTGGGGTCCCCCTATTGTTGCACACGCGGTGAAGGGCTTCGCTGAATGACTTGAACGGTGGACGACTTCCCCTCGGGGCCCTCGCTCTTTCTGGGGTAAGCTGGGAAAAGTGGGCGTCAGGGCTCGGACGCCACTGGCCTTTTGACATTGATCTCGCTTTAGTCGGAATCCAGCGTGTCGGGCATGGAATACGCATTCCTTCGCCGCCGGTCTTTCATACAGTCCGCGCTACTCCTCCCGGTGCTGCGGCAAGTCGGCGCGGCCTTGCAGGCTGGACCTGAAAAGCCTGAGGGCGAACCGCTTGCCTGCGCGCATCTCTCGGAGGCTGTCGAACGTGGCTTACTTCGCTCAGCGGCGTTGCATGTCATACGCGGCAGAAGCGTCCTTTCAAGGGGGTTCGGAACCGCACGCAACGAGAACGCCATGTTTTTGCTTGGGTCAATTTCCAAGCCCGTCGCCGTCACGGCGCTCATGCGCCTCTACGACCAGGGCGCTTTCCGCCTGGAGGATCCGGTGGCTAGGTTTCTGCCCAAGTTCGCCGGGGAAGGCCGCGGAGAAGTCACGCTCAAACACGTGCTCACCCATCTGTCCGGACTGCCCGACCAGCTGCGGCGCAACGCCGAACTGCGGCGCAGTCATGCTCCGCTTTCCCAGTTCGCCGAGGAGGCCCAGCGCACGCCGCTGGGCTTCGTTCCGGGAAGTCGCTACGAGTATTCAAGCATGGGTATTCTGCTGGCCGCGCGCGTGGCCGAAGTGATCTCCGGCATGGACATTTGTACGCTGGTCCAACGCAGCGTTTTTGAGCCCCTCGGGATGAAGCATTCCGCGCAGGGTTTGGGCCGTTTCACTCTGTCTGACCTCGAACCGGTCCAGACTGAATTGGCCGCGCCCGAAGCAGGAGGGGGGGACCCGGGAGCAAAGGACTGGGACTGGAACAGCAGGTACTGGAGGGCCTTGGGCTCTCCCTGGGGAGGCACCCACTGCTCCGCTCCGGACGTAGGCCGTTTCCTTGGGGAGTTTTTGCGCGGGGGCGGCGCCCTCTTTAAACCGGAAACCGCCCGACTGATTGTGTCCAACCACAACCCTCCGGGACAGCGCGCGCGCGGACTGGGGTTCGACCTGGGAATGTCTGCCGGACTGCCCGGGTGCTCGGAGGAGACCTTTGGTCACACAGGTTCGACCGGAACCATTTGCTGGGCGGACCCTGCGACCCAGACCGTTTGCGTCGTGCTGACTTCCCTGCCCGCAAGAGCCGTGTCGCCGCATCCGAGGGACCTGGCAGCGGCTCGGGTGGCGGCGGGCCGGTAAAGAGGGCGAAGGCGCGCGACGGCGGCCGCTCACCTGCCCGTCCTTACCTTCGAGGCAACGGAGGCCGGAGTGCCTGCGCTCCTTGGAAAGCCGCGCCGCGCACGAGGGCCCGCGACAGCGGCGCGGGGATGCAAACTCCTCGGATCAGCCTGCAGGAAGAAAGGCGGACAGAGCTTCACCCCCGGCATTTCCTCATCTGCGGCATCTGAGCCGGCAGCGGATCAATCCCTTCCGAGAAGATGCTCCGGGTTGAGCGCCTGAAGGGATTTGGGGAGGAAAATGCCGTCCTGCCGAATCACCTTGCCGTCAAAGCGAATGGTCCCGCCCCCCCAGTCGGCACGCTGAATGTTCACCAGATCCCAGTGGACCTGCGACCGGTTGCCGTTTTCGGTCTGTTCGTAGCACTGGCCGGGGGTGAAGTGGAAGGAACCGCTGATCTTTTCGTCGAAAAGGATGTCCCGCATCGGGCTGAGAATGTGCGGATTAAACGCGATGGCGAACTCGCCGATGAAGCGGGCGCCCGCATCGCTGTCGAGGATCGCGTTAAGCTTTCCGGTGTTGTTGGCCGTCGCGTTGACGATCTTGCCCGCCTTGAACTCCAACCGCACGTTGTCGAAGGCCGTGCCTTGGTAAATGCTCGGAGCGTTGAAGGTGATGTGGCCCTCGACGCTCGTCTTTACCGGCGCGGTAAAGACCTCGCCGTCGGGGATGTTGTGGCTCCCCCCGCAGGGGACGGCTGGAATGTCCTTGATGGAAAAGCGGAGGTCCGTCCCGGGGCCCTCAATGTGCACCCGGTCAGTACGGTCCATGAGCGCCTTGAGCGCCTTCATGCCGGGGACCATCCGCGCATAGTCCAGCGTGCAAACATCGAAGTAGAACTTCTCAAACGCTTCGGTACTCATTCCCGCCAGCTGCGCCATCGAGGAGGAGGGCCAGCGAAGCACGCACCACTTGGTCTTCTTCACGCGCCAGTCGAGGACGGGCTTCATCTTGCGCGCCACAAGCTTGAGTTGTTCTGGGGGCACGTCGCTCTGTTCGGTGATGTTGGCCCCGCCGCGCAGGGCGATATAGGCGTCCATCTTCTTCATCCGGGCAAGCTCGATCGCGGAGGAGACCTCGAGTTGTTCCTCGACCGCCCCCAGCGCCAGCGCGCGGGTGACCTGCGCCTGGTGAATGTGGACGTAGGGCATCGCCTTCGCCCGCATCGCAGCGCGCGCCAAGGCGACCGTCATTTCCGGCGGGATGTCGAAGGCGTCGATCAGGACGCGCTCCCCCTTTTTCAGTTGGGTGGAGAAGGAGACAAGGACGTCGGCGAGCCGGTCGAAGCGGGGATCGTGCATAGCCCCCCTGAGTAGGCGCTTTGCGAGCGCGAAGCGAGGCGAAATGCGCGCATGTCCACGACTGGCAGGCACACGGTCCCCCAGGACGAGGGACCGTGCACGGAGCCCAGCGGTTACGCGTTGGATTCGGGCGGCTGCTGCTGTTCCTGTTGCTTGGCGGCGGCTTCCTCGGCAGCCTTGGCTGCGGCAAGCTCGCGATCCTGCTTGGCCTTGAGGTTCGCAGCGAGGCGGCGCTCGGTGATTTCGGTGACGTTCTTGTCGAAGTCCTCGTACCGCGAGCGCAGTTGGTCGAAGCCCGAGCGGTCGAGCACGTACACGTCGCAGTAGCTGGTGGCCTGAACGCTCGCGTTGCGCTTCTCGCCCGAGACAAGGGCCATTTCACCAAAAGGCGAACCGGTGCCCAGACTGGCCACCCGGTTGCCGTTGATCACGATGTCCACGGCGCCGTTGGTGAGAAAATACATCCGGGTGCCGTATTCCCCCTCGCGGATGATGAAGTCCCCCGGGATGTAGGCCTCGGTGGTAAGCATGCCGACCACCTCGCGGATGAAGATATCTTTGACGCCCTTAAAGAACTCCACTTTCTGGAGGATCTCATTGTTCAGGAACACCAGCACGTCCACCGAAAGAGCGTGCGGCAGGGTGCCCAGCACCTCGGTGTCGGAAACGTTTTTGCGGGATTCCCACAGGTACTGGTAGTAGTCGCGGACGCGGTCTTGCATCGCCAGGGGCAGTTGCTTGATCCGCATGAACTCGCCGATGATTTCGTTCCGGCTGTCGAATGCGGCCCGGGCGGCGTCGCGGTTGGCAATCAACACGGGGATGTTACCGACGATGTATCCGTAGAAGGACACGCCGCCGATCTGCGCGAGAATCGTGAAGATGATCTGCCCGTTATTGTCCTTGCTGGGGCTGTAGTCCCCGTACCCGATCGTGGTCATGGTAGTGACCGTCCAGTACACCGCTCTCAGGTAGGTTTCCCAGTTCTCCATCTTCCGGAGCTCCGGCTCGGCAATGACTTTCTGGACCAGCTGGGTGTGGGTGTCGTCCTCCCAAGCCCATGCAATCTTGGCAGGGGTCGTCTCGATGGTTTCCGGCACACCGCCAACCCACCACCAGCCGAGCGATACGGCGTGGATGGCCTGGATCGCCCAGTATCCGAGCGACATCAGCTGCATGACCGCCCGGGGGAGTTGCAGAATGAGCTGCAGGTCCGAGAGAACCGTGGACACCTTGAAGGTCTTTGTCAGCGGAAGCGCCCTCAGGAGGAGGGTCCAGTCGTTCTCCCAGTGGAAGGCCTGCGCGAAATACTCAAACGGGATGGCCGCCAGAATGTCGGGGATCAACCAGCCCTGGTAGTAGAGCTTGAGCACCCGCTTCCAGTCGGTGACGATCTCCATGCGGTGCTTGCGCGTGCTGAGCAAGTCCAACGCGAGGTCGATCCACATGATCGACATCATCGCCCAGTAGAACGTGTCGACGATCGGCTCGCCCGAACGCATCCGGTAGGAGAGCGTGACCCCAAAAATCAGGTTGGCCGGCACGAGGAAAAGGCCCCATCTGCCGCGGATCTGTCCGTTATGTCTAATGAGTGGCATGGCGAAAAAAGTCGCCATCAACCACAGCACAATCCGCGCCATGGGCGGGCAGCCTTGCCAAAAAGTTTGCGCTCCGCTTTCGGACTCCAAACCAAAAGTGGCCCTCCCTTCACCTCGCCTTTTCTTTTGGAGCCCCGGAGTCCAGAGTCGGAGGAGATGGCTACCAAACGCATTTTGGTCACCGGCTCCTCGGGCCTCATCGGCTCCGAGCTATGCCTGTTTTTCGACGCCCGGGGATTTGAACTTCACGGAATCGACAACAACCAGCGGGCCGTCTTTTTCGGCCCTCAAGGGGACACGACGTGGAACCGGGACCGGCTGCTGCGCGAAATTCGTGGTTTCACCCTCCACACGCTGGACATCCGGGACCGGGCCGCCGTGCTGAAGTGCGTACAGGACGTGAGGCCGGCTGCGATCCTCCACACCGCCTCCCAGCCGTCCCACGACCTGGCCGCCTCCATCCCGTTTGACGATTTTGACACCAACGCCACGGGGACCCTCAACCTGCTTGAGGCGGCCCGGCGTTTCTGTCCGGAGTCCCCGTTCATCCATTTTTCCACCAACAAGGTCTATGGCGACCGTCCCAACTTCATCGCGCTCAACGAGCTGCCGACACGCTGGGACTACGCCGACGCGGCCTACGCCGAGGGCATTCCTGAGTCCTTTTCTATCGACCAGTCCAAGCACTCGCTTTTCGGCGCGTCAAAGCTCGCCGCCGACATTCTCGTGCAGGAGTACGGCCGTTATTTTGGGATGCCCACCTGCTGCCTGCGCGGGGGCTGCCTGACGGGCCCCAACCACTCGGGGGTGGAGTTGCACGGCTTTCTGAGCTACCTTGTGCGCTGCAATCTCGAGGGGCGGCACTACACGGTGTACGGTTACAAGGGCAAGCAGGTCAGGGACAACATCCACAGCACCGACGTAGCCCGCTTTGTGTGGGCCTTCTTTCAGGCCCCCCGCGTTGCGGAAGTCTACAACATCGGCGGGGGGAAGGCGAATTCTTGCTCCATCCTGGAGGCCTTCGCCACCGTTGAAAAACTTTCGGGCAGGCCCCAGCAGTATACCTACTCGGACGTCGCCCGCCCGGGGGACCACCTCTGTTACTACAGCGACCTGAGCAAGATCCGGCAGCACTATCCCGGGTGGGACCTGACCATCCCCCTGGAGGCGTGCCTGGCCGAGATCGTAGAGAGTTGGCGCAAACGCCTCCAGTAGCCGGGCGCTCCGGGAACCGGAAGGCGCGGTGCCGGCCTTCACCCCCAACCCCCGCCTTGACCCTGCCCTTCCTCCCTCCCTACTCTCCTGCCGCTGAAAATTTCCCAAACGGAGGCCTCACCTTGGAACTTAAAGACATCAAGGAGCTCATCGCTCTGATTCGCAAAAACGACCTCACCGAGTTCTCTCTGGAACAGGAGGGCTTCAAGATTACCTTCAAACGTGGGTTTGAACCTCAAGCGCTCGCCGCCGGCGTCACTTATGCCCCCACGGTTCTTGGGCCGGGCCCGCTGCCGCTTCCCCATGTCGCTCAGCCCACCCCGAGCCATTCAGCCCAGTCCGCCGCGGCATCGGAGGCCGAACCGCTGCGGGACCTGCCTTCCCCGATGGTGGGCACCTTCTACGCTGCGGCCGCCCCGGATGCGCCGCCATTCGTGTCGGTCGGACAGCAGATCACACCGGACACCGTCATCTGCATCATCGAGGCGATGAAGGTCATGAATGAAATCAAGGCCGAGGTCTCCGGTATCGTCGTCGAAGTGCTGGCGGAAAACGGAAAGCCCGTGCAGTACGGCCAGCCCCTTTTCCGCCTCCGCTAAATCCACCCGGCTGTTTTTGCCGCCCGCGGCCATCCCTGCGCCGTCTAGAAGTCCTTTCCCATGTTCAACAAGGTCCTGATCGCCAACCGCGGCGAAATAGCGCTCCGTGTCATCCGCGCCTGCAAGGAATTGGGCATCAAGACACTGGCCGTCTACTCCGAGGCCGACGTCGACTCCCTTCACGTCCAGCTTGCCGACCAGGCGGTCTGCATCGGCCCGGCGCCCAGCGCCCAATCCTACCTCAAAATCGACCGGATCATCTCCGCTGCGGAGATAGGCAACGTGGACGCGATCCACCCCGGATACGGTTTTCTGGCGGAGAACGCGCACTTCGCGGAGGTCTGTGCCAGCTGCAACATCAAGTTCATCGGGCCGCCGCCATCGGCGATTCGCGCCATGGGAGACAAGAACGTCGCGCGCGCGACGGCCCGGGCCGCGGGGGTTCCCGTCACCCCCGGTTCGCAAGGCCTCGTTGAGAACGAGCAGGAGGCCCTGCGGATCGCCCGGGAAATCGGTTACCCGGTCATGATCAAGGCGGTTGCAGGCGGGGGCGGCCGCGGCATGCGCCCTGCCCACAACGACGGCTCGCTGGTGCAAGGCTTTCACGGCGCCCGGATGGAAGCGGACAAGTGTTTCGGAAACAACGGGGTGTACATCGAAAAACTCATCGAGAACCCGCACCACATCGAGTTCCAGATCATGGCGGATTCCCACGGCAACGTGGTGCACATCGGCGAACGCGACTGCTCCATGCAGCGGCGCAACCAGAAGATCATCGAGGAGTGCCCCAGCCCGCTGATGACCGGGGAGTTGCGCTCCCGCATGGGGGCCGCCTCGGTGCGCCTCGCGGAATCGGTGCAGTACGAGGGGGCCGGCACGATCGAGTACCTCGTCGACAACTCGGGTAACTTCTATTTCATGGAGATGAACACCCGCATCCAGGTGGAGCATTGCATCACCGAGGAGGCCTACGGGATCGACCTGGTCAAGGAGCAGATCAAGGTCGCCGCCGGGGAACCGCTTTCGCACTTTGTCCGCGAAGCCACCCGCCGTTACTACGCGATTGAATGTCGCGTCAACGCGGAGGATCCTGAAAACAACTTCGCCCCCTGCCCCGGCAAGATCGAACTCTACTACGCGCCCGGCGGGCGGGGTGTCCGGATTGACTCGCACGTGTACACGGGCTACAGCGTCCCGCCTCACTACGACTCGATGATTGCCAAGGTCATTGCAATGGGAACCTCCCGGGCCAACGCAATTGCCCGGATGCGCAGGGCTCTCAGCGAGTTCATCTTGCGAGGGATCAAGACCACCATCCCCTTCCAGCACTCGATCATGCACGACCCGGACTTCAACCGGGGCGAGTACGACACCGGCTCGGTGGCCCGCCTGCTGGACGCGCGGAAGCAGGATTTCGGGAAAAAGGGAGTCTGAATAGGAAAGGCCAAAGATTAGGGGCCGCCCGAAAAAACCCTTGTCAGTCAGGGCCCGTTTTCCTACCTTTTCCAAACACTCAGTGCGGGTGTAGCTCAGCTGGTAGAGCACTTCCTTGCCAAGGAAGATGTCGCGCGTTCGAATCGCGTCACCCGCTCCACTTCTCCAAGTGGTAATCTTCTTCAAGCCAGCCTTTAAGGCTGGTTTTTTTGTTTTGGAGGCGGTTCTCCCCCGGTGACCGCAGCCAGCTTTCTTTCAGTGTTTTCGACCTGTTTTGCCCCCGTTTTTGTGGGCTTTTGTGGACTTTTTGAGGTCCGAATTTACGTGTCTGCAATTCAACCCTCCCCTGCAGCCTCAATCTCGAACGTGCGCCCGAGGACCCGGTGAAGCGCACTCTGCATAACAAAGCGGGCCCTTGTCTGTTTGGAGCACCGCAAGCCATTCCCTCCTGGGTTGCCTGACGATGGCAACCCTGCGGCGGCGGTGTAACTCCACAGGTCCGGTGTGTTCGATCGCAATCCAAGGCAATGGCTCCCGTTCGCGGATCTCTCCACTGACCGAGTTCCACGCGCTGCTCAGTTTCAACGGCAAAAATGGCGTCTTCCGAAGGGCGGAAGGCTTTTTGTTGGTTCCCTTCGTCTCTGCGTGCTACGCGTTGGTCGGTGATGGTCGGCCTCGCATTGGATTTGTTGTTCTCGTTGCTTTTCGAGGTGTTTCTGACTTGGACGGGCGAACTTCTTTTAAGTGTCCTCACGTTTGGCAAACGGAAGCCCACATTCAGATTTTGGAGAAAAGAACCGCGCGCGCGTCTGCCCGACCTCGTGAGTTTGAGTGCGCTGATCGGACTCCTTTTCTGGACGGTGCTCGGGCTTTGGTGGTTGGCATGAGGTGAAGGGCCAATCCACTCCGACCTCCAAGCCAACCCAACATTACGATCGGATTGTTGGAAAAGGCCTTTGAGCTTCGGTTTCCAGCCGACAGCTTCAACAGCCTGGGGGGCGGCGCCCAAGGAGCTTCCGTTCGCAGCCGAGTTGGCGCGCGAGTGATACCAACTCTCAATGCTAACCGGAGTTTTTCCGCCCCGACAAGGGGCGCCCCATGAGGAAGCCACGCTTTCGGATGGACCGGGCATGTGAGTGTGCCCTTTCAGGGCGTATTCTTTTTTGGGGACGGTTTTCCCATGGCGTTGCCATGGGCTGAAAGAGAAGTGCCTCTTGCGGGGCGTCAGATTTGGCGAAAATCCGCGCCGCTTTTCTCAACAATGCGGAACGATGAATTCACGGGGTTCCCATCGCTCATAATCCAGAAAACTCAGATGCGTGGTATGAGGCACTTCTCCGCCTTTACCAGTTCGTGTTCAGCACTCACGAGACCTGTCTTTGGGGCAAAAGACGAGCCGCTTTTCCGATCCCTGCCTGCATCCCTTGATGTTCAGAGATACAGGATAGCCCTGTTTGAAAAACCTATCTGGGATCGAAGTCTGAGGATTGCAGCCAGAGCCAGGCCGGCCGGCCGGAGGGGGACCGGATCGCCCCGTTATTCCCCCGAAACACAGCGGGCGCAGTACAGTCACGGAGCGCTGGGAACGTAGCCGGGGTCTCCCGGCTTTTTCTTCTGCCCTGGTGTTCCCGTCGGCGCAGTCTGCGAGGCAGAAGACGCGGGCGAAGGCGCCATTCCCGCTCCCGCCGGTGGTGCAGAGGGTCGGCTGCCGGCGGAGATGCCCGCACCGGCAGGGTTGGAAGGAGCCCCGAAGGAGGACTGCACCGGACGGGATGCCTGCGGCACTCCCGGGCTCTGAATCCGGGTAGGCTGCTCAAACGAAGCCGCCGACTGCCCCGGACGGGACGGCGAGACGGTCTGCACCGGTGGCGAGCTTCCGAAGCTCCGGGACGGCCCTCCCGGGGAGGAGGGCGACGGGGCACCCTCCCGGGTTGACGGAAACCCGCCGAAGGCAGAAGCCGGTTGCCTTGACTGGAAGGGCTGCTGAGTCTGCGGGGACTGCTGTTGCGATGCCGAGCCGGCGCGCGACACTGGCGGCTGCGAAAAGCCCGGGAGAGCCTCCGACACGGGACGGGTAGGCGAGGAGCCGCCTTGCGAAACAACCCCTCCGGCGGGACTTTTCGACGCAGCCGGGCGTGGCTGGTTTCGGGAAGGAGCATCGAGCTCGGACCCGGGTAGGCCGCTCCGCGCCGGTTGCCCGGCAATGGGCGATGGCATGCCCGGTGTCGTCGCGAACGGGCTTCGGGCAGGCGATTGGATCGGAGAGGATTGCTGGGCCGGGCGGGTTTCCAAGTTGGCCGGCGGTTGAACAGGCTGAACTCCAATGCCGCCGCCGGTGCCGCTTTCGAGTCTACCGCCACCGGATGGGCCGGCGGTCTGTTTCTGCGTCAGACCGCTCGCCGGTTTGTTGAAGACCGGCGCGGAGCTCGTGGGGCTGGGTAGGTCACGGACCGCCTGATGCGTCTCGAGCTTCAACGGCAAGGACTGGTTGCTCGACTGCTGCGGGATGGGCCGCTGGGATGGTACGCTGGGTTGCCTGTTGGTTCCGACCCCGGAGAGCGTATCGACACCGGACGAGCTGCCAGGGTTTTGCACCGGGGCCTGCGCCGGAGGCGCGAGGGGTGAGGCGGGCGTCTGAACCGGCTGCGCCTTCGGCACTTCCAAGGCCCGCCCTTCGCCCTGTAAAAACCCACCTTGTGCACCTTTCCCCAGACGGCCCGCTCCGCCCCCCGGCACGGACAGGGAATCTGGATTCGTCCCGATTTCTCCAAGGAGTGCGGCCTTTTCGGCGGCGGTCGGCGGGGTCAACCGCACCGTCGCCCCGTTGGGATCCCGGACCGTTGAGGGTGCGGACGGCTGCGTGCGACGCTCCTCCCACTCCCGGTTGATGTGGGATTTGATCCGCTCGTTCTCAGAGCGGTTGGAATACCAGCCCTTGGATACCGACACGTTCACGGACTGGGCCGGCAGGGTTTGCACGAATGCGTTGACCTCGACCCGCCGCGGCGCCGGGAGCACCAAAATGTTGTTATGGACAATGTTCTGCACCCCACCGCCGAGGGGTTGAAGGCTGCGAAAACGGCTGACGTTTTCCTCGCGGGCCACCCGTAGAAGTGGGACCCGCCCCGCGGAGCGCTCGGTGACCCAGTCGAACCGGGGCCCGCCGCAAAAAACCGTGCTGTTTCTCACGGTAATCTGGGTGACGTTCTCGGTACGCACCATGATGAGCGAATTTCTGGACGGCCTCAGGAGGACTCCCGAGAGAACCGGCGAAGTGAAGTCTCGGACCGCACAAAACCGGTAGTAAGCCGGACCGATCTCGGTGTGCACGTCCACCCAGGTGCTGATGCCCCGCTGCGGATGCCACGGCACTTCAGGCGGAAGGGGCGCCCAGCCCACATAGTCCTGCCCCGTTCTCCAAGAAACCCAGGCAGGCGACCAGTCAGCCCCCGGCACCCAGCACCACCCGCGGTCGGTGAGCAGCCAGCGACCGTAGTGGTACACGATGCTGCCGAAGGGTTCGTGACTCACCCAAGTCCACCCCACGTCCGTGTAGGCCCAATACCCCTCTGTATACGGCGCCCAGTTCTCATCGGTTTCCGGCCTCCAACACGGCCCGTAGTTGCCGACCCGGATCCACTCACCGTAGGGGACGAGGGAATCGTAGAAAAACTCGAAGCCCTCCTCACTCAGAGTGTCTTGTGCCGGTGCGGAAGGAACCGCCATCGACACCGCCGCCACCACCATCGCCGCGGTTCGCGAGTAGCGCATAGGTTTGGTCTTTTCGGGGGATACGGGGCCTACGAGGAAAACGTAGCCGCCATAGTCCTCATCCTAGAAGGGTCGAGCACCCGACACCACAACCATTTTGAAAAAAGAGGGCTACACCTAAAAACGCGAGTAGGCGCCCCCTTCTCAAGGGGGCGCCTAACGCAATCCAGATACTATGCAAAACCCAACCGCCTAAGCGCCGGCCGTAGCCGAGGAATCCGCCTCCACCGGAGCCTCTGCAGCGGCCGGTGCGTGGTCCACCCATTCCAGAAACGCCATTTCGGCGGCGTCGCTGTTCCGGTTACCCAGCTTGATGATCCGGGTGTACCCGCCCTGCCTTCCGGCGGTCCGCGGCGCGACCTTGTCAAAGAGGGCGCGGACGGCGTCCTTATTGTGAAGCAGGTAGGACAACGCCAACCGCTTGGCGTGGAGGGTGTTCTTGCGCCCGATGGTGACCATTTTTTCCGCGAATGGACGCACCGCCTTGGCTTTGGCCAGGGTGGTCTTGATGCGGTTGTGTTCGATCAGGCTGATGACCTGGTTGGCCAGAAGCGCGTCGCGATGGGCCTGCGAGCGGCCGAGTTTCAGGGTTTTCCGTTGATGACGCATAAGGAAGGGCGGGGTTTGGTTGAGGTTAGCGCGGGACCAGAGAGGTCTCGGGCGAGTTTGGTTCCACAAGGCCCGAGTCGAACTTCATCCCGAGGGAGAGCCCCAGTTGGTGCAGCTTGTCTTTGATCTCGTTGAGTGATTTTTTACCGAAGTTCCGGTACTTCAGCATCTCGCTTTCGGACTTCTGGGCGAGCTGTCCAACTGTGGTGATATTGGCGTTGTTGAGGCAGTTGGCGGCGCGCACCGAAAGCTCGATTTCGTTGACGCTCATGTTGAGCAGCTTCTTGAGCTTCTGGTTTTCCTGACTTTGCTGCGGCTGTTCCTCGGTGAACTCCACGGCGTTCTCGTCGTAGCCGTAGAAGGGTTCGAAGTGGCGCTTGAGGATGCTCGAGGACTGCACCAGCGCGTCCTCCGGAGAGATGCGACCGTCGGTCCAAATCTCGAGGATGAGGCGGTCGTAGTCGGTGCGCTGACCAACCCGGGTGTTCTCCACCGCGTACTTCACGCGGGTCACCGGGGAGAAGATCGAATCCAAGGCGATCACTCCGATGGGCTGATCGGCGCGCTTGTTTTGGTCGCCCGTGGCGAACCCGCGGCCGACGCGCACCTCAAGTTCGGCTTCAAACTTCACCTTCTTGTCGAGAGTGCAGATGATGAGATCCTTGTTGACGACCTCGCACTGCGCCGAATCCTGAATATCACCAGCGGTGACGGTGCCTTCCTTGTTGACGGAGATGTGCAGGTTGCGGATCTCGTGGTCGTGGGCCTTGAACTTGACCCGCTTGAGGTTGAGGACAATCTCGGTGACGTCCTCGACCACGTTGGGCAGGGTCTGAAACTCATGGTTGGCACCGGCAATCTTCACCGCGGTGATGGAAGCGCCTTCCAAAGAGGAAAGCAGCACGCGGCGCAGAGAATTACCGACCGTGTGACCGTAGCCGGCCTCAAAGGGCTCGGCGATGAACTTCGCGAAGGTATCGGTGCGGGAGGCCTCGTCCTTCACTAGGGAGGAGGGCATTTCGAATCGGCCAAGTCGGACTGACATGATGTTTGGGACCGCCGGAGGGCGGATATTTTCTAGGATCTCACCGGGTTTCCCTTGGCGCATACGGCTGAGTGCCAATGCACTCGGCCCAAGGACCAACGGTAAGGGTTTTCGGATTGCGCAATGAAACGGGCTGGGGACACTAGGGGACCCTTCGTGCGGTGACAACCAAAAAACCGTTCCCTGCCGCTCTTGGAAGAGAGGGCACAAGACCAGGCGCCCATCCGAAATTCGTGACACCATTTTCTTTCCCCTCCAATTCACACAACCCGACGGAATTCGCGAGCCCGGCCGAGTCGGATCCGTTGGCGGAAACAACCGCCCCTTCCCGCGCCTCGCAAGGGTGCGGATCGCGCCACTTCCGGGAATCCGCCCCCCCTGAGGCACCCGTGGGGGCTTGGGTGCTCGCGCTTCTGCTCTGGCTCGTCCCGTTCCCGGCCAGCGGCATCACGGAAACCTTCCTTGAACAGCACTGTTACGAATGCCACGACGCGGATGCGAAAAAGGGGCGCCTGGACCTCACTGCCCTCGAGTTCAGCGCAGAAAACACGCCGGTTTGGATCAAGATCCACGACGTGGTGGAGCGGGGTGAAATGCCGCCTCAAAAGAAACGGAGGCCGGATCCGGATGCGGCGCGGACTTTTCTGGGCGCGCTCGACTCCCGCCTTGTTGCGGCCACAAGCACCGCTGAAACGGGCCGGATCCGGATGCGCCGGATGACGCGCAGGGAGTTTGAGAACACTCTCTGCGACCTGCTCGCCCTGCCAAAGTTGGACGTTGTTGAAATGCTTCCGGCGGACGGACGCGTGGCTGGTTATGACAAGATTGCCGGCGGATTGGACCTCTCCCCGGGCCACCTCACCGCCTACCAGGAAGCCGTGGAAAAGGCTCTGGATGCAGCGATCGCGACACGAAGCGCCCCCCCGCCGGTCTACCGAAAACGCGTCTACCCGGCGGGCCTCTTCAAGTTTGGCGGAAACCTGATTCAAGGGCAGTACGTGCTCCTGAAAGACAAGCAACCCGACCCTGCCCTGCCCGTCCGCGGCGGATTCGAAGATAAAACGGGGCATGTGGGCCACGACGGACCGGACATTGAGGAAAGGCGGAACCTTGTGAAGGGTCCCGGGGTTGCGCAGAGCCAGAGCGCCGTGGGCCTGCTCAATCCCAACCTTGCCGGCTACGAGGCTGCGCTCAATGTGTCCCCAGTGTATGCGGGGATCTACCGGCTCAGGATCTCGCTGTGGGGCTTTCAATGGAAAGAAGGCAGGCCAGTGGACTGTCCGAATCCGCAGGCCGCCGTCCTGCGGGCGCACGAGGAGGGAAAACAACAGGAGGGCGGCCGGCTCTTGCGCGCCTTCTCCGCTCCCCCCATGCAATCGGAGGAGACCGAATTCACCGCCTATTTGAACAGCCATGAGTCGATCGTCTTCGACCCTGTTTCTATTCCTTGGAATGGCCTGCGCATCGGACAGGTCGCGGGGCGCGCCGCAAAACACGTTGGGCCGGGAGTGGCGCTCGACTGGTTTGAAATCGAGGGACCACTGCACCAAAGCTGGCCGCCGGAGAGTCACAGGCGGCTGTTTGGCGTTCTGCCGATCCGTCCATTGCCGGCCGGAGACGATTCCATTCCGCCACGGCGGGAGGTTGTCCGCAGCCTTACCGGCTACCTGCCAAACCTGCAGAGGGACTTTCCCCCGAACGAAAGAGCTCCCGCATTGGAAACGGTCCAGTCGGAACAACCGGAGGAGGATGGCCGCCGGCTGCTCGGGGCATTCCTGCCAAGGGCGTTTCGGCGCGAGGTGGGACCCGGGGAAGCTGAGCCCTACGTCTCCCTGCTCAAGGCGCGATTACTTGCAAAGGACTGTTTTGAAGACGCCATGCGGCGCGTCTACGTCGCCATTTTGACCTCCCCCGAGTTTCTCTTCCAACCGGCGGATACCAAAGACGGCCGAGGGTTGTTCGGGGACAAAGCCGGGTTCACCCTCGCCTCCAGGCTTTCCTACTGGCTCTGGAATGGCCCGCCGGATGAGGAACTGCTGGAGAAGGCGCGCGATGAAACGCTGCTACGCCCGGCAGTCCTGCGCGGGCAGATCGACCGCCTTCTGACGGATCCCCGCAGCGGCAGATTCATTGAGGACTTCACCGACCAGTGGCTCGAGCTCAACCGGTTGGAGGAAACCACCCCCGACCCGCAACTCTACCCGGAATATCGTTTTTTGCTGCACGAGGGCATGGCGGCCGAGTCTCGGGCTTTCATCAGGAACCTGCTGGAGGAGGATCTTCCGATCGGCTCCCTCCTGCAGCCCGGTTTCGCGATGTTGACGCAAAGGCTTGCCGAACACTACGGCGTCGCCGGGGTGCCCGGCGTCGAGGTCCGGAAGGTGCCGCTCCAGGCGCACGAGAATTTCCGGGGCGGCCTCCTGGGACAGGCGGCCATTCACAAACTCACCGCAAACGGAACGACCACCTCGCCGGTCAAACGGGGTGTCTGGGTCATGGACCGCCTCCTCAACTCGCCTGCGCCCCCTCCCCCGCCCGGGATCAGCCAGATTGACCCGGACACCCGCGGAACCACCACCGTCCGGGAACAGCTCGACCGCCACCGCAATGACGCCAACTGCGCGGCCTGCCACGCCAGGATCGACCCGCCGGGATTTGCGCTGGAATCCTTCGACCCAATCGGCGGACTGCGTGAGCGCTATCGTTCCAACGGGGCCGGTGACGAACCGCCCGAGAAAGGAAAGACCCCTTGGAGGGTACAATACAAACTCGGCCCGAAGGTGGACGCCTCGGGCGCTCTGTCCGACGGACGGGCGTTCGAACACGTGGCAGCACTCAACCGGCTGCTCCTCAGCGACCAGCAGCGTCTCGCGGAGGCATTTGTTGCGCATCTCTCCCGGTATGCGACCGGAATGGATGTCGGCTACGCCGACCGGGCGGAGATCCGGCATATCGTCGAGAGCACCCGGTCCGGAGGATACCGCATGCGCTCCCTCCTACACGCCCTTGGAGCCAGCCGACTGCTCTTCCCGGAGCCGTCCCACATCCGTTGAGACCGCGTCCGTGCCGCCCCACCAACCCGTACCTTTCGATAATCCCGAAACCCACCAGGTTTCTCCGGCTCCCACGCCCCGGGCGGGCTGGAGAAAAACCCCGGACCCACCACCTGCAGAAATTCCCAACCATGAATCCTCCCCCATCATCTCACAAAACGACCCGCCGCACGTTTCTCCGGGCCGCGGGTGGCTGTCTGGCATTGCCCTTGATGGGAAGGGCGGCCGAAAAACCGCCGACCAAGCGGCTGCTGGCCATCCACGTCCCACTGGGAATGATGCCACAGTTTTTCTTCCCGAAGGCAGACGAGAGCGCCAGCCCCTACCTGGATTTGCTTTCAAAGCACCGGCGGCATTTCACTGCCTTGAGCGGCGTATCGCATCCCGGTGTCGATGGAAACCATCATGCGGGGCAGTGTTTTCTGACGGGTGCGCCGCATCCGGGCCAGCCGACCTTCCGCAACAGCGTTTCACTCGACCAACTCGCCGCGGAGCACATCGGATTGGAAACCCGTTTTCCCTCGCTCGCCCTGTCGGTGCGCAAAGGCGAGCACTACGCCGATTCGATTGCGGTTTCACGTTCGGGCGTTGTGCTACCCACCGAGACCAGCGTGGAGCGGCTCTACCGCCGCCTGTTTGTGGCGGGCACCCCGGAGGAAAAAGCGGGAACCATGCGCCGGATCATTGCGGGCGGCAGCGTGCTGGATCTGTTAAAGGACAAGGCGGAGCGCCTCGAGAAAACCGCGGCCCCCGAAGACCGCAGCCGTCTGGACCAGTACTTCCAAAGCGTGCGGGAACTTGAAGGCCGTCTCGGGCGCAACATCGCGTGGGAGAACCGTCCCAAGCCCGCCACGGACTACCCCCAGCCTAGGGATATCGCCGACGCCAACGAGGTCATTGCAAAGTCGAAGCTGATGTTCGACCTCATCCGCCTCGCGCTGCAGACCGACAGCACCCGCGTGGTGACCCTCACGTTGAGCACCTTCTCGGTGGTGCCTCACGTGCAGGGGGTCAAGAACGAGACCCACAGCCTCACCCACCACGGCAACGAACCCGAAAAGATCGCCGAACTTTTCAAAATCGAGGAGGCGCAGATGGCCGCGTTTGGATCGCTTCTCGAATCACTTCAAGCCGTCGAGGAGACCGGGGGCAGCTTGTTGGATCACACCCAGGTGCTTTACGGAAGCTGTCTGGGGAACGCCAATTCACACAGCAACCAGAATCTTCCCATCATTCTGGCAGGGGGCGGATTTGAACACGGCAGGGACCTTTCATTCGACACCCAGAACAACGCGCCGCTGGCGAACCTGTTTCTCACGATGCTCCATGGCCTCGGAATCGCGGCGCCCAGATTTGCCAGTAGCACCGGCACGATCACTGCACTCCAAGCCAGGCGGTAATCATCCCGGCCCCCGATATCCCAGAAACAAAACACCTCTCACGCGGAGACGCGTCCGGCCTTGCGCCCGTTTTGTGGTGAATAGCTCCCGCGGGTCCGGGTGAGATTATTTCCCGGTCTGACGATGTTTGGGCCGGGATCCCGAGTCCGCAGCATGCGCTCCGGGAAGAGCACAGTGCGAGCGGGAACGCGTGACCCGCAGGTGCTCAGTCTCCGACGGCGACAACATCGAGGCTCGCATTTGGGAGAGGGCTCCTCACCGGTTGTGCGCCGGGAACGGCACTCAATACCTCTACAAAGTATTCAGTGTTGTCGTCGTCAAGCGTCACGGAATCGATCGTGAGCCACGGACTGAAGCCCACATTGACCAACTGCGTCTCCACCGCCCCCTTTTTTCTCCACCAGCGGTACCCAGCTATGCTGCCTGAAGCGGTCACCGCGAAGTCGGCGGCGCCTCCCACTGAAACCGTGAGCGAAGGAGTGAGAAAGGTTACTCCCGAAACGTCGGGGGGCGCGGTTGCCGAGCTTTGCGACGCGAAGGAGAGTGCTTGGAAAGTGATCGAGCGGGAAGTTCCTCCGGCGGTGACGGTGAGCACATAGAAACCCCTCAGCCGAACGACATCCTTGAAGTTGAGGACCGGGCCCGTCTGGCTGGTCAGTCGCGTCACCGTGCCAATCCCCGAGCGATGAATCCACGAAAAGGTCGCGGGCGCGGCGGTCTTGATTCCGACACTGAGCATGTCGTTTGGCGGGACCGAACTGGGCAGGACCACCGTCGCGGAGGCGTCAGTTTGCACCTGACTCAGATCCATCTTCCACGTGCCCCTGAGCAGTCTGGCTTCCCCGAAAGCCATGTTTAGGCGGATGGCCGCCGGATCGGTAGTATCATTGGCCTGACCGTTCGCGCCGATCAACTTCAGCTCATAAAGTCCCTCGTCGGAATCCTTGACCGCGGCAACCGTATACTTGATCACCAAGCCGGTTGCCGGGCCCGAGTCTCCCCGCGCAACCACGGCGTTGGTGCCGGTCCTGACCCATTCATAACGGAAGGGCTCTCTGGAGCAGACCATCGCAGAAAGCGTTGCAGGCTTGCCCCACGCCACCGTCGTATTCACCGGATGGGTCATCACCACCGGAGGACCGTCCGTCAGAGATTTGATCGTGAGCGTGGCGGGTGCGCTCACCACGCTGTTCCAAGGCCCGGTCACCACCACGTCGTAGGAACCGGCATACGATTCGTCCAGCATCGCCACCGAATAGGTCGCCGAGTTGGCGCCCGGTAGGGGCACGGCGTCCTTACGCCACTGGAAAAAGAGGGGGCCGGTTCCGCTCGCGGCGGCGGTAAAGCTGAACGATTTGCCGGCCTTCACCGGTCCCGCCGGACTCAAGGGCTGGGTTGCGATCTTGACTGGGTCCTGAACCACCACGGTCACAGGATTGCTTCTCACGGCGTTGAGCACGTTGGACACCAGCACGTCGTAGGTGGCCGCATCAGTGGCCTGAACGGGCGAGAGCACAAGGCTTGAGCCTTTGCCCGCATCCCCGGGGATGTCCACCCCGCTCTTGCGCCACTGGTAGGCGATCGGACCGGTGCCGGCGGTCGTGAGGCTCAGGGTCGTAGTCCCGCCGAGCAACGCGGTGAAACTCGAGGGTTGGGTGACGATGCTCACCCCCACGGCCACAGTCACCGCCGCCCTCTCACTGAAAACGGTTCCCGCGATGTTACTGACCGCAACCGTGTAGTCGGCAGAGTCACTGTCTCTGGCACCGGAGATCGCGTAACCCGCGCTGGAGGCGCCAGCTATCGCAATGCCATTCTTGTACCACTGGTAACTCAACGGGGCGGTGCCCGAGGAAGCGACGCTCAAGGTGAGGCTGTCGCCGGGTTTGATCAAGGCTCCCTGAGGCTGCGTGTCAATGGTCGCGGGCGTGTTCACCGACAAACTCGCCGCAACGCTGCTCAGACTACCGACAGGATTTCCAACGACCACGGCGTAACTGCCCGAATCCACCGCCTGCACCCCGGAAAGGACCAGTGCCGCCCCCGTGGCACCCGGGACCGGGCTGCCGTCTTTCGTCCACTGGTAGGTGAACGGCGCGGTGCCCGAGACCACGGCGCTAAAGGTCGCCGTCGCACCGGGGTTAACCGAAAGGCCCGCCGGATGCTGGAGGAACACCACCGGCGCGTTCAGCGAAACTTGCGCTCTGGACGAGGTGACACTGCCGACCACGTTGGTGACGAGCACCTCATAACCGCCCACGTCGGCTTCCGTAGCCGCGGAGATCACATAACTGGATCCGAGGGCCCCATCGATCGGCAGGCCGTTACGACGCCACTGGTACGCAATCGGGCCGGTACCCTCCACCACCACACTCAGCATGGTGGAGCCTCCGGGATTAAGGGCAATGGACCCAGGCTGGGTGGTGATCCGGATCGGCACGTTGAGTTCCAACGGCACCGCGCCGCTGACGGCATTCCCTGCGACGTTGGTGACAACAACATCATAGGAACCGGCGTGGGACGCCTGCGCCGCGGCAATCGAGTAGGTGGCTGCCGTCGCCCCCGAAATCGGAACACCGTCTCGACGCCACTGGTACCGAAGCGGCGCGGTTCCCTCGGCCGTGACATTGAAACTGGCCGCGGCGCCAGGGTTGACGTTGACCGGCAGGGGTTGCAACACGACTGTTGGCACCGCGTTGAGGGTCACCGCGGCCTGGGCGCTCGCCACGGTTCCCACCGGGTTGCTGATGGCGACCTGATACACACCCGCGTCGGCTGGCTGCGCGTTGCCGATGGTGTAGGTCCGCGCGGTAGCGCCCTCAATGGCTTCCCCGTTGCGGAACCACTGGTAGGTGAGCGGGTTGGTTCCGGTTGCAGTCACAGAGAGGGTGGAGGTCGCGCCGGCGTTGAGGGCCCCGCCCGCGGGTTGGGCGGTGATGCTCACTGGAACATTGAAGCTCAAAGCCGCGGAGCTACTTGCCACCGAGCCGACGACGTTTGATACCAGCACGTCGAAGTTACCGGCGCTCGCGGCCTCGGCGGCACTCAACGTGTAGCTGGAGGCGTTGGCGCCGGCGATCGCCACGCCGTTACGCCGCCACTGGTAGGTGAGCGGAGACGTGCCAATGGCCTCGACCCGGAAGACCGCGACGGCGCCGGGGTTCACAGACAGTGCAACCGGATGCTCGAGAATGGTGACCGGAGAGTTGACCGAAACGACGGCGGGATTACTGGAAACCGAGCCCACAACGTTGGTCGCCACGACGTCGTAGGTTGCAGCGCCCGAGACCTGCGTTGCGGCAACCGTGTAGGTCGCGGCTGTCGCGCCGCTGATCGGCACTCCGTCTTTGCGCCACTGGTAGCTGGCAGGAAAAGTTCCCGTGACCCCAATGCTCAGCGTGACCGACCCGGTCGGGTTCAACACCGCACCGAGCGGATGGCTGGTAATGGTCAAGGGCACGTTGAGCGCCACGGTTGCCACACCGCTGGTCGCACTGCTCACGGCATTGGTAACCACCACCTGGTAGGCGCCGGCATCGGAGGCCTGCGCCGAGCCGATCGCAAGACTCGAGGCGGTGCCACCAGCGACCTCCCCGCCGTCTCTGCGCCACTGATACGTGAAGGGACCGGTCCCGGAGGCGGCCACAGAAAGCTGAAAACCGGCGTTGGGATTGACCTGAACGCCGACCGGTTGTGAGGTGATCGTCACCGGCGTGTTCACGCTGATGAAAGCGGTGTTGCTCGCCAGGCTGCCGCAAGGATTGGCGACAACCACGTCGTAGCTGCCCTCGCTGGAGGCCTGCGCTCCGCTGATGGTGTGGGTGGCAGCCGTGGCCCCGCTGATGGCAACCCCGTTGCGCCTCCACTGGTACGTCAGTGGTGCCGCGCCGCTGGCCGCCACGCTCAGCGTCAGCGACTGCCCAAAGGCGATGGCTTGCGCCGTCAGTTGCGAATTGATCTGCACCGGTTCCTGCTCCAGCACGTAGCCAACCGCCCTCACGACGCCGCCCGCATCCCGGCCGGAGGAATCCAGTTTGCTCCAGCTTCCCACATCCAGACCCGGCCCGTTCACCGCCAGATAATTGCGCGTCCCCGTTGAGTCTTCGGGTTCCTCTCCTTTCCAGCGCACGGTGACGAAGGGTTCCTCGCTCACCCATTTCCAAGCGCCCGCAGGGTTTCCTTCGGTCGTCTTGTAGCCTCCCAACCAGAGGACCCTGCTGGCATTGGACCCGAGTTGGCTTTGCGCGGCACTCCATTCGACCGGGTCGGTTATCGTGGCAAGACGCGCGCCGCGAGCCTTGGCGTCGGCGTCCGCCTGGCTCCAGGTGAAGCTGCCGGAAACGTATTTGTAGATCGTCTTGGTCACGGCTGCGTTGACCGTCACAATCGCATTGGCACTGGTCACGCTGCCAACGGCATTGCCCACCACCACGGCATAGGTCGCCGAATCTGACACCCGCGCCTCAGTCACGTTGAAGCTTGGGGCATTGGCACCCGTGATGTTCGTCCCGTTTTTCCTCCACTGGTAGGTTAGGGGCGCGGTGCCCGTCGCCTCCACACTCAACTGCACCGAAGTGCCCGCGCCCACCGACTGCGCGGCGGGTTGGGTGCGGATGGTGACAGGCACATTGACCGAAATGACCGCTGGATTGCTCGCGACCCTGCCCACCACGTTGGTCACGATCACGTCATAACTCCCGGCGCTCGCCTGCTGCACGGCGCTGAGCGAGTAACTGGCCGAGGTCGCGCTCGAAATGGAAGCTCCGTTTTTTCTCCACTGGTAGGTGAAGGGAGGGGTGCCGGAGGCGGCGACCGTGAGCGTTCTCGACGCCCCCGGGTTGAGCGCCGCGCCGAGGGGTTGGGTCGTGATCGACACCGGTACCGAAAGCGTCAGCGCCGCCGGACTACTCGCCACAGGACCAACGGCGTTGCTGACCACCACGTCGTAGGTCCCCACATCCGACTCCCCTGCCGAGGTGACCACGTAACTCACATTCGTCGCCCCGGGAATGTTCACCCCGTTCTTGCGCCACTGGTAGGTGAGCGTTGGAGAACCCGAAGCAAGCACGCTGAAGGACCGCGTGCCTCCCGGAACCACCGATCCGCCCACAGGCTGGGTGCGGATCTGGACCGGGGAGTTCACTGCAACCGCGGCCTGCGGGCTGACCACTGCCCCGACCACGTTGGTGACTACCACGTCGTAGCTCCCCGCGCTGGCGGAGGAGACGCTGCCCAGAGTGAAGGCAGCACCCGTCGCACCGGTGATGGCAACGCCATTTCGCCTCCACTGGTAGGTGATCGGTGCCGTGCCGGCGGCTGTCACCGACAGGGACAAAGGCGCTCCCGGGTTGAGCACAACGCCGACGGGGGGAGTCGAGATGGTCACAGGTGTGTTCAGTGTCACGACAGCCGGGTTGCTCGTGAGACTCCCGACAACATTACCCACCATGACATCATAAACCCCTACACTCAAAGCATTTGCGGAGGAGATTACATGTGAGGAGGAGGTGGCCCCCGGAATTTCCACCCCGTCCTTGCGCCACCGGTAGGTGAAGGGCGCAGTGCCGGTGGCCGCGACGCTCAAGGTCCTCGAATTCCCGCTGTTAATGGAAACGCTGGCGGGATGCGTGGTGATGAACACCGGTTGGTTCAGCGACACGCGGGCGGAGGAACTGATGACACTGCCGACCGGGTTGGTTACCACCACGTCGTAGGAACCCGCGTCAGCGGGTTGCGCAGCCGCGAGGGACAAGGTCGCCGAGGTGGCGCCGGCAATCGCGACGCCTCCCTTGCGCCACTGGTAGGTGATGGGAGCCGAACCGGTTGCCACGACCTTTAGCTCCACCGGCGCCCACGGGTTGACAATCCGGGAGACAGGTTGGGTCACGACGGAGACGGGCGTGTTGAGCGTGAGCACGGCGGAGTTGCTCGTGACCGTGTTAACGGGATTGGTCACGCGCACGTCGTAGCTCCCGGCGTGTGAAAGTTGAGCAGCACCAATGGAGTAGGAGGCGCCCGTCGCACCGCCAATGGAGACGCCGTTTTTGCGCCACTGGTAGGTGAACGGGCCGGTCCCTGCAGCGGCCACGCTGAAGGTGACAGGCTTGCCGGGATTCACAACCGTCCCCAATGGCTGGGCCAGAATGATCACGGGGGTGTTCAGCGAAACCAAGGCGACACTGCTCGCCACACTGCCGACGGCATTGCTTATGACCACATCGTAACTTCCTGTATTTATAATGGATGCGCTCGAAACGGTGTACGAGGAGGAGTTGGCTCCAGGAATCGCCACCCCTGAGAGGCGCCACTGGTAGGCCACCGGTCCGGTCCCCGTAGTCTGGACGCTCAGCGTCCGGGATCCCCCCGGGTTGACCGCAAGGGAAGCAGGCTGCGAGGTGACGGTGATTGGACGGTTGAGACTCACCGTCACGGCGGAACTTGCCACCGACCGGACCATGTTTCCGACAAGCACGTCGTAGCTGCCAACGTTGGAGGCCTGCGCCTGTTCGACCGAGTAGGTGCTCTGGTTCGCCCCGGCCACGGCGACGCCCGAACGCCTCCACTGGTAGGTCAACGGCCCCGTCCCCTGGGCGGTCACGCTGAGGGTCGTGGTTCCCCCGGGATTGACGGCCACACTCGAAGGTTGCCTCACGATGGTCGGCGCGATGTTGAGGGTGACTTCCACCGGATCGCTCAGGGTGCTGCCGGAACCGTTCCTGACCTGCACGTCGAACAGGCCCACGTTTGAGGTTTGTGCCGAGGTGATGGTGTAGGTCGCGCCGGTGGCACGAGAAATGGCCACGCCATTCCTGCGCCATTGATAGCTGAGTGCGCCCGCGTTCGCCGGGCCAACCGCGCCGACCTGCAACGTCGTGCTCTTTCCGGGATTCACCGCAGTAGCAACCGGTTGTTCGATAATCATCGGGCCGTAGGTGCGTGCCAGTACGGCCTCCGAGGAGGTGACGCTCCCGAGCGAGTTACTCACAACCACCGTGTAGGTACCCATGTCCAACTCGCCCACTGGGGAAAACGCAAGCGATGCGCCGGTCGCCCCCGAGAGGTTGACGCCGGCTTTGCGCCATTGATAGGAGAGCGGCATCCCACCCTTGGCGGTCACGCTGAACCCCGTGTTAATCCCCAGAATCACGTTGAGCGAGACGGGTTGCTTGGTGATCTCAGGCGGAGTGTTCACCGAGAGGTTCGCGATGGCGCTGGGCACGCTGCCCGCCGGGTTGGTCACCACCACGTCGTACGCTCCGGCGGAAGTACCTTGCAACGAGGCAATCGGATACGTCGCGGCAGTTCCGCCCAAAATTGGCAGGCCATCCTTGCGCCACTGGTAGGAAAGTGGTGCCGTACCCAACGCCGTGACACTCAGCATAAAGGGAGTCCCCGCGTCTGCGACCCCACCCGTTGGGTTGCTGGTGATGGTGACCGGCGTCACCACCGTGACAACCGCCGGATTGGACTGCACAGTGCCCACAGCGTTAGTGACCCGCACGTCGTAGGTTCCCGCATCCGCCAATTGGGCGGAGGTGATCGTGAACGCGGCGCCGGTGGCTCCCACTATCGGAACGCCGCCCTTGCGCCACTGGTAGGAGAGCGGCCCAGTGCCCATGGCGGCAACCGAAAGGCTCAGGGGTGCAAGCGGCACCACCGATTTCGTCGCCGGATGGGAGGTGATCGTCACGGGAGCTCTCACGCCGAGGGCGGCCCGCGTGCTGATGGCGGTGCTGATGGAGTTGCTGACGAGAACGTCGTAGTCCCATGCGTCGCCAGCCTGCGCGTTCAAAATCGTGTAAGTCGCGGCATTGGCACCCGAAACCGCCACCCCGCCCTTCCTCCACTGGTAGGAGAGCGTCCCGGATCCCACCGCCACAACACTGAAAGAGGCCGGTTCCCCCGGATTGACCGTGAGCGGGACCGGCTGCGTTTGGATGGTCACCGGGAAGTTGACCACGACCACCGCCGCGTTGCTGGTAACGGCGCCCGCGATGTTGGTCACGACCACGTCATAACTCCCGGCGTCGGAAACATTCGCCGAGGCGATCTGGAAGGTTGCCCCCGTGGCTCCCGCGACGGCAACGCCACCCTTGCGCCACTGGTAGGAAAGGGGTGTCGTTCCCGTCGCACCCACACTCAATGTGGCGGATGCCCCCAACGCCAGGGTCGTTCCCAAGGGCTGCGAGGCGACGCTGGGAGGCGCATTCAACGCGAGCGTGGCCCCGCTGGAGGTTGTGCTGCTGAGGGCGTTTGTGACCACCACATCGTACACGCCCGCGTCCGCCTGCTGGGCCGACGGCACGATCAGCGTGGAACCCGTTCCCCCTGCGATCGCAACGCCTCCCCTGCGCCACTGGTAGCTGATTGGCATCGCACCGAGGGCCACGACGTTGAAGCTCGCAGCGGCCCCGGGATTGACGGCGATCCCCGCCGGTTGGGTGGTGATGAACGGCGGGGAGTTCACCGACACGCTCGCTGAACCAGACGTCACGCCCCCCACAATGTTGCTTACCAGCACATCATAGGCTCCTGCATCCGATGCAATTGCAGAGGAAATTGCAAGGCTCGCCCCAGTCGCGCCTGAGATGGATGCACCGTTCTTCCGCCACTGGTAGGTGAGAGGCGTAGTGCCCGTGGCCGCCACACTCAGGGACACCGGTTGGCCGGGATTCACCGAAACAGACGCTGGTTGCGCGGTGATTTGCACAGGCAAATTCAACCGGAGTGTTGCGCCCGAACTCGTGACAGAGCCGGCGACATTCGTGACGACGACATCGTAGGTTCCAGAGTCGGCCACTTGCGTTACAGGGATCACGTAGGTCGCGGCCGTCCCGCCACTGACCACCGCAACCCCGCCCATGCGCCACTGGTAAGAAAGGGGAGCCGTACCCGCCGCCCCGACGCTGAAACTCGCCGAACCGTTGAGGTTCACGGTCAGGTTTGCGGGCTGACTGGTGATGCTCGGCGGCGTGTTCACGGAAAGTTGCGCCGCCGCCGACGTTGCGCTGCCCGATGCGTTGCTCACCACTACGGAATACGAACCGGCATCCGAAGGCTGCGTTGCGGCGAAGGTCAGACTGGAACCGGTCCCACCCGAGACCGGCGCGCCCCCTTTTAACCACTGGTAGGCGAAAGGTGGCGTGCCCGACACAGAGACACCGAGGGAGGCAGGTGCCCCCGGATTGACCACGAGCGAGACCGGTTGCGTCGTGATCGCTGCGGGGGTGGAGACGAGCAGAACCGCGGTGTTACTGGTGGTGCTGCCCACGATGTTTGTGACGACCACCGAATAACTTCCAGAATCAGTCGTCTGGGCGTTCGCAAAGCTCAAGGTGGCGGAGGTGCCACCTGCAATCGGATTGCCGTTCTTTCGCCACAGGTAGGAAATGGGAGCCGTGCCGACCGCAGTCACGCTGAGTGAGACAGTCGCGCCTTCGTTAACCGTGCGGCTCGCAGGGTGGCTGGTGATAGCGGCGGGAGCATTGACCGACAACACCGCGGTGCCCGAGGTCACCGGCCCGACCACGTTTGAAACGATCACATCGTAATTGCCCGCGTCAGACGCCTGAGCCGAGGTGATGCTCAGCGATCCGCTGGTGGCCCCGGTGATGTTGGCGCCGCCCTTGCGCCACTGATAGTTCAAGGGCGTGGTTCCCGAGGCCGCCACGGTGAAGGTCACCGGCGCGTTAGGATTGACCGTCAGCGAAGCCGGCTGCGTGGTGATTGATACGGGCGTGTTCACCGAGAGGGCCGCGGTGCCGGAGGTCACGCTCCCTACGACGTTGGTGACCACCACGTCATAGCTGCCCGCGTTGGAAGCCTGCGCAGCACCGATTGTGTAGGAGGCGCTCGTGGCGCCTGCAATGTTCGTTCCGTCCTTGCGCCACTGGTAGCCGAGCGGCGCAGTCCCACTGGCCACCACACTGAAGGTCGCCGAGGCGTTGGGATTGACCGTTAGCGAAGCCGGTTGCGTGGTGATCGATACCGCACTATTCAACGAGAGCCCCGCGGTGCCGGAGGTGACGCTGCCCACAATGTTGGTGACGACCACGTCGTAGCTTCCAACATTGGACGTTCCAGTAGAGGCGATCGTGTAGGAAGCGTTCGTGCCACCGGCGAGGGTGCTCCCGTCCTTGCGCCACTGGTAGGCAAGCGGTGCGGTCCCGCTGGCCACCACGCTGAAGGTCGCCGGGGCGTTCGGATTGACCGCCAGCGAAGCCGGTTGCGTGGTGATCGATACCGGCATGTTCACCGAAAGCGCCGCAGTGCCGGAGGTCACGCTGCCCACGACGTTGGTGACGATTACGTCGTAATTGCCAGCCTGCGACGTTCCCGCAGAGGCGATCATGTACGAGGCGCTCGTCCCACCGGCGATGTTGGTTCCATTTCTTCGCCACTGGTAGGTGAGTGGTGCGGTTCCGCCGGCCACCACGCTGAAGGTCGCCGGGGCGTTGGGATTGACCGTCAGCGAAGCTGGCTGCGTGGTGATCGATACAGGCGTGTTCACCGAGAGCGTTGCGGTGCCGGAGGTCACGCTTCCCACGACGTTGGTGACCACCACGTCGTAGTTGCCCACGTGGGACGTTCCAGCAGACGCGATTGTGTACGAAGCACTCGTCCCACCGGCGATAGTGCCCCCATCCGTGCGCCACTGGTAGGTGAGTGGCGCGGTCCCACTGGCCACCACGCTGAAGGTCGCCGGGGCGTTGGGATTGACCGTCAGCGAAGCCGGTTGCGTGGTGATCGATGCCGGGCTGTTCACCGAAAGCGCCGCAGTCCCGGAGGTGACGCTGCCCACAATGTTGGTGACGATCACGTCGTAGCTGCCGACGTGGGACGTCCCCGCAGAGGCGATCGTGTACGAGGCGCTCGTCCCACCGGCAATGGCGATCCCGTCCTTGCGCCACTGGTAGCCGAGCGGCGCGGTCCCGCTGGCCACCACGCTGAAGGTCGCTGGGGCGTTCGGATTGAGCACCAGCGAAGACGGTTGCGTGGTGATCGATACCGGGCTGTTCACCGAAAGCGACGCGGTGCCGGAGGTCACGCTGCCGACGATGTTGGTCACGACCACGTCGTAGCTACCGACGTGGGACGTCCCCGCGGAGGCTATCGTGTACGAGGCACTCGTCCCACCGGCGATGGCGCTCCCGTCCTTGCGCCACTGGTAGCCGAGCGGCGCGGTCCCACCAGCCACCACGCTGAAGGTCGCCGAAGTATTGGGATTGACCGTTAGTGAGGCCGGCTGCGTGGTGATCGATACCGGGATGTTCAACGAGAGCGCCGCGGTGCCGGAGGTGACGCTGCCCACGACGTTGGTGACCACCACGTCGTAATTGCCAACGTGGGACGTTCCAGCGGAGGCGATCGTGTACGAAGCGTTCGTGCCACCAGCGATGGTGCTCCCGTCCTTGCGCCACTGGTAACCGAGCGGCGCCGTCCCGCCGGCCACCACGCTGAAGGTAGCCGAGGCGTTCGGATTGACCGCCAGCGAAGCCGGTTGCGTGGTGATCGATACCGGCGTGTTCACCGAAAGCGCCGCAGTCCCGGAGGTGACGCTGCCCACGACGTTGGTGACGATCACGTCGTAATTGCCAACGTGGGACGTTCCAGCAGACGCGATCATGTACGAGGCGCTCGTCCCACCGGCGATATTGGTTCCATTTCTTCGCCACTGGTAGGTGAGTGGTGCGGTTCCGCCGGCCACCACGCTGAAAGTCGCCGGGGCGTTGGGATTGACCGTCAGCGAAGCCGGCTGCGTCGTGATCGATACAGGCGTGTTCACCGAAAGCGTTGCGGTGCCGGAGGTCACGCTTCCCACGACGTTGGTGACCACCACGTCGTAGTTGCCCACGTGGGACGTTCCAGCAGACGCGATCGTGTACGATGCACTCGTACCACCGGCGATAGTGCTCCCGTCTTTGCGCCATTGGTAGGTGAGTGGCGCGGTCCCACTGGCCACCACGCTGAACGTCGCCGAAGTGTTGGGATTGACCGTTAGCGAAGCCGGTTGCGTGGTGATCGATACCGGGCTGTTGAACGAGAGCGCCGCAGTGCCGGAAGTGACGCTGCCCACAATGTTGGTGACGATCACGTCGTAGCTGCCGACGTGGGACGTCCCCGCAGAGGCGATCGTGTACGAGGCGCTCGTCCCACCGGCGATGGTGCTCCCGTCCTTGCGCCACTGGTAGCTGAGCGGCGCGGTCCCGCTGGCCACCACGCTGAACGTCGCCGGGGCACTGGGATTGAGCACCAGGGAAGCCGGTTGCGTGGTGATCAATACCGGGCTGTTCACCGAAAGCGCCGCGGTACCGGAGGTGACGCTGCCCACGACATTGGTGACCACCACGTCGTAGCTCCCGACGTGGGACGTCCCCGCGGAGGCGATCGTGTACGAGGCACTCGTCCCACCGGCGATGGCGCTCCCGTCCCTGCGCCACTGGTAGGTGAGTGGCGCGGTCCCACCGGCCACCACGCTGAAGGTCGCCGAAGTGTTGGGATTGACCGTCAGCGAGGCCGGTTGCGTAGTGATCGATACGGGGCTGTTCAACGAGAGCGCCGCGGTACCTGAGGCGACGCTGCCCACGACGTTGGTGACCACCACGTCGTAATTGCCAACGTGGGACGTTCCAGCGGAGGCGATTATATACGAAGCGTTCGTGCCACCGGCGATGGGGCTCCCGTCCTTGCGCCACTGGTAGCCGAGCGGCGCCGTCCCGCTGGCCACCACGCTGAAGGTAGCCGAGGCGTTCGGATTGACCGCCAGCGAAGCCGGTTGCGTGGTGATCGATACCGGCGTGTTCACCGAAAGCGCCGCAGTCCCG